>DASRDR010000175.1:0-11866 GCA_035652475.1 Candidatus Methylomirabilota bacterium | reverse complement strand
GTACCCCCCGGTGAACCGGGCGCTGACGGTCCTCCCGCTGCGGGAGGAGCCGATGGTGCTCGTGTGCCACCCCGGGCACCGGCTCGCCCGCCGCCGGGTCGCGACGGCGGCGGACCTGCAGGGCGAGCGGTTCGTGGCCTTCGATCCCGACCTGGCGATCCGGAAGGCGATCGACCGCGTGCTCAAGCAGGCGGGGGTGAAGGTCGAGGTGGTGATGGCGTTCGACAACATCGAGACGATCAAGCAGGCGATCGTCATCGCCGCCGGGGTGAGCATCCTGCCCCGGCCGGCGGTCGCGAAGGAGGTCGGGATCGGCATGCTGGCCGCGATGCCGCTCGCCATCGAGGGACTCGTGCGGCCCATCGCGATCATCCATCGCCGGGGACGTCGCCTCTCTCCCACGGTCGCTCGCTTCGTCGATCTCCTCAGGCGCGCCGACGACTCGGTCGAGGACGGCGGCGCCGGGGCGATCGCCGGGCGGCCGGCGGGTCGGTCCGGCCACGCCCGGGGCCGCCGGGATCGCCGCAGGCCCGGCCAGGCCGCGGTGGGCGCGTCGGGCGGCACGCTCGACGACGCGACCCAAGTGGCGGATATCCTTGCGGCCCCCCGGCGCTTTCGGTAGCATGAACGAGTGTGCCCGCGTGCGGGCGACGCCGCCCAGTGGGGTCCCCGCCGACCGCCCGCCGGCTCGTCCCTGGTTTCGCCAGACGCGAGGAGACGAGGGTTCATGAGCGAGACGACCGCGACCGTGCCGACCCCTGCCAAGCCGAGGCGCATCCTCGACCGCGCCGTCGTGCGCTTCGCGGGTGACTCCGGCGACGGGATGCAGCTCACCGGGGAGCAGTTCACCACCGAGGCGGCCTGGGCCGGGAACGACATCGCCACCCTGCCGAACTTCCCGGCCGAGATCCGCGCCCCGGCCGGCACGCTCTTCGGCGTCTCCAGCTTCCAGCTCCAGTTCGGGAGCCGCCGGGTCTACACCCCCGGCGACCGGCTGGATTGCCTGGTCGCGATGAACCCGGCCGCCCTCAAGGTGCACCTGCCCGACCTGAAGGAGGGCGGGCTCCTCATCCTGAACACGAGCGCCTTCGAGAAGAAGAACCTGGACCGGGCCGGGTACGCGACCAACCCGCTGGACGATTCGGCGCTGGGGGAGCGGTACCGCCTGCACAAGATCGACATCACGCGCCTGACCGTCGATGCGCTGGCGGGGCTGCCGCTCAACGCGCGGGAGAAGGACCGCTGCAAGAACTTCTTCGCGCTCGGCCTGGTGTCGTGGATCTACACGCGGCCGATCGAGCCGACGCTCGACTGGATCAAGAAGCGGTTCACGAAGAGCGCCGACGTCGCGGAGGCGAACACGCGCGCGCTGAAGGCGGGCTACCACTTCGGGGAGACCGCCGAGATCTTCGCGGAGTGCTACGGCGTCGAGCCGGCCGAGATGCCGCCGGGCGTGTACCGCAGCATGACCGGGAACCGGGCCCTGGCCTGGGGGATCCTGGCCGCCGCCCAGCGGACCGCGCTGCCGGTCGTCTACGGCGCCTATCCCATCACGCCGGCCAGCGACATCCTCCACGAGCTCTCCCAGCACAAGCGGTTCCACGTCCGGACGTTCCAGGCCGAGGACGAGATCGCGGCGGTCGGCGCCGTCATCGGGGCGGCGTTCGGCGGCGCGATCGGGATCTGCGGGACCAGCGGTCCGGGCCTGGCGCTCAAGTCCGAGGGCATCGCGCTGGCCGTCATGGCCGAACTGCCGATCGTGGTCTTCGACATCCAGCGGGGCGGACCCTCGACGGGGCTGCCGACCAAGACCGAGCAGGGGGATCTCCTCCAGGCGCTCTACGGCCGCAACAGCGAGTGCCCGGTCGTGGTGCTGGCGCCCGCCACCCCCGGGGACTGCTTCTTCATCGCGTACGAGGCGATCCGGATCGCGGTCCGGTACATGGTGCCGGTGATCGTGCTCTCGGACGGGTACCTCGCGAACGGCGCCGAGCCCTGGCTCATCCCGGACCCGGCCAAGCTCCCCGACATCGACGTGCGCTTCCGCACGGATCCCGAGGGGTTCCACCCATACGCCCGCGAGGAGGCGACGCTGGCCCGGCCCTGGGTCCGGCCCGGCACGCCGGGGCTCGAGCACCGGATCGGCGGGCTGGAGAAGCAGCACATCACCGGCAACGTCTCCTACGACCCCGACAACCACGACCTCATGGTCCGGCTCCGGGCCGAGAAGGTCCGCCGGGTCGCGCAGGAGATCCCGCCGACGACGATCAACGGGCCGGCGGCCGGCGACCTCCTGGTGGTGGGCTGGGGCGGGACCTACGGGACGGTCACCGCGGCGGTGGAGGATGCCCAGGCGTCCGGCCTGGTGGTGGCGAGCCTCCACCTGCGGCACCTCAACCCGCTGCCGCCGGACCTCGGGCAGATCCTCCACCAGTACCGGCGGGTGCTGGTGCCCGAGATCAACAGCGGCCAGCTGGTCCGCGTGCTGCGAGCCGAGTACCTGGTCGATGCCGTCGGGTTCAACCGCGTCCGCGGGGTGCCGCTGACGACGCAGGACGTCCTGGAGGCGATCCACCAGATGGTCGAGGACAAGCGATGAGCACCGGCACGAACGCGCCCCAGGCGCGGCGCTACACCAAGAAGGACTTCGAGTCGGACCAGGACGTCCGGTGGTGCCCGGGCTGCGGGGACTACGCGATCCTCTCGGCCGTGCAGAAGATGATGCCGGACCTCGGCATCCCGCGCGAGCAGATCGTCTTCGTCTCGGGGATCGGCTGCTCGAGCCGCTTCCCGTACTACATGAACACCTACGGGTTCCACACGATCCACGGTCGCGCCCCGGCGATCGCGACCGGGCTCCGCCTGGCGCGCCCGGACCTGAAGGTGTTCGTGGTCACCGGTGACGGCGACGGGCTGTCGATCGGCGGCAACCACATGCTGCACGTCCTGCGGCGGAACGTGAACCTGACGATCCTCCTGTTCAACAACCGGATCTACGGGCTCACCAAGGGCCAGTACTCGCCGACCAGCGAGCTCGGCAAGGTGACCAAGTCGACGCCGCTCGGCTCGGCGGACCGGCCGGTGAACCCCTGCGCGTTCGCGCTGGGGGTCGGCGCGACCTTCGTGGCGCGGACAGTCGACCGGAACATCGCCCACATGGAGGAGACCCTCAAGCGGGCCGCCGCTCACCGGGGCGCCGCGTTCGTCGAGATCCTGCAGAACTGCAACATCTACAACGACCTGGCCTGGAACCTCCTCTACGACCGGGAATCGAAGATCCAGCACGAGCTGCGGCTCGAGCACGGCAAGCCGCTCCTGTTCGGGCCGGCCGACGACCGGAAGGGCCTCGTGCTGGACGGGGTCCGGGCGCGGGTGGTCCGGGCGGCCGAGATCCCGGCCGAGCGGCTGTGGACGCACGACGAGCACGACGCGGCCGCCGCGCTGGTGCTCGCGAGCCTGCCGTCCCCGGAGTTCCCGGTGCCCATCGGCGTCCTGGCGGAGACCGAGGCGCCGGTCTACGAGGACCTGCTGCTGGAGCAGGAGCAGCGGGCCGTGTCGGACCGCGGCGCGGGGGACATCGCGAAGCTCCTGGTCTCGGGCGACACCTGGACGATCCGCTGAACGCGCGGCTCGCCGCGCCCACGCCGTAGCGCGGCGGGCGCCGGGGGCTCGCCGGGACGGGAGCCCGCCGGCGCGCGCGGTCGGGAGAGGCATGGACCGCCACCTGCTGGATGCGCTCCGCGAGATCGTCGGCCCCGACGGGCTGGTCACCGCGCCCGACCAGTGTCTCGTCTACGAGTGCGACATGCTCGTCTACTACAAGGGGGCGCCGGACGTCGTGGTGCTCCCGCGCAGCGCGGACGAGGTGGTCGCGGTCGTGCGGCGATGCCTGGCCGCCGGCGTCCCGATCATCCCCCGCGGCTCCGGGACCGGCCTGATCGGCGGCGCGACCGCCCCGGGCGGGGGCGTGATGGTGGGCGTCAACCGCATGCGGCGGATCCTCGAGATCGACCCCGTGAACCGGTACGCGGTGGTCGAGCCCGGCGTGATCAACTTGGCCCTGACCCGGGCCGTCGAGGCGCGCGGGCTCTTCTTCGCCCCCGACCCGTCGAGCCAGATGGTGTCGTCGATCGGCGGGAACGCCGCGACCAACGCCGGCGGCCCCCACGCCCTGAAGTACGGCAACGTCGCCCACCACGTCCTGGGGCTCGACGTCGTGACCGGGACCGGCGAGGTGCTCCGGCTGGGCGGGCCGGGGCCGGAGACGCCCGGCTACGACCTCACCGGCGTCGTGGTGGGCTCGGAGGGCACCCTCGGCATCGTGACGCGGGTCGTCGTCAAGCTCACCCGGGCCCCGGAGGCGGTGCGGACCGTCCTGGCGACCTTCGACTCCATCGAGGCCGCGTCGGCGGGGGTCTCGGCCATCATCGCCGCCGGGATCGTGCCCGCCGCGCTCGAGGCGATGGACGAGCCGATCATCCGCGCGGTGGAGGCCGGCGTCCACGCCGGGTACCCGACCGAGGCGAAGGCGGTGCTGCTGATCGAGCTCGACGGCCCGGCGGCGGAGGTCGCCGTCCAGGTCCAGGCGGTCGAGCGCATCTGCCGGGACAGCGGCGCGCTCACGCTCCGGGCGGCCCGGGACGACGCCGAGCGGGGGCTGCTCTGGAAGGGGCGCAAGGAGGCCGCCGGCGCGGTCGGCCGCGTCACCCACAACTACGTGCTCCAGGACGCCGTGGTGCCGCGATCCAAGCTGCCGACCGTCATGGCACAGATCCAGGCCATCGCCGGCCGGTACGGCGTCGTGGTGGCCAACGTGTTCCATGCCGGCGACGGGAACCTCCACCCGATGATCTGCTACGACGAGCGCGTGCCGGGCGAGTTCGAGCGCGCCCTGGAGGCGAACGAGGAGATCCTGCACGCGTGCATCGCGCTGGGCGGCACCGTGACCGGCGAGCACGGCGTGGGGCTGGACAAGGCCGAGAAGCTGGCGCTGCTGTTCGGCCCCGAGGACCTCGAGGTGATGCGCGCGGTCCGCCGGGTGTTCGACCCGCGCGGCCTCATGAACCCGGGGAAGGTGCTCCCATCCGGCGAGCACCCGTGCGCGCCGGTCCCGGCGGCGGGAAAGCCGGTCCCGGCGGGGATGTGGGTGTGACGGAGACGGCGCTGGCCGGCGCCCTCGAGGGGGCGGTCGGCAGCCGCGGCGCGCTGCTCGCCGGGGACGCGGCCGCGGCGTTCGCGGTGGACGGCGTCGCGCCCCGGTTCGTCGCCGTCCCGGCGACGGTCGAGGCCGCCGGGCGGGTCCTCGCGGTCGCGGCCGAGGCGGGGCTCGCGGTGACGCCGGCGGGCGGCGGCGCGCGCCTCGGGTGGGGGAACCGGCCCGCCCGGCTCGACCTGGTGCTCTCGCTGGCTCGGCTGGATCGGGTGCTGGCCCACGAACCGGCGGACCTGACGCTCTCGGTCGAGGCCGGCGCCCGCCTGGATGGGCTCAACCGGGCGCTGGCGCCGTTCGGGCAGTTCCTGCCGCTGGATCCGGCGCGCGAGGCCGCGTCGACGATCGGAGGCCTGATCGCGACCGGGGCGGCCGGGCCGTATCGCGCGCGGTACGGCACGATGCGCGATCTCCTCCTGGGGGTGACGGTCGCGCGGGCCGACGGCATCCTCGTGAAGGCCGGCGGCCGCGTCGTGAAGAACGTCACGGGGTACGACGTCCCGAAGCTCCACGTCGGCGCCCACGGGACGCTCGGCGTCGTCCTCGAGGCCCACCTGCGGCTGCATCCGCGACCGGCCGAGGAGCGGAGCTGGATCTTCGGGTTCGCGAGCGCGGAGACGGCGCTGGAGACGGCGGTGGCCGTCCGGGAGACGCCGGTGGTCCTGAGCCGGTGCCAGCTCCTCGAGGCCGGCGCGCTCAGCGCGCTCGGCGAGCCGGCCCCGCCCGCCGCCGCGCTCGCAGTGACGATCGGCAGCGTGCCGGAGGCCGTCGCGGCGCAGGGCGCGACGGTCGCCGAGGTGTGCGCGCGGGCCGGCGCGGCGCCGATCGAGATCCCAGACGCCGTCGCCTGGTGGCGCGCCGTGGCCGACGTGACCTGGCCACCGGCGACGGCCGAGCGGGCGTCACTGGCGCTCCGGATCGGCGTCCGGCCCACCGATCTGGTCAAGGCGCTCCGGACGGTCGCGGCGGCCGTCCCCCCGGCCGGGGGGCTCGTGGCCACCGGGGAGCTCGCCAACGGCGTCCTGCACGCGACCGTGCTCGCGGGCGATTCGCCCGTGCCCGCCTGGACCGACGTGGTCTCGCGGGTCCGCGACGGGCTCGCGCGCCTCGACGGGAGCTGCGTGGTCGAGCATGCGCCGGCGGCGATCAAGGCGGGGCTGGACGTCTGGGGCGAGGTCCCCGGCCCCGCGCTGGGCGCGATGCGGCGCCTGAAGGCCGAGCTCGACCCGCGGGGCGTCCTGAGCCCGGGGCGCTACGTGGGAGGGCTCTGAATGCCCGGGCGCGATCTGGCTGGGCCGGCGCCCGTGGTCGCGCGGCCGCTCGGCGCGTTCGACGCCGACCGGCCGCCGGACTGGGAGGGCATCCTCGACTGCCTCCACTGCGGGATCTGCCTCCCGCAGTGCCCGACCTACCAGGTGCTCGAGCAGGAGATGGACTCCCCCCGCGGCCGCGTGTACCTGATGCGGGCCGCGGCCGAGGGGCGCGTCGGGCTCACCGACAACTTCGTCCTGCACATGGACCGGTGCCTGGGCTGCCGCGCCTGCGAGACGGCCTGCCCGGCGGGCGTGCCGTTCGGGCGTCTGCTGGAGGAGACGCGCGCGCAGATCGAGCGGCGGGTGCGGCGGCCGCTCGCGGCCCGGCTGTTCCGGCGGGCCGCGCTCGGCGTCTTCGCCGATCGCCGCCGGCTGGCGATGCTGCTCTCGCTCGGTCGCCTCTACCGGCGCTCGGGGCTCCAGCGGCTCGCCCGGGCCACCGGCCTCCTCGCGCGGCTCCCGCGCCTGGGCGCGCTCGACCGCCTCCTGCCGGCGGTCGAGGCCGAGCGGAGGCCCCTGCCCGCCGACACGCCCGCCGCGGGAGCGAGTCGCGGGACGGTCGCGCTCCTCGCGGGCTGCGTGCAGGCGGAGCTCTTCCCGGAGGTGAACCGGGCTACCGTGATGCTCCTCGCCCGCGCCGGATACCGGGTGCTCGTCCCCGAGGGGCAGGGGTGCTGCGGGGCGCTCCACGCCCACTGGGGCGACCGGCCCGGGGCCGAGGTCCGGGCCCGGCGCACCGTCGCGGCCCTCGGGGAGGCGGCCTGGGTGGTCACGAACGCGGCCGGGTGCGGGGCGACCATGCGCGACTACGCGCACCTGCTGCCCGGGGACCTCGCGGCGGCACGGCTGGCCGGCCGGGTCCGCGATGTGACCGAGCTCCTGGCCGAGCACCTCCCGGGCCCGCGGCAGCCGCTCCCGCTGACCGTGACGTACCACGAGCCATGTCACCTGGTGCACGGGCAGCGCGTCCGCGCGGCGCCGCGCGCGATCCTGGACGCGATTCCCGGACTCCGGGTGGTGGAGCTCGAGGAGTCGGATCTCTGCTGCGGCTCGGCGGGCGTCTACAACCTCACCCAGCCCGAGCTCGCCGGGCGTCTGCTCGCGCGGAAGCTGGACCGGATCGCCGCGACGGGCGCCCAGGTCGTGGTGAGCGGCAACCCGGGGTGTCTGCTCCAGCTGCGGACGGGGCTCGCCGAGCGAGGGCTCCCCGTCCGGGCCCACCACCCGGTGGAGCTGCTCGCCTGGTCTCTGGACGGGTGGGCGCCGATCGCCGCCGCCGGGGTGCCGTGAGCACGCGTCGTCCGCGCCCCGCCGGCGCCGCGGTCCGGGGCGCGTCGACGCCCCGCGCCGCGGCGCGGCCCGGTCCGATCGTGCGCACCGCCCACGCCGCCGGTCGCGGTGCTTCGCGGGGGTGGTCCGGCGGTGCGGGCCGCCCGGCCCGGCGGCGCCCCTGAGATGGGCGAGCAGCCGAAGCGCTACTTCACGGTCCGGGAGGTCGAGGCCCTGATCCCGCGGCTCGAGGCGCTGATGCGTCGCGTGGTGTCCGCGCACGAGGAGGTGGGGCGACTCCGTGCCGAGCTGGAGGGGGCGCAGCGGCAAATTGTGCTGGCCGGCGGCATGCGCGTCCCTCCCGAGTGGTGGCGGCTCCGGCGGACCGGGATGGAGCGGGCGACGCGCGAGATCCGCCGTCGACTCGGGGAGATCCTGGCCGAGGGCGGGGTGCCCAAGGACCTGGAGCTCGGGCTCGTGGACTTCCTGGCGCGGGTGGGCGGGCGCGAGGTGAACCTGTGCTGGCGCCTCGGCGAGCGCCAGGTCCGATTCTGGCATGGGCTCGACGAGGGGTACGCCGCGCGGAAGCCGATTCCGGAGAGCGAGAGGGAGGCATGATGGAGCTGATCCTGGCCAGCGCCGGCTCGTATCCCCGGATCGGGGATTCGTTTGAGGCCCAGCGTCACCGCCGGGCCTACGCGGAGCGCGAGCGGGGCGCGATCTCCGAGGCGGAGTGGCGGGAGGTGGAGGACGAGACCGCGATCGCGGTCGTCCGCGAGCAGGCGGCGGCCGGCCTCGACGTGGTCACCGACGGGCAGGTGCGGTGGTACGACCCGATCTCGCACCTCGCCCGCCACTGCGAGCACGTCCAGATCAACGGGCTGCTGCGCTACTTCGACACCAACTTCTACTTCCGCCAGCCGGTCGTTTCGGGGCCGCTCCGGCGGCTGCGGCCGGTGCTCCGTCGTGAGCTGGAGGTGGCGCGGAGCGCGACCGACCGGGTGGTGAAGCCGGTCCTGACCGGCCCGTACACCCTCGCCTGCGGGTCCATCCTGGAGGGGGGCTACCGGAGCCGCCGGGAACTCGCGCGCGCCTACGCCGACGTGCTGGCGGAGGAGGTCGCGGACCTCGCGCACGCCGGGGTGGCGCTGATCCAGGTGGACGAGCCCGAGCTCCTCCGGCATCCCGAGGACGCGGACGTCGTGCGGGACGGCCTGGCGCGGCTGGCCGCGGTCCGAGGCCGGGCGCACCTCGCGCTCTACACCTACTTCGGGGACGCGCTGCCGGTGTGGGACGAGCTCATGACGATGCCGGTGGACATCGTGGGGCTCGACCTCACCTACGGGCCCAAGCTGGCCGACCGCATCGCCGAGGGCGGCGCGCCCAAGATGCTGGCGCTGGGGGCGGTCGACGGCCGGAACACGAAGCTCGAGACGGCCGAGACCCTGTTCCGGGTGCTGGACCGCGTGCTGCCGCACGTGCGGGGACCGGTCGCGCTGGGACCGTCCTGCGGGCTCGAGTTCCTTCCCCGCGCGCGGGCCCGGGCGAAGCTCGAGACGCTGGTGCGCCTGGCCCGCGCCTACACGGACCGGGCGGGGAGGACCGCATGAGCCGCCGGAAGCTCGCCGACCTGGGCCTGGATCTGCCGCTGCTGCCGACGTCGACCGTCGGGAGCTTCCCCAAGCCTCCGGAGCTGGTCGAGGCGCGCGCGAAGGCGGCGCGGAACGCGCTGACGCGGGGCGAGCTGGACCGGCTCGAGCGGCGGGCGACGGAGTTCTGGGTGCGGACGCAGGAGGAGCTCGATCTCGACGTCCTCGTCGACGGCGAGCAGTACCGGGGCGACATGGTCGCGTACTTCGCCGCGACGCTGGAGGGGTTCGCCTCCGGCGGGCTCGTCCGCTCGTACGGTAACCGCTACTACCACAAGCCGGTCATCGTGGGCCCGGTCCGCTGGAAGGCGCCGATCACCGTGGAGTGGTGGCGGTGGACCCAGGCGTTGACCGGGCGTCCGGTGAAGGGCATGCTCACCGGGCCGTACACGATCATGGACTGGTCCTTCAACGACTACTATCCGGACCGCCGGTCGGCGTGCCTCGCGCTGGCCCGCGAGGTGCGGAAGGAGCTGGAGGCGCTCCTCGAGGCGGGGGCGCGCATCGTGCAGATCGACGAGCCGGCCCTGTCGGTGCGGCCGGAGGAGCTCGGGTTCGCGGTCGAGGCCATGCACACGGTGGTCGACGGCCTGCCGGCCTACTACATCGTCCACGCCTGCTTCGGCGCGTTCGAGACGATCTACCCGGGCCTGCTGGACCTGCCGGTGGAGAACCTCGACCTGGCGATCTCGCACAGCGCGCTCGACCTGCTCGCCATGTTCGAGAAAGACCCGTTCACGAAGGACCTGTCCCTCGGGGTGCTCGACGTGCACAGCCACGCCACCGAGTCGCCGGACGAGGTCGCGGCCCGGATCCGGCGCGGCACGGCCGTCCTCCCGGCCGATCGGATCTGGGTCGATCCCGACTGCGGCCTCAAGACGCGGACGGTGGAGGAGAGCCGGGCCAAGCTGGCCGCGATGATGGCCGGCGTCCGAGCCGTGCGGGCGGCCGCCGCCGGCGCCGCCGGCCGCTGATGACCGCGCGGTGCGCGCGCGGAGGCGGTCGCGCGCGCTCTCGGGCGACGGCGGCCGGGTCGCCCGGCACGCGCTGACCCGTCCGGTGCGCCCGGCGGCCGCCCTCGGGCCCGGCCGCGCGGCCGAGGGCCTTCCATGAGCCGGTACACGACGGTCCTTTTCGACATGTTCGACACGCTGGTCCGCCTGGACCGGAGCCGGCTCCCGGTCGCCCGGGTGGGCGGGCGTGAGATCCGATCCTCGGCGCCGGAGCTCCACCGGGTGGCGGCGGCCATGCTTCCCGCGCTCGACCTCGAGGCGTTTTCCGAGGCGTTCCTCTGGAGCTACCAGGAGGCCGATCGGCTCCGCGCGGACACCCACCGGGAGGTGCCCGCCCCGGAGCGGCTCCGGCTGTTCTACCGCCGGGTCGGGCTGGAGGTCGACCGCGTCCCGACGGAGCTGACCGAGCGGCTCCTGGCGGCGCACATGGCCTGCCTGGTCCGCGTCGCGCAGCCGATGCCGGGCCAGGTCGAGCTGCTGGACTGGCTGAAGGGCCGATACCGCCTGGGCGTGGTCTCGAACTTCGACTACACGCCGACCGTCCAGCGCATCCTCGCCGAGGCGGGGATCCTCGATCGGTTCGAGACGGTGGTCGTGTCGGACGCGGTGGGCTGGCGGAAGCCCCGGGCGGTGATCTTCGAGGAGGCGCGCGCCGCGCTCGGCGTGTCGGCCTCGGAGTGCCTGTTCATCGGCGATCGGCTGGACATCGACGTGGCTGGCGCGAAGGGCGCCGGGATGGGGGCCGGCTGGATGAATCCGGAAGGCAACCCCGTGCCGGCCGGGGCGCCGGCGCCGGATTACGTGCTGGAAGGCCTCGGCGACGTGCGTCAGGCGCTGGAGGCCGGCCGCGTCGCACGCCGAAAAACATCTTGACGCTCCGGGCGGCGCTTCGTTAGTGTTCTGCGTCGAATCAGGGGGGGAGGCTGTGAGCGATCGGGGTCGCTCCAGCCGCAGGGGTCGTGCGTTCTCGTGGCGTTTCCGTGGCCGCCGGCCCCCCGCATCACAGGAGGGAAGGGATCCATGCGTGAAACCGGAGTCGTGAAGTGGTTCAACGACGCCAAAGGGTACGGGTTCATCGAGCGCCCTGGCAAGGAAGACGTCTTCGTCCATTACACTGCCATCCAGGGCTCCGGGTTCCGCACCTTGGCCGAGGGCCAGGCCGTCGAGTTCGACGTGGTGGAGGGCCCGAAGGGGAAGCAGGCGGCCAACGTCACCAAGAAGTAGCGCCCCGCTCGCTCGCACCCAGGCGGCCCCGGCGGACGCGCGCCCCCCGGGGCCGTTCCACGTCGTCGGGGGTTGCGCATCCCGCCGGTTCCCGGGACCATCCTAGTAGGCGGAGGATGGGGCGGTGAGCGAGGTGCGCAACGTCGTGATCGTGGGCTCCGGCCCGGCCGGGCTCACCGCGGCGATCTA
>DASRDR010000174.1:0-4034 GCA_035652475.1 Candidatus Methylomirabilota bacterium | reverse complement strand
GCGACCGCGGTGGCCGTCGACTCCGCGGATCGCGTGTACGTCTACAATCGCGGCGCCCACCCGGTCATCGTCTTCGACCGCCACGGGGCGTTCCTCCGCTCGTGGGGCGAAGGCATGACCAGCCGCGCCCACGGGATCACGATCGGGCCGGACGACTCGGTGTGGCTCACCGACGACGGGAACCACACCATCCGGCAGTTCACGCCCGACGGCAAGCTGCTCCTGACCCTCGGCGACCCGGACCGGCCGGCGCCGGCTCACGGCGGCCGGCCGTTCAACCGGCCGACCCACGTCGCCCTCTGCCCGCACCGCGGCGACATCTACGTCTCCGACGGGTACGGCAACTCGCGAGTTCACAAGTACGACCCCAAGGGGCGCCTCCTGTTCTCGTGGGGCGAGCCGGGGACCGATCCCGGGTGCTTCAACATCCCGCACAACATCGCCACCGACGCCGAGGGGCTGGTCTACGTGGCCGACCGGGAGAACCACCGCGTCCAGGTGTTCGACGCGCACGGCCGCTACCAGTACCAGCTGAACAACCTGCACCGGCCGTGCGGCCTCCACGTCGACCGGGCGAACGGCGGGCGAGTGTTCGTGGGCGAGCTGCCCAGCCACCTGGCGGTCAACGCCGCCGTGCCGAACATCGGCGCGCGGGTGAGCGTCCTCACGCTCAAGGGGGCGCTCCTGGCGCGCTTCGGCGGGCGGTTCGCCGGCGAGGCGCCCGGGGAGTTCGTCGCGCCCCACGGCGTGGCGATCGACTCCCACGGCGACGTGTACGTGGCCGAGGTCTCGTACACGGCCAAGGGGCGTCACGAGACCCCGCCCCGGGAGATCCGGAGCCTGCAGAAGTTCACGCGCGGCTGACGTCGCGCCGCCGGCGGCCGATCAACCGCCGCCGGGTGGCGGCGGCGTCGCCACCTCGGCGCCGAGCTCCCGGAAGAGCGCGCGGGCGGCCCGGCGCACGTGCGCGGCCAGAGCGGGCTCGCCGCCGCGCTCCAGGCGGTCGGCGATCGCGAGGACGTGCTCGGGGTCGGCGGCGTCCTGCGCGTCGTGGAACGCCAGGAGGTAGCGGATCCGCGCGCGCCGGGCGGCGTCCGGGTCCGCGGTTCGGGGGGTGGACGCCTCGCGGTCGGCCGCCCCCACCAGTGACCCCCAGCGATCGTTCGCGCCCGGCCGGCCGGGGAGTCCCGACGCCACCACCAGCGCGAGCCCGATCGCGAGCAGCGCCTCGATCGTCATCCGCAGCCGGTGTCCGCGCGCTGCCGGTCGCCAGTCCGCCATCGTTGCCCTCCCGCTCCAGCACCGCCGGTCCACCGAGCGTCGGGGATGCGGTGTCGATCGTCGCCGGGAAGCAATTGGCGGGCCGGCGACCCGAGACGGTGGACGACGCGCGGGCGCCGCGGGTTGCGGCGGGCTCGCGGCCCGCCGGGCCGTGAGGGAACCGATACGCGCGTGCCCGCGCGGCGACGCGCGGGCACGCGGGGCGACGGCGGTCAGCGCGGGTCCGGGCGGGTCAGCCGCTCCGGCGCCCGGGGCCGGCGCGGGTGCGGGCGGGTCAACCGCTCCGGCGCCCCGGGGTCGGCGCGGGGGGGAGCGGGTCAGCGGGACGGCGCGCTCGGCCGTCGGCGGCCCGCGAGGTCGGGCTCCGGCGCGCCGGGGGGGCGGCGGCCCCCGGGGGTGCGGCCGCCGTCCCACGGATAGGCGCGACAGATCCGCCGCAGAGGGCAGGGGGCACACCGCGGGGTCCGTGCGGTGCACCACGTCGCCCCGAAGTCCATCAGGCCCTGGTTGAAGTCGTAGACGCGCGCCCGGGGGAGGATGCGCTCGGCGAGCGCCCACATGGCCGAGGCCGGCAGCCGTCGACCCTCGGCTCCGTGGAAGACGCGGCCGAGGACGCGCCGCACGTTCGTGTCGAGGATCGGCGCGCGGGCGCCGTACGCGAAGGCGCGCACCGCGCCCGCCGTGTACCGCCCGATCCCCTTCATCGCCCGGAGCGCTCGCTCGTCCTCCGGCAGCCGGCCACCGTACCGCGCGACCGTCTCCCGCGCGATCCCGTGGAGGTGGACCGGACGGATGTTGTAGCCGAGCGGGTACCATGCGCGCTTGACCTCGGCGACCTCGGCCGCCGCCAGCGCCTCCAGCGTCGGGTAGCGGGCCAGGAACTCGTGGAACTTCGGGACGACCCGGTCCACCTGCGTCTGCTGGAGCATTATCTCCGAGACCAGGACCCGGTACGGGTCGCGCGTCCGGCGCCAGGGCAGGTCCCGTCGGTGTCGCGCGTACCAGCGGAGGAGCGTCGCGCGGAAGCGGCGAAGGACGCGCGGATCGGGGCGGACGTCGAGCCGGTCGCGGGCCCTCCGGGGCACGGCGCCGATTATAGGCGAGCCGTCCCGCTCGCGGCCGGCCGTCGTCGCGCCGCCCGGTATAATGCAGGGGATCGGAGGATCCCGTGGTGGAGCCCCTCGTCCTGCACCCCGAGCATGAGCGCCTCGGCGCCGAGCTGCGCGACGTGGATGGGTGGACCGTGCCCGTCCGCTACGGCGACGTCTCGGCGGAGCACGCCGCCGTGCGCGGAGGCGTCGGCGTGATCGATCGCTCCGAGCGGGGAAAGCTCGAGGCCACCGGGAGTGACCGCGCGGCGTTCCTCCACGGGATGCTCTCGAACGACATCCGCGCGCTCGTGCCGGGGCAGGGGTGCCGGAGCGCCCTCCTCGACGTGCACGGGAAGGTGACGGCCCTCCTCGCGGTGCACTGCCTGCCGGACCGGCTGGTGCTCGAGACGGAGCGGGCGCGCGTCGCCACGGTGCTCGCCACCCTCGACCACTACCTCTTCTCCGAGCGGGTGGAGCTCGAGGACGTGAGCGCGGCCTGGGGCCTCCTGACCGTTGCCGGGCCGGTCGCCCGCCGCACGATCGAGACCGCGCTCGGGATCGCCGTGCCCGCACTGGCGCCGCGCCAGCACGTGCTGGTGGAGCGGGACGGGATGCCGTGGCGGGTCGTCGGCGGCGCCGAGACCGGGGAGGCGGAGGAGTACGACGTCTGGATCCCCACCCAGGGGCTGGCGCCGGCGTGGGCCCGGCTGCGGCAGGCGGGCGCGACGCCGGTCGGCCGCGCGGCGTGGGAGATCCTCCGGGTCGAGGCCGGCGTCGTGCGGGCGGGGGTCGACGTGGATCCGGGGATGCTCCTCCTGGAGGCGCCGCTGGAGGACGCCTACTCGCTCAGCAAGGGCTGCTACCTCGGCCAGGAGGTGGTCGCGCGCGTGACCTACCGGGGCCACGTCAACCGGAGGCTGGTCGGGATCCGGCTCGAGGGCGCCCGCGTGCCGCCGGCCGGGGCGCCGATCGTGGCGGAGGGGCGGGAGATCGGGCGGATCACCAGCGCGGTCCTCTCGCCCGCGGTCGGCCGGGCCCTCGGGTTCGGGGTCGTCCGCCACGAGCACGCGGCGCCCGGCACCAGGGTGGACGTTCGGGTCGGGGACGACCGCCTGCCGGCCGAGGTGTCGGCGCTGCCCTTCCACGCCACGGCGGCGGGGACGCCGGCGACGGCGCGCTGATGGCCCACGCGCCCCGGCCGGACCGGCGGCCGAACCGCCTGGCCGGCGAGTCGAGCCCCTACCTCCTCCAGCACCAGTACAACCCGGTGGACTGGTATCCCTGGGGCGAGGAGGCGTTCGCCCGGGCGCGGGAGACCGACCGGCCGGTCCTCCTCTCGGTCGGCTACTCGGCCTGTCACTGGTGCCACGTCATGGAGCGCGAGTCGTTCGAGGACGACGAGATCGCGCGGCTCATGAACGAGCGCTTCGTCAACATCAAGGTCGACCGTGAGGAGCGCCCCGACGTCGACGCGATCTACATGCAGGCCGTGCAGGCGATGACCGGGCACGGCGGCTGGCCGATGACGGTCTTCCTCACGCCCGACGGCGTCCCGTTCTACGGCGGCACCTACTTTCCTCCCCAGGACCGGCACGGGATGCCGGGCTTCCCACGCGTGCTCGAGGCCGTCGCGGAGTTCTACCGCGACCGGCGCGGCGAGGC
>DASRDR010000173.1:0-9377 GCA_035652475.1 Candidatus Methylomirabilota bacterium | reverse complement strand
TCCTGCCTGGGCCTGGACCGGGTGGAGGACGCGCGGGTGGTGCGGATCAAGAACACGCTCCGGATCACCGAGGTGGACGTCTCGGAGAGCCTCCTGCCCGAGGTCGCCCGCCGGGACGACCTGAGCCAGGTCGGCGACCCGGCGCCGCTGGCCTTCGACGCCGCCGGCTACCTCCTGCCCTTCTGACGCCCTCTCCCGGTGGCGGGCCGGCGGGTCCGGCCCGCCCACCGGGGCCGCTCGCGCGGGAGCGCCGCCGGGGGGCGCTCGTCCCCGTGCGGCCGGATGGGGAAGATCGCGCCTAGGGCCGGAGCCCGTGCAAGACCGTGGCGGCTCCCCGCTGGAGCAAGGATCAATCGAAGCCCAGTACGAGGGCCCGGTAGCCCCGCTCGATCATCCCGTTGGCATGCTCTGCGGATCGGGCGACCCCGCCCGGAAGCACTCGGCTCCGCAGAATGCCGGCTTCCGCCTGCGCGATAGCCGCCTGTACCTCGGGGTGATCGGGCTCTCCGTGCCGTCCGAGGCTCGTGGCGAGGTCGCCGGGGCCGATGAACGCCAAGTCGACACCCGGAGTGCTGGCGACCTGGTCGATCGCTCGGACGGCGTCCGGATGCTCGATCGTGATGATGGCCAGCACCTCCTTGTTCGCGGCCCGCCCGGCGCTCCGGAGATCCTTGAGCCGGTCGAGTCGATTCGGAGAGTCCGTGGTTGCTGACATGGCGGACTGCACCTCCATTGCCCCTGTCGGACGCGCTCGATCCCCGTCATCGAGGGGCTCGGCGTTGAGGCCCGGCGGAGCGGCGGGGGCTGGCCCCGCATGACCCGTCCGCGGAAGGGCGGCCCGCTCGTGACTGCGCGTGCGGGGGCGAGGCCGATCGCGCCATCGCCTCTCAGTGGGCGTTCGGGCCGTCGAGGAGCTTCTCCATCACGATCGTGTCGACCCAGCGGCCGTCCAGCTGGCCCTGCTCGCGGTAGATCCCCACCTCGCGGAAGCCCGCCCGCCGGTAGGCGCGGAGTCCCGCCTCGTTGAACGGGAACGCCGCCAGCACGAGCTTGTGGTAGCCGAGGGTCCGGGCGCGCGCGACCAGCGCGTCGAGCAGCTGGCGGCCGACGCCGCGCCCGCGCCAGCCGCGCTCGACGTAGAGCGAGAGGTCCGCCACGTGCTGGTACGCCCGGCGCGGGTTGAAGACGTTCAGGCTCGCCCAGCCCACCACCGCGCCGTCCGCCTCGGCGACCAGCACCGGGTGGCGGTCTCCGCGCGCGGCGAGCCACTCCGCGCGCTCGGCCGCCGTCCGCTCCTCCGTCTCGAGCGTCGCGATCCGGTCCTGGATCCCCTGGTTGTAGATCCGGCAGATCGCGGCCGCGTCGTCGGGCGTCGCGGGGCGGATCCGGAGCGGGGACACGGGGGAGCGGGCCTCCGACGCGGCGAGCGCGGCCATGCGTCCGACCTCCTGGCGGCACCGGGATCCGCCGCCGGGGGCCCATCATAGCAGCGCCGGCGCGGGGCGGTCCGCGTGCCGCTCGTCGAGGAGCCCGACGCCGGCGACCGCGAGCGCCCGGCGGAGGCGGAGGCACTCGAGACCGTACTGGTCGCGGGCTCGAGGCGGAGGCTGAGAGGTGCGCCGTTGCCGCGCCCCCGGCCGCTACGCCATAATGGCCCCGACGAGGAGGCGACGCCCATGGAGCTCGGGAAGACCCCGAAGGAGATCCGCCAGGCGATCCGGCAGGGCCGGTACACCGGGGGCACCGCGGGGCTCGCGCCCGGGCACGTGCAGGCCAACCTGGTCGTCCTGCCGCGGGCGCAGGCCTACGACTTCCTCGTCTTCTGCCAGCGCAACCCGCGGCCGTGCCCGCTCATCGAGGTGACCGACCCCGGGAACCCGGAGCCCGCCGGCGTCGCCCCCGGCGCCGATCTCCGCACCGACATCCCGAAGTACCGGATCTACCGGGAGGGCCGGCTCGCCGCCGAGGTCACCGACATCACGCGCGAGTGGCGGGACGACTTCGTCGCCTTCCTGCTCGGATGCTCGTTCACGTTCGAGTCGGCCCTCGCGCAGTCGGGGGTGCCGCTCCGGCACATCGAGGAGAACCGGATCGTTCCGATGTTCCGGACCAACATCGCCTGCCGGCCGGCCGGCATCTTCCGCGGGCCGATGGTGGTCTCGATGCGGCCGATCCCGGCCCCGCTGGTGCCGCGCGCGGTGACCGTGACGGCCCGCTACCCGATGGCCCACGGCGCGCCGGTCCACGTCGGGACGCCCGGGCTGATCGGCATCGCCGACGTGACCCGCCCCGACTGGGGGGAGCCGCCGACCATCCTCGCCGGCGAGGAGCCCGTCTTCTGGGCGTGCGGCGTCACGCCCCAGGCGGTCGCGCTGGAGGCGCGCCCGCCCCTCGTGATCACGCACGCGCCCGGGCACATGTTCGTCTCGGACCTGCCCGACCACGCGCTCGCGGCGCTCTAGGCGCCCGCCGCCCGTCCGATGGGCCTCTACGCGGTGCCGCGGCTCCTGCCCGCCGGGGACGCCGCGGTGACGGTGGAGCTCGGCGACGAGATCTCGCGCGAGGCGAACGCGCGCGTGCTCACGCTCGAGCGGCTCCTCCTGGACCGTCGCCCGCCGGGGCTCCTGGACACCGTGCCGACGTTCCGGTCGCTCCTCGTCCACTACGACCCCCTGGTCCTGCCGTGGCCGGCGCTGCGCGACGAGCTGGAGGTGCTGCTGGCGCGCGCGGCGGACGCGCCGCCGCCCCCGGGCCGGCGCGTGGAGCTCCCGTGCGCCTACGGCGGCGAGTACGGCCCGGACCTCGCCGAGGTCGCGCGGCGGCTCGACCTCGCGCCCGACGAGGTGGTGGCCCTCCACGCGGGCGCCGAGCACTACGTCTACTTCGTCGGCTTCACCCCCGGGCTCCCGTACATGGCCGGGCAACCCGCCCGGCTCACGATCCCGCGGCTGGACCGCCCGCGCACGCGCACCCCGGCTGGGAGCGTGGGGATCGGCGGCGCGCAGACCTCGATCTACTCGGTGGAGAGCCCGGGTGGGTTCTGGGTGCTGGGGCGGACGCCGCTGCGGCTCTACGATCCGGCCGCCCCGGACCCGATCCTCCTGCGGGCCGGGGATCGCGTCCGGTTCCGGCCGATCGACGCCGACGAGTTCCGGGCGATCGCCGACCAGGTGGCCGCGGGCACCTACCGCCCGCGCATCGAGCCCGCAGCGTGAGGGGGGACGGGCGCCTCTCAGGCCCCGGGGCCGCCGGGCCCGATCGGCGGGCCGGTCCCGCGGCCGAACCCGCGGGCCGCCGTCCCGCCACGTCGCTGGCTCGACCCGGCGCCCCGTGGGCGCGCGCCCGCTCCGCGCTGGCCGGCCGGGCCGGCGACTCGACCGGCGGCGTCCCGCCGCGCGCGGCGTGGGGCGGGCGGTGAGCGGGCTGGCGGTCATCGAGCCCGGGCTCCTGACCACCGTCCAGGACCTGGGACGGCTCGGGTACCAGCGGGTCGGGATCCCGCCGTCGGGGCCGATGGACCGCGCGGCGTTCGTGGTCGCCAACCGGCTGGTCGGGAACCCGGACGGCGCCGCCGGCCTCGAGTGCACGCTCAACGGGCCGCGGCTCGAGGTCCGCCAGCCGGCCCTCGTCGCCGTCACCGGGGCCGAGATGGAACCGTCCCTGAACGGCGACCCCCTGCCGACCTGGACCGCCGTCGCCGTCGCGCCGGGGGACGTGCTGGCGTTCCGGATGGCGCGCGCCGGGTGCCGCGCCTACCTGGCGGTCGCGGGGGGCCTCGACGTGGCACCGGTCCTGGGCTCGCGGGCGACCTACCTCCGCGGACGCCTGGGCGGCCTCGGGGGACGGGCGCTCCAGAAGGGCGACGTCCTGCCGGTCGGCCGGCCGGCCGCCGCCGGCTGGCCGGGCCGCACGGTCCCGCCGGCGCTGCGGCCCGCCTACCCGGCCGAGGTGGAGTGCCGCGTGATCCTCGGGCCGCAGGCCGATCGCTTCACCGCCGACGGGATCGCCGCGTTCCTCGGGGCCGCGTACGAGGTCACCCCCCAGGCCGACCGGATGGGGTATCGTCTGAAGGGACCCCTGATCACGCACGCGCGCGGCCACGACATCGTCTCGGACGGGATCCCGCTCGGCGGCATCCAGGTGCCCGGCGAGGGCCAGCCGATCGTGCTGCTGGTGGACCGGCAGACCACCGGGGGGTACACGAAGATCGCGACGGTGATCGGCGTCGACATCGGCCGCATCGGCCAGACCCGCCCGGGCCAGCGCGTGCGGTTCCGGGAGGTCGGACTCGAGGAGGCGCACGCGGCGCTGGCCGACGAGCGCCGTTGGCTCGCTCACGCCCTGGAATCCTGAGGACGCGCCGACCGGAGGAGTCACACGATGGTCAAGATGATCGATCTCAACTGCGACATGGGCGAGTCGTACGGGCGGTGGACGCTCGGGGCCGACGAGGCGATCATGCCGTACATCACGTCGGCGAACATCGCCTGCGGCTTCCACGGCGGCGATCCGCACGTGATCCGGAAGACGGTCGCGCTGGCGCTCCGGCACGGCGTCGCCGTCGGCGCCCATCCCTCGCTGCCCGACCTCATGGGGTTCGGGCGCCGGGTGATGGACGTGACCCCGGCCGAGCTGCGCGACTACGTCTGCTACCAGGTGGGCGCGGTGCGGGAGTTCTGCCGGGTCGCCGGGACGGAGCTCCAGCACGTCAAGCCGCACGGCATCCTCTACACCATGGCCGAGCAGCAGGAGGCGATCGCCGAGAGCATCGGGGAGGCGGCGCGGGACTCGGGCGGCCGGCTCATCCTGATGACGCTCGCCTCGGGGAAGTACGACGCCCACTGCCGGAAGATGGGCGTCCGGGTCGCCTCCGAGGGCTTCGCCGACCGGGCGTACGAGGTGGACGGCACCCTGGTGTCACGCCGGAAGACCGGCGCGCTCATCACCGATCCCGAGCGCGCGGCGGCCCAGGCGGTGCGGATGGCGTCCGAGGGCAAGGTGCGGACGATCGACGGCGTCGACATCGATCTCTCGGTGCAGACCATCTGCTGCCACGGGGACACGCCGGGCGCCGAGCGGATCGTGCGGGCGGTCCGGGAGGGGCTCGAGAGGGCCGGGATCCAGGTGCGCCCGCTCCGGGACTGGCTGGCCTGATGGCCGAGGCCCCGGCGCGGCCGTACGACGTCCTGACCTTCGACTGCTACGGGACGCTGATCGACTGGGAGAGCGGCATCGCCGGGGCCTTCCAGGCGGCGGGGCCGGCGAGGGGCGTCCCGCTCGAGCGGGCGGCGATCCTCGACGCGTATCTGCGGGCGGAGCGCCGCGTCGAGGCCGGCCCGTACCGCCGCTACCGCGAGGTGCTGACCGAGAGCGCCCGGGCGGCGGCGGCCGCCCTGGGCTGGCCGCTCGCGTCCGGCGATGCCGCCTTCCTGGCCGACAGCATCGGCGGGTGGCCGCCGTTCCCCGACACGAACCCCGCGCTCGAGCGCCTGCGCGCCGCCGGGTACACGCTGGGGATCCTGTCGAACATCGACGACGACCTGCTCGCGGCGACGCGGCGCCGCTTCACCGTGGACTTCGACTTCGTGGTCACCGCCCAGCAGGTCGGCAGCTACAAGCCGGCGCGGGCCCACTTCGACGCCGCCCGGCGCCTGATCGACCCCCGCCGGTGGCTCCACGTCGCCCAGAGCTACTTCCACGACGTCGTGCCGGCGCGGGCGCTCGGGATCCCGACGGCCTGGATCAACCGGCACGGCGAGGCCCCCTCGGACGGCGGGCGCGCCGAGCGCGAGTTCCGGACGCTCGGCGAGCTCGCCGACTGGCTGGCGCCGGGCGTCTGACCGGGGCTCCCGGATGGCGCGCTGCCACGAGCTCCTGCGGGGCGCCATCGATCTCCACACCCACTCGGCGCCGTCCGTCTTCGACCGGCTCCTCGACGACGTCGACCTGGCCGAGCAGGCCCGGGCGGCCGGGATGCGCGCCGTGCTCTACAAGGCCCACGAGCAGGACACCACCGGCCGGGCGGCGCTCGTGCGCCGGGCGGTGCCGGGGATCGAGGCGTTCGGCGGCGTCGTCCTGAACCACGCCGTCGGGGGCCTCAACCCGGCGGCCGTCGACACGGCGATCAAGCTCGGGGCGCGGATGGTGTGGATGCCGACCATGTCCTCGGCCCACCACATCGCGTTCTTCGGCGGGAGCCACTTCGGGACGCGGATGCCAGGTCGCACCGCCGCGGCGCCCGCGCGCGGCCTCACGGTGCTGGACGAGGCGGGCGGGCTCCGGCCGGAGGTGCGCGAGATCCTGGCGCTGATCGCCCAGGCCGGGATCTGCCTGTCCACCGGCCACCTGGCGCCGGCGGAGATCCAGGTGCTCGTTCCCGCCGCGCGGCAGGCGGGCGTGAGCCGCGTGCTGGTCACCCACCCGGACCTGGCGCTCTCCGGCCTCGGCGTGGAGGCGCAGCAGGCGCTCGCCTCGGCGGGGGCGATCCTGGAGAAGGACGTGAACACGCTCGGCCCCCCCTGGCACTCGACGACCATCGAGGCGATGGTCCGCTCGATCCGCGCGGTGGGGCCGGCGCACTGCGTCCTGGCGACCGACTACGGCCAGCTCCACAGCCCGGCGCCGGTCGACGGGCTCCGGATCTTCGTCCAGCTCTGCCTGGAGCAGGGGATCTCGGAGGCGGAGATCCGCACCATGGTCGTCGACAACCCCGCGCGCCTGCTCGGGCTCGAGTGACCGGCGGAGGCGCCGTGACCCAGCACGCGCTCGAGCTGATCCTCATGCGCCAGCTCGCCAGCTACCTGGCGATGCCGATCTTCCTGGTCGATCCCGACGGGAACCTCCTCTACTACAACGAGCCGGCGGAGCGGCTCCTCGGCCGGCGCTACGACGAGACCGGCGAGATGCCGCTGGCCGAGTGGGCGTCGATGTTCACGCCGCTCGACGAGCACGGGGTCCCGCTGCCACCCGACGCGGTGCCGCTCGCCGTCGCGGTCCGGAAGCGCCACGCCGAGCACCGCGCGATGTGGATCCGCGGGCTCGACGGCATCGAGCGGCGCATCGCGGTCACCGCGTTCCCGCTGGAAGGACAGGGCGGGCGGGTGCTCGGCGCGGTCGCGATCTTCTGGGAGTCCGCGGGGACGTGAGGGTCACCCTCTGGGGCACCCGCGGGTCGCTCGCCGCGGCCGGCCCGGAGACGGTGCGGTACGGGGGCAACACGGCGTGCGTCGAGGTGCGCGCCGCCGGGGGCGGCGTGCTCGTCCTGGACGCCGGGACCGGGGTCCGCCGGCTGGGGACGACGCTGGCGACGTCGCCCGGCCGCATCGACGTCCTGCTCACCCACCTCCACATGGATCACATCCAGGGGCTGGGGTTCTTCGCGCCGTTCTTCGACGCCGACCGGGAGATCCACGTCTGGGGGCCGCCGTCGACGACCCAGGGGCTGCGCGCGCGCCTGACCCGCTACCTCTCGCCGCCCCTCTTCCCGGTGCGCCTGCGCGAGCTGCCGTGCGCCCTCACGCTCCACGAGGTCCCGCCGGAGCCGTTCGAGGCGGGCCCGTTCCGGGTCGCGGCGGCCCTGGTCTGCCACCCCGGCCCGACGGTCGGCTACCGCGTCGCCGCCGACGGGGTCGCGCTGGCGTACCTGCCGGACCACGAGCCGGCCCTGGGGACGGGGCGGGTCCCGGCGACCCCCGAATGGCTGTCCGGGTTCGACCTCGCCCACGCCGCCGACGTGCTGCTCCACGACGCGCAGTACAGCGCCGCCGAGTACCCCGACCACGTCGGGTGGGGGCACAGCGCCCTCCCCCACGCCCTCGAGTTCGCCCGCATCGCCGGCGTCCGGCAGCTGGTGACGTTCCATCACGATCCGGCCCACGACGACGCGCTGCTGGACCACCTGCTCGAGGAGGCGTCGGCGGGCGCCCGCCTCCCGTTCGAGATCGTGCCCGGCATGGAGGGGCTCTCGTGGGAGATCCGGGGCGGGGCGACCGCGCCCGGCGTTGACACCCGTTTCCGCGCGCCCGTATGATCCATCTCGCTCCCGGACACTCGCGCGCGCCTCGCCGGCCTATCGGAGGAGCCACCATGCGGATCGGCCGTTCCCTCGTCCTCGCGGCCGTGCTGGCCTCGGCGCTCGCCGGGCCCGGCCCGGCGGTCGCCCAGCCGAAGGAGGTCGTGATCGGCCTCCTCTACCCGCTCAGCGGCCCGACGGCCTCGGCGGGTGTCGACGAGAAGCACGTCTTCGAGCTCTTCGCCGACATGGTGAACGGCAAGGAGCCGATGCTCCCCGGCCCCTTCTACCAGCGGCTCAAGGGGCTGTCGGGCTTCCCCGGCGGAGCCCGGCTCCGGCTGGTCTTCGTCGATCACCAGGGGAAGCCGGACATCGGCCAGGCCGAGGCCGAGCGGCTGATCACGCAGGAGAAGGTGCACGCGCTCATCGGCTCCTGGCAGTCCAGCGTGACCGCGACGACCAGCCAGGTCGCCGAGCGCTTCGGGATCCCGCACCTCTCGGCCGAGTCGGCGTCGCCCGGCCTGACGCGGCGCGGGTTCAAGTGGTTCTTCCGGACCTCGCCCCACGACGAGCACTTCAGCCAGGCGATGTTCGACTTCCTCGCCGACTTCCAGAAGAAGCGCGGGATCAAGGTCGAGACGGTGGCGATCTCGAACGAGGACACCCTCTTCGGGACCGACTCGGCGAAGGTGCAGCGCGCGCTCGCCCAGAAGGCCGGCTACCGGATCGTGGCCGACTTCGCGTACCGGGCGAACAGCACGGCGCTGACCGCCGAGGTCCAGAAGCTCAAGGCCGCCAACCCGGACGTGTGGTTCCCGACGTCGTACCAGTCCGACGCGATCCTGTTCACCCGGACGTCGAAGGAGCTCGACTGGAACCCGCGGATCATCCTCGCCCAGGACGCCGGCCACATCGATCCGAAGTTCATCGAGGCGACCGGCAAGGACTCCGAGGGCTACATGACCCGCTCGCCGTTCCCCTCCGACCTGATCGACAAGAACCCGGTCGCCAAGGCGCTCAACCCCGGGTACCGGGCGCGGGCGGGGAAGGACCTCTACGATCTCCCGGCCCGGGCGGTCACCGGGCTGGTCACGCTGCTCGACGCGATCAACCGGGCCGGCTCGACCGAGCCGGAGGCGATCCGCGCCGCGCTCCAGAAGACCGACATCAAGGCGGCCGACCTGCTGATGCCGTGGACCGGCGTGCGGTTCGACGAGACCGGGCAGAACGTCGGCGTCCGCGCGATCATCATGCAGCTCCAGGGCGGCCGGTACTGGACGGTGTGGCCGTTCGAGATGGCCACCCGCGAGGTCATCTACCCGATCCCGCGCTGGTCGGAGCGGAAGTAGCCGGCACGGTGGGGGTC
>DASRDR010000172.1:0-13328 GCA_035652475.1 Candidatus Methylomirabilota bacterium | reverse complement strand
GGGCACCCGACCCAGCCCATCGCGCTGCACCTGGCCGAGGTCGTCCGGGCGTTCCCCGTCCAGCGCCAGCATCTCGAGGCCATCCTGGACGGGGTCGAGATGGACATCGACAAGCGGCGGTACGCCACGTTCGAGGAGCTGTTCGAGTACTGCTACCGCGTCGCCGGCGCGGTCGGCCTGGCGTGCATCGAGGTGTTCGGCTACACGGATCCGCGGGCCCGCGAGTACGCGGTCAACCTGGGCGTCGCGCTCCAGCTCACGAACATCCTGCGCGACCTGCGCGCCGACGGCGAGCGGGGCCGGATCTATCTCCCGCTCGACGAGCTCCGGCGCTTCGGCTACAGCGAGGAGGATCTGCTCCACGGCCGGTACACGCGGGCGTTCGGCGCGCTGATGCGCTTCCAGGCCGATCGGGCGCACGCGTACTTCCGCGCCGCGCGGGCCGCGCTCCCGCGCGCGGATCGCCGCCGGCTGGTCGCGGCCGAGATCATGGGCGCGATCTACCACGCCCTGCTGCGGGAGCTGGAGGCCCGGCGCTTCCGGGTCTTCGAGCGCCGGGTCCGCGTCTCGACCCCCCGAAAGATCGCCCTCGCCCTGGGCGTGTACCTGCGTCGCCAGCTCGCCCCATGAGGGCGGCGGTCCACGCGGGCGCCGGCGAGATCCGTTTCGAGGACCGGCCGACCCCCGCCATCGGATCCGGGGAGCTCCTCCTGCGGGTCCGGGGCTGCGGGCTCTGCGGGTCGGATCTCGCGAAGCTCCTCGGGCCGGCGCCACGACCGGCCGTCCTCGGCCACGAGGTCGTGGGCGAGGTGGCCGCGGCCGGCGCCGGGGTCGCGTTCCGGGCTGGGGAGCGGGTGGTGACCGCGCATCACGTCCCGTGCGCCGCATGCCACTACTGCCGCCGGGGCAGCCCCTCGATGTGCCGCGAGTTCAAGGCGTCGAACCTCGACCCGGGGGGGTTCGCCGAGTACGTGCGGGTGCCGGCGGCGAACGTGCGGCACGCGACGTTCCCCGTCCCGGACGGCATGCCGGACGCGGTCGCGGCGTTCACCGAGCCCCTCGGCTGCTGCGTGCGGGCCGTCCGCCGCGCCGGGCCGGAGGCCGGGGACACGGTGGTCGTCGCGGGGCTCGGCGCGATGGGCTGCCTCCTCGTCCAGCTCGTGCGCCGGCGTGGCGCCCGCGTGATCGGGATCGACCCGCTGCCGGAGCGCCGCGCCCTCGGCGAGCGCCTGGGCGCCGACGCGGCGATCGCGCCGGAGGCCCTCGCGCCGGTGCTGGCCGAGCTCAGCGACGGGCGCGGGGCCGACCTGGTCCTCCTCACCACCGGGGCGCCCGCGGTGGTCCGCGCGGCCCTCGGGTGGGTCCGGGACGGCGGCGCGGTGCACCTGTTCGTGGGGGAGGGGGAGGGACCGCTCCCGGTCGGCGACCTGTACCGGCGCGAGCTGACCCTGACCGGGACGTACTCGTCGTCGCCCGCCGACCTGGCGGAGGCGTTCGAGCTGATCCGGACCGGGGCCGTGCAGGTGGCTCCGCTGTGCTCGCACCGGTTGCCCCTCGACCGGCTGGCGGAGGCGGTGGAGCTCGCGCTGCGGCACCGGGCCCTGAAGGTGTTCCTGGAGATCGGACCGACCGCGGGCCCCGAGGGGGCGCCGCGGAGCGGACGGGCGGCCCGGACCGTCCCGTCCGAGCGCGACGCCTCCCGCCCGCGACCGGCCGAGTGAAGGCCCAGGTCTTCTACGGGCCGGGCGACCTCCGGCTCGAGGAGGTCCCGCGGCCCGAGCCGGGCCCGGGGGAGGTCGTCCTCCGGATCGACGCCGCGCTCACGTGCGGCACCGACGTGAAGACCCTCCGTCGGGGCCACCCGGTGATGATCCCGCGGCTGCCAACCATCTTCGGGCACGAGTTCGCGGGTACGATCGCGGCGGTCGGTCCCGAGGTCGAGGGAGTCCGGCCGGGCGACCGCGCGGTGGCCGCCAACTCGGCGCCGTGCGGGGCGTGCCCGGCGTGCCGGCGGGGCACGCCGAACCTCTGCGACGACCTCCTGTTCGTCAACGGCGCCTACGCGGAGTACATCGCGCTGCCGCGGCGGCTCGTGGCCAAGAACCTGGTCCGCGTCCCGGCCGCCGCGGACCCCGTCCGCCTCGCGTTCGCCGAGCCGGTCGCCTGCTGCCTCCGCGCCCTGGACGCGGCCCAGCTGGCCCCCGGACTGCCGGTGGCGGTGCTCGGGCACGGCCCGCTCGGGCTCTTGCTGGGACTGCTGGCGCGCGCGGCGGGGGCCCGGGTCGTGCTGGCCGGCAAGGCGGGGCCGCGGCTCGAGCGCGCCCGGCAGCTCGGCTTCGAAGCATGCGTCGACGCGGGGGCGGCCGCCGATCCGGTCGCCGCGATCCGCGAGGCCGCCGGCGGCGACGTCCGGTGCACGATCGAGGCGACCGGGCGGCCGGAGGCGTGGGAGCAGGCGATCGCCCTGGCCGGGAAGGGCGGGACGGTCATCTTCTTCGGCGGGTGCAGCCCGGGCGTGACGGTGCCGCTCGACACCCGCCGGATGCACTACGAGGAGCTGCGGCTCCTGGGGGTCTTCCACCACACGCCGGGCCTCGTCCGCCGCGCGGTCTCGCTGCTGGCCGACGGGACGCTCGACCCCTCGCCGCTCATCACCCACGAGCTCGGGCTCGGGGACGTGCCGGCGGCGCTCGCGCTGATGAGCCGCGGCGAGGCCCTCAAGGTGCTCATTCGGCCACGGCCGGGATCGGAGGACGAAGCGTGAACCGTCTCACGCGGGCGCTCGCAGTGGTCGCCCTCACGTGTGTGCTGGTCCCGGGGATCGCCCGGGCGGCGGGGCCGATCGTGCGCGGCACTACGGACCTGGGGCTGGGCGGCGCGGTGTCCTTCACGCACCAGATCCACCACGAGGCCACCGAGTCGGTGACCGCCTACCAGCTGCTCGCCCATGCGGGCTACGTGGCGACCGACCCGATGGGCCCGGGGTGGCTCAGCGGGAACCTCGAGCTCCTCCTCGAGCCCCAGATCCTCTACCTGGACGGCGACAAGGGCCGCTCGGCCACGGTGGGCGGGGCAGCGGCCCTGGCCCGGTGGCTGTTCGTGGGCACCGGGACCGTCCGGCCCTTCGTCGAGGGCGGGGTGGGCCTCCTCGGCGGCAAGATGGAGTTCCGGCAGACGAACTGCGACGTCAACTACGTCATCGAGGGCGGCCCCGGGGTCCTGGTGTTCGTCAGCGACCGGGTGGCCGTCAGCGCCGCCTACCGCTTCCAGCACATCTCGAACGCCGGGGGCTGCTCGAAGAACCTCGGGCTCAACTCCAGCGCGGTGATGGTGGGGGTGAGCTACTTCTTCCCGTGAGGGGGATGGTGGGCGCCCGGGCCGGGGGCCCGCGGTCGCGCGCCTTGCGTCGAGCGGCGGGCGGCTCCTATACTGGGCCGGTGCGCGTGACGGCGATCGACCGCGAGACCTCCCCCGAGCCCGCGCCCGCCGAGGTCGTCCTGGCGGGGCCGCGCGGCTTCTGCGCCGGCGTCGAGCGGGCGATCGAGATCGTGGAGCGGGCGCTGGAGGTGGTCGGCGTCCCCATCTACGTCCGCCGGGAGATCGTCCACAACCGCCACGTGGTCGAGGCGCTTCGCCAGAAGGGTGCCGTCTTCGTCGACGAGCTGGACGAGGTGCCCGAGGGCGCCACCGTCATCTTCAGCGCCCACGGGGTCTCGCCGGCCGTGCGGGAGTCCGCCATCGTCCGGCGGCTCCGGGTGATCGACGCGACGTGTCCCCTGGTCACGAAGGTCCACACCGAGGCGATCCGCTACGCCAAGGAGGGCCGGACGATCGTCCTGGTCGGGCACGCCGACCACGACGAGGTGATCGGCACCCTCGGCGAGGCCCCCGAGCGGATCGCGGTGATCGACTCGGTGGAGGAGGCCGAGCGGCTGGAGGTGGACGATCCGACGAAGGTCGCCTACCTCACCCAGACGACGCTCTCGGTCGACGACACCCGCGCGGTCATCGACGTCCTCCGGCGCCGGTTCCCGCAGATCGTCGGGCCTTCGCGCGACGACATCTGCTACGCGACCCAGAACCGGCAGGCCGCGGTCAAGCAGCTCGCCAACGAGGTCGAGCTGGTGCTCGTCCTGGGCGCCGCCAACAGCTCCAACGCCAACCGGCTCCGTGAGGTCGCCGAGGCGCTCGGCACCCGCGCCCACCTCATCAACGACGTCCGGGACATCCAGCCCGAGTGGCTGGCCGGGGTCACGCGGATCGGCGTCACCGCCGGCGCGTCCACGCCGGAGTTCCTTGTCCGGGAGGTCGTCCAGTGGCTGGAGGCCCGGGGGATGCCGGCGGTCCGCGAGCTCCGCGTCGTGGAGGAGGACGTCCGCTTCGGGCTGCCGCAGGAGCTCCTGGAGATCGCCCGTCGCCAGCAGGCGGCGTCGGCCGCCCGGCCCTAGCCCCGGCCGCTTGATCCCCGTCGCCGACCGGCGCGCCGCCGGTTCCCCGTGAGTCCCGCGCGAGAGGCCGCCGCGGTCGTCGTGGGCGGCGGCATCTGGGGTTGCGCCATCGCCTACCACCTGGCCCGGGCCGGGCTCCGGGACGTGGTGGTCCTCGAGCGGCGGGAGCTGGCCTGCGGCAACACGCCCCAGGCGGCGGGGCTGGTCGGCCAGCTCCGGTCGACCGAGCTCATGGTGCGCTCGATCCGGCGCGTCGTGGCGCGGCTCGAGCGCTGGGCGGCCGAGCACGGCGAGGAGTGCGGGTTCCGGCAGGTGGGGAGTCTCAAGCTCGCGCTGACCGAACCGCGGGTCAAGGAGCTGGAGGAGCACGTCGCGCATGCCCGGGAATGGGGGCTGGAGGTCGAGCTGATCTCGCCCGCCGCTGCCCGGGCGCGGGTGCCGCTCCTGGACGCGGCGGGGGTGCGGGCCGCCGCCTGGATCCCCGGGGACGGCTACGTCGAGCCGTACACGCTGGCCATGGCGATCGCGCGCGCGGCGCGGCGGCTCGGGGTCCGGTTCGAGACCGAGCGCCCGGTGACCGCGATCCGGATCGAGCGCGGCGCGGTCCGGGGGGTCGACACGCCGGCGGGGCCGCTCGACGCGCCCCGGGTCGTGGTCGCCGCCGGGCCGTGGGTCGAGCGGGTCGCCGAGGCCGTCGGGCTCCGCGTCGACACGGTGCCGCTGCGCCACCAGCACTGGACGACCGCCCCGATGGCGGAGGTGCCACCGGACCTGCCGGTGGTCCGGGTGCCGGACGCCTCCGTCTACATCCGGCCCGAGGTCGGCGGGCTCATGCTGGGCGGGTTCGAGGCTCGCCCGAGGGCGTTCTCGATGGCGGAGCTGCCGCTCACCTTCGAGATCGAGCACACCGAGAAGGATCTGGGCGTGCTGGAGGAGCTGGCCGGCGGCCTGACCCGCGCGTTCCCCGGGCTGGCCGGCGCGCCCGTCCTGAAGGGCTGCGCCGGGCTGCCTACCTTCACCCCCGACGGCAACTACCTGATCGGCGCGGCCCCCGGGGTTGACGGCCTCTGGGTCGCGGCCGGGTGCAACGCGATCGGGATCGCCGGCTCGCTCCTGATCGGCGAGTGGATGGGCGAGCTGGTGGTCGAGGGGCGGACCCGCGACGACACGGCGACCCAGTCGCTCACGCGATTCGGCGCGCGCTACGCCGACCGCCGGCGGCTCCGCGAGGCGTGCGAGTCCATCTACGGCCACTTCTACAGCCTTGACCAGGGGGCCTTCTGACGTGCAGCTGGTGACCTATCGCGCCCGCGGCGGAGGGCGGCTGGGCGTGGTCTGGCGCGACGTCGTGCTCGACCTCCGCCGGCTCTCCGCCGACCAGGCGGCCCAGCGGGCCGCCCGCCCGTCGCGGGCGGCGCTCCTGCCCGCGACGATGCTCGAGCTGATCGAGGGCGGCCCGGCCGCCTGGGCGCGGGCCCAGGCGGCGCTCGAGTACGGCCGGGCACTGGTGGACCGGCTGGAGCCGGCCGAGCTCGGCCGGCGCCGGATCGGCCAGCCGCTCGCGCGCGTCACGCTCCTGGCGCCCATCCCGCGCCCCCGCCGCAACGTGTTCTGCATGGGGCGGAACTACGTCGAGCACGCGGCCGAGCGGGACGCCGCGGCACCCGAGCGGCCGGTCTTCTTCACCAAGCCGCCCAGCGCAGTGATCGGCCCCGGGGCGCCGATCGTGCGCCACGCGATCACCGACGCCCTCGACTACGAGGTGGAGCTGGCGGCCGTGGTCGGGCGCGGCGGCCGCGACCTCGCCGCCGACGGGGCGCTGGCGCACGTCTTCGGGTACATGGTCCTGAACGACGTCACCGCGCGCGACCTGCAGAAGGCGCACCAGCAGTGGTTCAAGGGCAAGTCGCTCGACACCTTCTGCCCGACCGGGCCGGCGCTGGTGACGGTCGACGAGGTCCCGGACCCGCAGGCGCTGGGGATCCGGCTCCGGGTCGACGGCGAGATCCGGCAGGACGCCTCGACCGCCCGCATGATCTTCGGCGTGGCGGCGCTCCTGGCCAGCCTCTCGGCCGGGATGACGCTCGAGCCCGGGGACGTGCTGGCCACCGGGACGCCGTCGGGGGTCGGGGCCGCCTCCGGCCGGTACCTGAAGCCGGGGAACGTGGTCGAGGCGGAGATCGACGGCCTGGGCGTGCTGCGGAACCCGGTCGTCGCGCCGACGGCGAGGGGGGAGTAGGCGGTGGGCCGCGAGCGGTTGGCCAAGATCGTCTGCACGATCGGCCCCTCGTCGATCGCCGAGGGCATCATCGAGCAGATGGCCCGGGCGGGGATGGACGTCGCGCGGCTGAACTTCTCCCATGGCACCCACGCCGAGCACCGGCAGGCCATCGAGCGGATCCGCTCGGTGGAGGCCCGCATCGGGAAGCCGATCGCGATCCTGCAGGACCTGCAGGGCCCCAAGGTCCGCCTGGGCACGTTCAGCGGCGGGGGGGCGATGCTCCGGCGCGGCGATCCGTTCGTGCTGACGACCGAGGCGGTGGAGGGCTCGGCCGACCGGGCGAGCATCTCGTACCCGGGGTTCGCCGACGACGTGAAGACGGGCGACCGGGTCCTGGTCGACGACGGGCGCATCGCGCTCGACGTGGAGGACGTCCGCGGCCGCGACGTGCTCACGCGCGTGGCGACCGGCGGCCTGGTCCGCGACCACAAGGGCGTGAACCTGCCCCGGACCGCGCTCCGGCTGCCGGTGCTCACCGACAAGGACCGCGAGGACCTCGCGTTCGGGCTCCGGCACGGCGTCGACTACGTGGGCGTCTCGTTCGTCCGGTCGGCGGCGGACATCCTCGAGGTCCGGGAGGTGATCAACGAGTACCGCTCCGACGCCCAGGTCGTCGCCAAGCTGGAGCGGCCGGAGGCCCTCGGGCGCCTGGACGAGATCCTGAGCGCCACCGCGGCGGTGATGGTGGCCCGCGGCGACCTCGGCGTCGAGGTGCCGCTGGAGGAGGTGCCGATCGCCCAGAAGGAGATCCTCCGCCGGGCGCGGCTGGCCCGGACGCCGGTCATCGTCGCGACGCAGATGCTGGAGTCGATGGTGGCCAGCGCGCGGCCGACCCGGGCCGAGGTCTCCGACGTCGCCAACGCGGTGCTGGACGGGACCGACGCGGTGATGCTCTCCGCGGAGTCGGCGACCGGCGCCTACCCGGTCGAGGCCGTGCGCGTGCTGGACCGGATCATCCGCCGCACCGAGGCCGCGTTCCCGCCGCAGACGATGGACCGGCCGCGACGCGGCGAGGTGTCGTTCCCGCAGGCGATCTCCGACTCCGCCTCGTTCGCCGCCCAGGAGCTGAAGGCCCGGGCCATCGTCGCGTTCACCCAGACCGGCTCGACGGCGCGGCTCATCTCCCAGGACCGGCCGCCGGTGCCGATCATCGCGTTCACGCCGCACGAGCGGGTTCGCCGCCGGCTGGCACTCGACTGGGGGGTGGCGGCCCGGCTCATCAAGTCGCAGACGGCCATCGACCAGATGGTGACGGACATCGAGGCGAGCCTGCTGGCGGACCGGTCGGTCCGCTACAACGACATCCTGGTGATCGTGGCCGGCGCGCCGCTCGGGGTCCGCGGCACGGTCAACCTCCTGAAGCTCCACCGGGTCGGCGAGCACCGCTGACCGGCGGGGCCCCCGCGCGGTGGGGGCGCGCGCGCGTCGCGGCGGCGGGCGCGAGATCGCGGGAGGCGCGAGACGCGAGGCGCGGGTCCCGCCGGCCCTCCGGCGGGGTGGGAGCGGACCGCCGCTCAGTAGGACTGCCGCATCGCGGTGCGGGCGGCCTTGAGCTCCTCCAGGGTCACCCCCGGCTTGTGGCACACCGAGATCATCTTCCGCTCGCGCGCCTCGATGCGGGCGGCCGCCTCCGGGACCCGCTCGGCGATCTCGAGCGGCACGACCACGACCCCGTGCTGGTCGGCGTGCAGGAGGTCGCCGGGCCGGATCCATAGCCCGCCGACCTTCACCGGGAGCCCGAAGTCGACCATGTGCACGTAGGCGTGGGACACGGAGACGTGGCCGGAGAAGAAGTGGAACCCGAGCGCCTCCGCCTCCGGCAGGTCGCGCACGGTGCCGTCGGTGACCACGCCCACGCACCCCAGCGCCCGGTGGATGTTCGCCTGGACCTCGCCCCAGTAGGCGCCCTGGCCGCGCGGCTCGTCGATGTCGTGCATCACGACCACCCGCGGCGCCGGGCTGGCCGCCACGTGATCCCACCAGGCGAACTCGCTCGTCCGGTGGCCCTCGAGCGGCGCCGGCTCGGCCCGGATCAGCGCGGTGACCGCGTAGCCGACCATCGCGCCGAGGCGCGGGAACCGGCACGCGATCTCCGACGAGACGAAGCCCGTGTTCCAGGGCCTCACGTTGAACGTCTCGATGGCGTTGGCCACGGTCGGCGACGAGATGCGCGAGAGCTCCGCCAGCACGCGGGGATCGAGCGGGGTCATGCGGCCCTCCTCCGGTCGGACCGGGGCGTCAGATGGACTGCATCCGGCGGCGCGCCTGGAGCTCCCGGATCTCCTTCAGCGCCGCCTCGACCTGGGCGAGGTTCGGGTTCACGGCCAGCGCCTTCTCGAAGTACTCCGCCGCGCGCGCGAGGTCCTCCTTCTGGAGGTAGATGAGCCCGAACCCCGACAGCGCGCCGAAGTGCACCGGGTTGCGGCGCATGACCTCCTCGCAGTCGGCCAGCGAGCGATCCAGCTCCCCCATGAGGTAGTAGGCGGTGGCGCGCTTGTTCCAGCCCTCGGCGAACCACGGCGCCCGCTCGATCACCTCGGAGAACACGATGATCGCCTCGGGGAGCTGCCGCGCGTCCATGAGCTCGACCCCGCGGGCGAGGAGCGCGTCGATCGCCGGGTCGCCCGACCGCTGCCAGATCGCCCACAGCGCGTCCTGGGCGAGCTGGCGGACGCCGGGATCGGGGTCGCGCAGGGCCTGCAGCAGGCCGGCGGTCGCGCCGTCGTCGCCGACCTCCGCGAGCCGGGCGGCGGCCGCCCGCCGCGCCTCGACCGCGCCGCCGGCGAGGGCCCCGAGGAGCGCGGCCTGCTCGACCGGGGCCGCCGCGGCCAGCAGCAGGGCGAGCCAGGCCGCCACGCCGCTCACGGGGCTGCCCTGGTCGAGGTCGGGGAGAGCCGGGCCCGCTCGCCGTTCGACGGCCTCACCGGCGCTCCTCCGCGACCGGCGCCTCGGCGGCGGTGAGCTCGAGGAACCCGGCCTCGTCGAGGACCGTGACGCCGAGCCGCCGGGCGTCGTCCAGCTTGGTCCCGGGGTCGGCGCCGGCGACCACGTAGTCGGTCTTGCGCGAGACCGAGGACGTCACCCGGCCGCCCAGCCGGGCGATCCGCGCCTTGGCCTCGTCCCGCGACATGGCGTCGAGGGCGCCGGTGAGGACGAACGTCTTGCCCGCCAGCGGCCGGGACCCGTGCGGTCGCTCGCGCTCCTCCAGGACGACCCCGACCTCGCGGAGCCGCGCGATCGTCTTCTGGTTCGCCGGCTGGTCGAAGAAGAGCCGCACCGCTTCGGCGATCCGGGGGCCGATGCCGTGGACCTCCGAGATCGCCTCGATGCTGGCCCCGGCCAGGCGGTCGATCGACCCGAAGTGCTCGGCCAGGAGGCGGGCGGCGCGCTCGCCGACGTAGCGGATCCCGAGCGCGTAGAGGACCCGGGCCAGCCCGCGGCCCCGCGACGCCGCGATCGCGTTCACGAGGTTGGTGGCCGACTTCTCGGCGAGCCGATCCAGCTCGGCGAGCTGCGGGACCTGGAGGCGGTACAGGTCGGCGAAGTCGCGCACCAGCCCGCGAGCGAGGAGCTGCTCGACCACCGCCTCGCCGAGGTGCTCGATGTCCATCGCGCCCCGGGAGCCGAAGTGGAGGAGCGCCTCCTTGATCTGGGCCGGGCAGGCCGCGTTCGTGCACCGCACCACGACCTCGCCGGCCGGCCGGGAGGCGGTGGAGCCGCAGACGGGGCAGCGCTCGGGGACGACGTACCTCGGCGTCCCGGGCGGCCGGCGGTCGACCAGCACCTGGACGATGTGCGGGATCACGTCGCCCGCCCGCTCGACCACCACCGTGTCCCCGACCCGGACGTCCAGGCGCTCGATCTCGTCGAAGTTGTGGAGGGTCGCCCGGCTGATGGTCGCCCCGGCGATGCGGACCGGGTCGAGGCGGGCAGCCGGGGTGAGCGCGCCGGTGCGGCCGACGTTGACCAGGATGTCCCGGACCACCGTCGTGGCGTGCTGGGCGGGGAACTTGTAGGCGATCGCCCAGCGCGGGTGGTGGGCCGTCGAGCCCAGCCGCCGCTGCTGCCGGAGGTCGTCGACCTTCACGACGACGCCGTCGGCGTCGTAGCCGAGCCGGTCCCGGGCGGCCTCGAGGGCCTGGCAGTACTCCCAGACCGCGTCGAGCGACTCGCAGCGCCGCGCCCGCGGGTTGGTGGGGAACCCGCCGGCGTCCAGTGCCGCCAGCACCCCGGCGTGGGTCTCGGCCGGGAACGGCTCGGCGTAGCTCAGCTGGTAGACGAACAGCCGCAGGGCGCGCCGGGCAGTGACCGCCGGGTCCTTCTGGCGGACCGAGCCGGCGGCGGCGTTCCGCGGGTTGGCGAACGGCGACTCGCCGCTCGCCTCGAGCGCCTGGTTCAGCCGCTCGAAGTCGGCGTGGCTCATGTACACCTCGCCGCGCACCTCGAGGCGGCGGGACTCGGCGAGCGGCCCGGAGAGGCGCAGCGGGATCGACCGGATCGTGCGGAGGTTCGCCGTCACGTCCTCCCCGAACCGGCCGTCGCCGCGGGTCGCCCCGCGCACGAACCGCCCGTCCTCGTAGAGCAGCGCGACGCCGAGCCCGTCCACCTTCGGCTCGCAGACGTAGGCGAACTCCGCGCCGGGGAGGGCGCGCCGGAGCCGCGCCTGGAACTCCTCGAGGTCGGCCCGGCCGAGCGCGTTGTCGAGGGACAGCATCGCGGCCAGGTGCTCGACCGGCGCGAACCCCTCGGCGAGCTGGCCCGAGACGCGCTGGGTCGGGGAGTCCGGCGTGACCAGCTCCGGGTAGCGCGCCTCCAGCTCCCGGAGCTCGCGCACGAGGGCGTCGTACTCGGCGTCCGGGAGCTCGGGGCGGTCCAGCACGTAGTAGAGGTGGTCGTGGCGGGCGATGAGGCGGCGGAGCTCCTCGACGCGGTCGCGAGCGGGGGCCGGCGCGCTCACACGGTGAGGATAGCACGCACGCCGCGGGCCCCCGGGCGCGCCGCCGGCCGCCCGCGCGCCCGTCGCCCGGCGCCGCGCGCGGGCGTCAGGGGCGGCGGCGACCGGCGACGGCCAGCCCGCCGAAGGTCAGCGCGAGGGTCGACAGCCCGAGGCCGACCGCGAGCCACAGCGTGGCGACGCGGACCAGGAGCGTGGCCGCCGCGGCTGCCGGGAGCGGCGTCCCGAGCCCGGCGAGCAGGCCGGTGAGGCTGCCCTCGGCGACTCCCAGGCCGCCCGGCAGCATCGAGGCGGCGCCGGCCAGCGAGGCGAACGCGTAGAGGACGGTGACGACCCGGAGCGGCTGGACGACGTCGAGCCCGCTCAGGATCAGGCGGAACGCCACGCACTCGCAGAACCACGACACGATCGAGAGCCCGAGCGCGGCGGCCAGCGTCGTCGGGGCCAGGAGGGCCCGGCCGCCGTGGAGGAACGTCCGGAGCGGGTCGGCGAGGCGGGTCGCCAGGAGCGGGGCGGGGATCAGCCGCCGGACGAGGGTGCCGGCGACGGGCCACCGGAACAGGATGACGGCGGCGGCGAACGCGCCGGCCAGCCCGCCGACGAGGAGCGGGCCGTGCGGCAGCGCCGAGGCGCCGAGCGCGCTCAGCACGAGCAGCGCGGCGACGTCGGTCAGCCGCTCCGCCATCACCACCGCGGCCGTCCGGCTCACGTCGGTCCCCACCAGGTCCCGGACGAGGACGGCCTTCAGCACCTCGCCGACCTTCCCGGGCGAGATCGACATCGTCAGGCCGGCGAGGAACACACGGAGGCTCGGCCGCCACGGCAGCGGGATGGCGAGCGCGTGGAGGTAGTAGTGCCACTTCGCGAACCGGAGGGCGTAGTTCGCCAGCACCGCCCCGAGCACGATCGGCGCGAGCCGCCAGCGGAAGCCGGCCAGGGCCCCGAGCGTCGCCGGGACGCTGGCGGTCGCCGCGAGCGCGATCGCGACGAGGACGCCCAGCGCGACGGCGGCCAGCAGGCTCCGGGTGAGCCGGGAGGAGCGCACCGGGCCGCGCGGAGCCCCGCCCTGGCGGCCCGGCGTCACTCGCGCGGAGGCGTCGAGCCGCCCGCGATCGCGCGCGCTCCGACCGTGACCGCGACCGGCGCGCGCCGCCGGGCGGGCCCCAGCGCCAGGAGGCCGCCCAGGACGACGACGGCGCCGCCCAGCCAGATCCACGCCACCATGGGGTGGATCTGCGCCCGGACCTGGGCCCACTGGCCCTCGCGATCGAAGCTGCCGAGGATGACGTAGAGGTCGTGCCAGAGGCCGTAGCGGAGCGCGACCGAGGCGAAGGGGGAGTTGGAGCTCCCGTACAGCCGCTGGCCCGGGCGGATGGTGCCGGCCGCCCGCCCGGCCTCCGTCACCTCGAGGGTGGCCTGGACGAGGAGGTGAGTCGGCCGCTCGGCCGCCGAGAGGCCGGCGAAGCGCAGCGCGTACCGGCCCACGGCGAGCGACTCGCCCCGCCGGAGGGTGGCCTCGTGCTCCACCTTCCCGACCGACGACGTCGCGATGCCGACCGCGACCAGGACGACCCCCAGGTGGACGATCAGACCGCCGTAGCGCCGGTGGTTCTGGGCGAGCAGGCGCACGGCCGCGGTCGGCAGC
>DASRDR010000171.1:0-8860 GCA_035652475.1 Candidatus Methylomirabilota bacterium | reverse complement strand
ACCCACTGGAACCCCACCGGGTGGTTTTCGGCCATGTTCGAGCCCATGACGATGATGCAGTCGGACTCCTCCATGTTCCGGTAGAAGAACGTCGCGGCGCCGCGCCCCAGCCGTGTCCCCAGCCCGGGGACGCTGGAGCTGTGTCAGATGCGGGCCTGGTTCTCGATCGCGACCACCCCCAGGCCGCGGAGGAGCTTCTGCTGGATGTGGTTCCACTCGTTGTCCAGCGTCGCGCCGCCGAGCGAGAAGATCGCCGGCGTCATGTTCACGAGCTTGCCGTCCGGCAGGCGCTCGACGAACGTCTCGTCCCGGGTCTTCTTCACCAGCTCCGCCACGCGATCCATCGCCCGCTCGAGGTCCCAGACCTCCCACTCCGTCGCGCCGGGGGCACGGTGGAGCACCTTCGTGGGCCGGTTCGGGTTCACGTGCAGCTGGAAGATGGCGGCGCCCTTCGGGCAGAGGGTGCCCTCGTTGAAGGGGCTGCGCGGATCGCCCTCGATGTTCACGATGTGGCCGTCGACCGTGTGCACCAGCGTGGCGCAGCCCACGGAGCAGTAGGGACAGATGCTCGGGACGGCCCTGGCGTCCCGGATCCGGAGCTCCTGGGCACGGGCCACGACCGGCTGCAGGTCCGCGCCGAGGCCGACCAGCCCGCCCAGCGCGGTGCCGCCGGCGGCGCCCGCGGCGGCCCGGAAGAAATCACGTCGGGTCACTTCCATGGCATCACTCCGTGCGGTGTCGCGGGGGGGGAGGTCGCTCGATCGGGGATCGGCGCGACGGAGGCGATCGAGGCCGTCTACTGCTCTGGGCAACAGCGCCTGCTCCACGGTCCGCGCCGCGGACGCCGCGTGCGGGCCCACGTGCAGGCATCGCGTGCAACGTAAGTGCCGGTCGGGGCCAGTGGCGGTCCGACCACCTTTCCGCCCGCGCGGGGCGCCGGCGACGGCCCCCGCGCGGCGCAGCGTTGTCGCGCGCGCGACAGCCTGACGGCGTGTCCGGACGGTGACCCGTCGGGGTGCGGCGCGACCCCGCGACGCGCGGCCGCGCCCTCCGACCGGCCGCGCGATAACTCGGGAAGCCGCGTGTCGGCCGGCTACGCGGCGGGCGGCGCCTCGCGGTCCCAGTAGGTGCCCAGGCCGTAGTGCTCGTGCAGGCGGCGCTCGGCGTCCCGCTCGAGCGGCCGGCTGGGATCGTACTCCGGCGCGCGCTCCACGCTGGCCCGGGTCAGGTCGACGCGCACCTTCGAGTCGGCCCAGCTCACGTCGCGGATCCACTCGGGCGAGACCAGCACCGTCTTCCCCGGCAGCCAGTTCCGGGTGTCCACCACCATGTACCGGATCGCCCAGCTGAGATCGTCGACCAGGAAGTCCTCGACGTGCCCGAGGTCCCCGTCGCTGGCTTCCAGGTAGTAGCCGATGACCTCGCGCCCGCTGTGGAGGTGCGGATCGGCGTTCTCCCGCTCGCGGGCCCTGATCTCCTCCTCGACGGCGCTCCGCCGGCGCGGCGACGCGAGCGCGCCGGGGTACGGCTCGAACCCCCACCGGAACGGCCCGCCCCAGTAGTACGGGTACTCGTAGTACTCCGCGAACTCGATCTCGTGCTGGCGCGACACCGGCCGCGCGGTGTCGACGTCAGGGCTGTTCTCCACCTGCTGTCGGGCCAGGGCGACGTCCAGGTGCCGGGATCCCGGGTCGGCGCCGCGCACCGCGCGCGGCGAGACCAGCACCCGCCGGCCGGTCAGCCACGTGCCCGCGTCCACGACGAGGTAGCGGACCGTCCACGTGTCCGCGTCGAAGTACACGTCGTGGACGCTCCCGATCTCGCCGTCGGTCGCCCGGATGCTGCAGCCGTTGAGGTCGCTCATCTTGACCAGCATCGATCGTCCTCCTGCCGGCTCGGCGCGTGGGCCGGATCCCGTCGGGTCGCGTCCGTGGTCGGTGCACGCGCGCTGCCACGAAACGCGGCGGCATGCTGTCGGCCCGGTGCCAGCGTGTCCGTCGTTCATGCGATCGAAGGACCGCCCGTCGACGTTCCCGGATGGCCGGCTGGAGGCGGCCGGAGGACGTGTCGCGCCCGGCGGCCCGGGCGCCCCTCGCGCCGAAACCGCGACACGCAGGTGGCACACGGGTTGAACCACGCCCCCAAGGCGGCGAGCCCCGCCGCCAAGGAGGTCGCCATGAACAGGACACTCACGATCCTGGGCGCGTGCGCGATCGCGGGGATGGCATGGTCCCCCGGCGCTCTCGCTCAGTACTCCTCGACTCCCGCCACGCGGACGCCGGAGCCGGGGTACTCGGCCGTGACCGCCCGCATCGTGGACGTGGACGTCGGCCGGCGCGAGATCACCCTCGACAACGGCATGCGGGTCCGCGTCCCCGAGCGGCTCCAGAACAGCTGGGCGATGCTGAAGCCGGGGAACTACGTCCGGGTCGAGTACCGACCGGAGGGCACGAGCCTGATCGCCTCCACGATCGAACCCGTCGCGGCGACGACGGGGATGGCCACCCCGGGCGCGGTCGTCACGACGCCGGGGACGGCCGTCGTCACGACACCGAGCTCAGGGACCGTCGCCACGGCGCCCTCGACGACCTGGCAGACGAGCGAGATCGCCCTCCCCGGCCAGCCGACCGGGCAGCTCGCGGGGCGCGTGGTCTCGAGCGAGCAGGTGCTCACGCTCGACGACGGGACCAAGCTGGCGCTCCGAGGGGTGCCGCCCGACTGGCGGATCCAGCCGGGGTCGTACGTCCAGGGTCAGTACCGGATGGTGAACGGGGAGCGCGTGCTCACCTCCGTCAACGTCGGTCCGGGCCCCACCACCGGGACGGCCGCGGTGGCTCCCACCGTGACGGCGCCGGCGACGCTCGGCAACGCCACGGCGCCGGCGGCGACCCCCGCCGCGCCGGCGACCACCTACGGGACGCCCGAGACCCTGGCCGCGAACGAGGTCGAGGGTCGGATCGCCAGCGTCGTGCCGAACCGGCGCGAGATCACGCTCGACAACGGAATCACCCTGAATCTCCCGGACGACCTGGCCCTGAACTGGGACAAGGTCGAGCAGGGCTCACACGTCCGCGCGATGTACCGGCCCTCCAACGGCCAGAACGTCGTGACGGCGATGCAGCTCACCCCCAAGCAGCGCTGACGCCGACCGGCGCAGCGTGATCCCGGCCGTGCCCCGGCGCTCCGGCGCCCGGGCACGGCCGGGAAACGCCGGTGCGCGTCCGCAGGCCCCCCTTCGAAGCTCATTCGTCGAGCGAGGCGGGGCTCGCCGCTTTCCGGGCCGGTAGGGGTGGAGCGGAACGGGCGGCCCGACGGGCCGCCCTTAGCGGCGCCGCGGGACCGGGCGTCGGAGCGGGGGCAGGAACGGCTCGTCGACGCCGGGGATGCAGCTCGGCATCACCGTGAGGTAGACGCCGCGCGCGATCTCCGTCGTGCCGGAGGGCATCCGGGTGCTCCCGGCGCCGGTCGGCGCCTTGACCCGATCGTCCTCGCCGAGCTGGCCGGCGTCCTGGAGCACCCCGAGGGCACGGGCCCGGATCGAGAGGATCAGCGACGCGTCCGACGCCGGGGCCGCTCCCGTGGGCGTGGTCGGCGCCTGGTCGCGAGGCGCGGCCGGCGTCTGGTCCCCGGCGCCGACCGGACCGGCTTCCGGGACGCCGGGGCCGGTCAGCAGGACCCCGGCCAGCGCGCTCGTGGCGAGGAGCCATCCCGTGCGCATGGCCTGACCCTACGCTCCGCGGGCCGCCGGTGTCAAGCGCCGGCGCCCCGATGATCCGCGCGCCGGCCGGTGTCTCGCCTCATCGCAGGCTGCTCCCGGCGCCCGAGCGGCCGCGGAGGCTCCGGACCAGCGCCCGCGCCTCCGCGTCGTCCGGATCCACGGCGAGCAGCCGCTCGGCGTACGCCAGGGCGCGCGCGAGCTCGCCCTGCTCGGCGAGGAACACCGCCAGGGTTTCGAGCACCTCGCGATCGGTGGGGCGCGCGGCGTGCGCGGCCTCGAGGACCGCGATCGCGTCCCGGGGCCGGCCGGCCGCATGGAGCGCCACCCCGTAGGTATGGGCGAGCCGGCTGGACCCCGGCGCCAGCGCCGCGGCGCGCCCGAGGAGGTCGACCGCTTCCCTCCACCGGCCCTGCCGGCCCCGGAGCCGCCCGAGCGCGTGGAGCGCGTCCGCGCGATCCGGCGCCTGCGCGACCGTGTCGAGCAGGAGCCGCTCGGCCTCGCCGGGGCGGCGGTCGCGCTCCAGGAGGTCGGCGAGTCCCAGTCGGGCGGGGACGAAACCCGGCTCGAGGCGCAGCGCGGCCCGGAACTCGTCCTCCGCGGCCCGGCGATCCCCGAGCCGCTCGCGCAGGAGCGCCAGATTCACGTGCGCCTCGGGCCGGTCCGCGTTCAGGCGCTCGGACGCGATCGCCTCGGCCAGCGCCGCCTGCCAGGCGGCCCCCGCCGCCGGGTCGACGTCCAGGACCGAGGCTCCCGCGAGGGCGCGCGCCGCCGCCACCCGGACCGCCCGGACCGGGTCCCGGAGGAGCGGCGCGGCGGCCGTCGCCGGCGCGAGCTCCGGCCGGGCATCGAGCGCGCCGACCGCCGCCAGGCGCACGATGGCGTCCGGATCGCCGAGCGCGGCGACGACCGCCGGCGACGCGGCCGCCGTCGCGAACTCGGGCAGGAGCGCCAGCGCCGTCGCCCGCACGATCGCCGGCTGCCCATGGTCGGCGGCCACCGCCAGGAGCCGCGGCTCGGCGTCGAGGGCGCCCCGGCGCGCGGCGGCCAGCGCCGCGGCGAAGTGCGGCGGCCGGCCGGCCCCGGGCCCTCCCCACGCGGCGACGCGCGCCGCCGCCCACCCCGGCGCGCGATCGCGGTGACACCCCGTGCACGCCTCCGGCGTCCCGAGCGTGGCGGAGAGGTCGGGCCGGGGCGCGGCGAACGCGTGGTCCCGGCGCGGGTCCACCGCCATGTAGGTCCGGGCGGGCATGTGGCACGCCACGCAGCGCGCCCCCTCGCCCCCGGACCGGTGGTGGTGATGGGCCGGCCCGTCGAACCGCGCGGCCGCGTGGCACCGCGTGCACAGGGCATTGCCCGACGCGCGCAGGCTGCCGGAGTGGGGGTCGTGGCAGTCGGAGCACGTCACGCCCGCCCGGTACATCCGGCTCTGGGCGAACGATCCGTACTCGTAGACCTCGTCCCGGATCTGGCCGTCCGGGAAGTAGAGTCCCGGGACGAGCAGCGCCGGCACGTGCGTGTCCAGGAGGGGCCGGCCGGGCTCGTAGGGGGCGATCGGCTGCCGACGGGCGTGGCACCGCGCGCACGCCTCGACCTCCGCGCTGGGCGCGCTCGGGCCGGCGCGACGCGGGGGATCGCCGGGCGCCCACGCGGCGCGATCCCCGCGGAACGAGACCGGGATCCCGGACCCCGCCGCACCCGCGCGGCCGCCGTCACGGGCCCAGGCGACGTGCGCCGCGCCGGGACCGTGGCAAGCCTCGCAGCCGACCGCCGGCTCCGCCCACGCGCTGGCGTAGGAATCCGTCGCGGGGTCGTACCCCTTGCGCAGGCCGGTCGTGTGGCACTCGGCGCACGCGAAGTTCCACGTCTGATCGCGCCGGGTCCAGGAGGGGGCGGGGCCGCCGGGCTCGGGCGCCGCCGGCGCGAACCAGCGCTGACCGCCCGCCGCCCGCGGGCGCGTGTCCCACGCGAGCCCGAAGACCTGCAGCCGCCCGCGGTCGAGCGGCAGGAGGTACTGCTGGAGCGGACGGACGCCGAGGGTGTAGAGGACGGGGAACTCGCGGGGGACGCCGTCCGGGCCGGGGGCGCGGACGAAGAACCGGTCGGCGCGCCGGACGAACGTGCCGAGCGCGCCACCGGCCTCGGCGGCCGGGCCGGCGGTGAAGTCGCCCAGCACCGTCCCGGGGGTGGCGGCCGCCATCGCGTGGGCATGATCGGAGGCGCGGTGGGCGGCCGCCTCGCCCGGGTGGCACCCCGCGCACGCCGCGGTCCCGACGAACATCGCGACGGGCGGGGTGGCGACTGGCCCGGCCGCGGGGCCGGGGCCGCGGCACGCCACGACCCCGAGCGCCAGGCCCGCGATCAGGACGGGGAGCGGGGCCCAGGCCGGGCCGCGCGAGCAGGTGCGCATGGCTTGCCCGTCATCCTACCGCGCGCCGGCTCGACGGGGACCTGACCGGGGGCCGGAGCGGACCGCGGCCGGGCGGGCCCGCCGGGGCGCGGGCGGCGACCGCGACTCCCCCCGTCGACGACGGTCACCCGGGGTAGCCGACGAGGGGGCCGAACCGCCGGACGAGCTCGGCTTCCTCGAGGTGGCCCGCGCGGGCCAGCGCCTGCCGGGAATCGGCCCGGACCAGGTCCTCGAGCTTCAGGCGGATCATGTACGCGTAGAGCGTCTGGTACGCCTCCGAGTGGACGTCGACGTAGCGGACCCGGACCCGCCCCGTGTCGGGGTCCAAGATCTCGGCGAAGGGAATGGGGACCAGCCGCCCGCCCTGGATCGTCGCCATCGCCTGCGAGCCCCCGTCGAGGAGGAACCGCGTGCCCCAGTAGCCGAGGCTCCGGCAGTACTGGATGTCGTAGGCGCCCGGCGGCGCGCACCGGAGCTCGTACCCGAGGTCCTTGGCCACGATCGGCACCTCGATCCCGCGCGCGGTGAGGCTCGCGGTCACGCGGTCCTTCAGGAGGCGGGCGAGCCCGAGCTCGCCCAGCCAGAGGTTGCCGTACGCGTCCCGCCCCACCGGCCCGAGCTGTGAAAGATCGAGCTTCTCGAGCAGCCCCTCGGCGAGCAGCGCCACGCCGTGATTCCGCCCGTGCGCCCGCCGCTTGATGATCGCCCCCTCGAGGATGTCCGCCAGCGTGTCGAGCGACACCCCGTCGTGCTCGAACTCCTCGCCGATGACGGTCAGGGTCGCCGCGGCGCCACCTCCGATCCCGAGCGCCAGGTGGCCGGCGTGCCGCCCCATCACCGCCACGAAGTACCACTTCTCGGTCGTCGCCGCGTCGCTCATGAGGTTGCGGACGAGGTCCTTCCCGAGGTCGACCGCCGTCGCGAACCCGAAGGTGGGCACCTCCGGGGGCAGGGGCAGGTCGTTGTCGATGGTCTTCGGAACGTGGACGATCCCGATCTGACCCTCGAGGGCGCGGGCGACCCGCGACGCCGCGAACGCGGTGTCGTCGCCGCCGATCGTCAGCAGGTAGCTGACGCCGAGCTCGCGGAGCGCGTCCACCACCCGATCCAGCGAACTCCGGTCCCGGGTGGGGTTCGCGCGGGAGGTCCGCAGGATCGAGCCGCCCTCGAAGTGGATCCGGGAGACGCCGCCGATCTCGAGCGGCTCGACCCGGCTCGTGTCGCCTCGCATGAGCCAGCGGAAGCCGTCCTGAATGCCGAGCACGCGGAGCCCGTGGTTCCGCGCCTCGATGGTCGCCGCCGCGATGACGGCGTTGATGCCGGGAGAGGGTCCGCCTCCGACCAGGATCGCGAGCGTCTTCACTCTCTGACCTCCAGCCGCGCGGTGAACTCGAGCTCGACGCCGGTGGCGCCCGGGAGAGCCCGGCGCGGCGCGCACCGGATTAGCAAGGCGCGTGCCGGCATCGCGCGCGGGCGTGAAATTGCTGGACAGCGCGGCCCTCGTTCCTATAATGCGCGCGATGCTCTCGGGGGCGCCGAGGAGCAACCCGACGGCCGAGGTGCGCCCCGCACCATCTCCGTCGCGCGCCGGACGCGTCATCGCGTTCCTTGCGCCGCACCGGTGGGCGGTCGGGACGGTGCTCGGGCTCAACCTGGCGCTGGCCGCGCTGAACGTCGTCGAGCCACTGGTCTTGAAGGAGCTCTTCGACGCCCTGGGGCGTGAGCCCCGGGCCGGCGGCCTCCTGGGCGGCGTCCTCGCCCTCGCCGCGCTGGCGCTCGCCCGCGAGGTCGGGGGCGGCGTGGCGAACTACCTCGCCTGGCGGACGCGCCTGCGTCTCCACCACCGGATCCTGGAGACGACGATCGGGCGGCTGCACCGGTTGCCGGTGACGTTCCATCATGCCGACGGCGTCGGCGCGACCATGACGCGCCTCGACCGCAGCATCCAGACGCTCCTCGGCGCGTTCGGGGACGCCGCGTACGCCGCCCTGCCCGCCGGGCTCTACCTCGGCCTGGCGGTGACCGTCATGCTACGGCTCGACTGGCGGCTCGCCGTGCTGGTGCTCGCGTTCGCGCCCCTGCCCGTCCTGCTGGCGGCGTGGGCGGCGCCGGAGCAGATGCGGCGGGAGCGCGAGCTCCTGGCCCGATGGGCGATGATCTACTCCCGGATGCGCGAGGTGCTCTCCGCGATCACCACCGTGAAGAGCTTCGCGCGCGAGGACGCGGAGCAGCAGCGGTTCCTCGGCGACGTCGCCGCCGCGAACGCGCGGGTCGCCTGCGGCGTCGCGCGGGACTCCCGCACCGCCGGGCTCCAGAACCTCACCGTGGCGGCGGCCCGGATCGCGGCGATCGGCGCCGGCGGCTGGCTCGTCCTCGACGGCCAGGCCTCGGTCGGGACGCTGGTCGCCTTCCTCGGGTACGCCGGAGGTCTTCTCGGCCCGGTCCAGGCCTTGAGCGGCATCTACCGGACCCTTCGGTGCGCGTCCATTTCCCTGGACGAGATCTTCCGCATCCTCGACGCGGAGGACCGGGTCGCCGACCTCCCCGGAGCGCGCGCCGCCCGGCCGCTGCGCGGGCACGTCGAGTTCCGCCGGGTGGCGTTCGGCTATGGAGACGGCCGGCCGCCGCTCCTCCGCGACGTGAGCCTGGTCGTCAGGCCCGGCGAGCACGTCGCCCTGGTGGGCCCGAGCGGGGCCGGGAAGACGACGCTGATGGCGCTCCTGCTCCGGTTCCAC
>DASRDR010000170.1:0-2830 GCA_035652475.1 Candidatus Methylomirabilota bacterium | reverse complement strand
GCCCGCCGCCCGCTCCATGAACGCCTCGTACTCCGGGAAGCGATCGGCGTCTCGCTTGGAGATCTTGGCGAGCTCGGCGTGCAACCGGACCGGATCGCTCCACCAGGTGAGCCAGGTCCCGTCCGGGAACGGCACGAAGATCCGCGGCTCCCGTGGGAGGTACTGGAGCCCGGCCGACCAGAGATCCAGCTCGTCCAGCAGCCGCCGCGGCATGAGCGAGAGGACGTACGAGCCGGTCGAGACCCGGAAGCCCGGGACCAGCTCCTCGGTGACCGCCGCGCCGCCGACCACCGGCGCCCGCTCGAGGACGGCCACCGACAGCCCCGCCCCGGCGAGGTAGCAGGCGGCCACCAGGCCGTTGTGGCCCGCCCCCACGACGACGGCGTCGTACAGAGCGGCGGCGCTCACGGCGCGTCCTCCCCCATCGCCGCCAGGTAGTAGCGGTTGAAGTACTGGGGGCCGGCCTCCTGGCCGACGTGCACCCCCTGGACGTGTGCCCGCGAGCGGTTGCCGCGCTGGGTCAGCTCGCACGCACGCCAGTCCTGGCGGTTCGTGAGGTCCCAGAACTCCACCGCGTCCGCGGCGGTGAACCCGGGCGCGGCCATCGCCTCCGGGCTGAACAGCCACTCGCACACGATCCGCGTCCGGTCGGCCGCCACCGGCCACAGCGTGTGCGTGAGGACGTAGTCCGGGTGGAGGCTCAGGAAGAGGTTCGGGTAGATGGTGTTGTAGTAGACGCGGCGCCGATCCTCCGCCGTGAGGCCCGGGAGCGGCGGCCGGCGCGGGACGCCATCCAGGGTGAGGGTCGCGAACCCGTCCGCCAGATCCATCCACGCGCCGCCGCGCCAGGCCCGCTCGCCTTCCTGCGGCGCCGCCCCGCCACCGAGATACGGCGTCCCGCGGTTCAGCTCGGGGTGGATGAGCGGGCAGTGGTAGCACTCGCCGAAGTTCTCGACGAGGAGCTTCCAGTTCGCCGCGACGTCGTACTCCAGGCGGTGCGCCCGGCGGAGACCCTCCAGCCCGTACCGGTCGAAGTACGTCCAGAGCCCGCCCAGCTCGCTCCGGAGCGACGGCGGATCGGCGGCCAGGTTCAGCCAGACGAAACCGCCCCACCGCCCCGTCTGGACGGGATACAGCGGATAGTCCGGCTTCTGGAACTCCGGCATGCGGACCATGTACGGCGTCCCCTGGAGCCGGCCGTCGAAGCCGTAGGTCCATCCGTGATACGGACAGGTGATGCCGTGTCGCGGGAACCGGCCGGCCGCCGCCTCGCAGAGGACGCTCCCGCGGTGGCGGCAGACGTTGTAGAAGGCCCGGAGGGCGCCGGCCCTGTCGCGCACGACCAGGATGCTCTCGCCCGCCACGTCGCGCAGCGCGAACGCCCCGGGCTCGGGCCACTCCTCCTCGCGGCCGGCGCAGAGCCACCGCGCGTGGAAGAGACGCGCGCGCTCGCGCTCGTACACGGCGGGGTCGACGTAGTAGCGGCTCGGCAGGCTCGCGGCGGGAGCCCGGAGCACCCGGACCGCGATGGGCCGCCGGACGGCGGCACCGGTGGCCTGGTCCTCGACTTCCTGGACGACCTCGGCGAGACGACGGTCGCGAGGCTCTTCGGTCACGGTTCTGCTCCTCCGTGAGGCCGTGCGCGGCGCTCGGGGACGATCGTCGTGGACCTGGCGGGCCACGCCCCGGACCCCGGCGGTCGGCCGGGCGACGCCGGCCGGACCCGAGGCCCTTCTACCACCTGCGCCGGCGAGGGTCAACCGCGCGCCGCGTTCGCCGCGCCGGCTCCGCTCCGGCGAGGTGGCCTTGACACGACGGCGGTCCAGTTCGTATACACGCCGCATGCGACGCGTCTCCACCGCGGCCTCCCCGGCCACCCGCCCCCTTCCCCGCGCCCCGCAGGCCCGGGACGCCGACCTCGCGCTCCGCGCCCGGGTCCCGGAGCGCCTCGAGCCGGCGCGCGGCGTCTCACCGCGCTCCCGGGCCGATGACGCGTACCGGCATCTCAAGACGGAGATCGTGTCCGCCCGCACCGTCCCCGGCACCCCCCTCAACGAGCAGGAGATCGCCGGACGGCTCCGGATCAGCCGGACGCCCGTGCGCGAGGCGATCCGACGGCTGGAGCAGGAAGGGCTGGTCGTGCGTCATCCGAATCGCGGGGCGCTCGTCGCGCCGCTCTCGATGCGCGACGTGCTGGAGATCTGGCAGCTCCGGGAGATCCTCGAGCCCGCCGCGTGCCGCCTCGCGGCGGGCCGGGTCGACGGCTCGGCCCTCGCCGCGCTCGAGGCCGCGCTGACCGCGCTCGCCGGCCGGGAGCCGCGTCTCGAGGACTACGAGCGCCATCACCGCACCGATCTGGCCCTCCACCGCCTCGTGGCGGCGGCCACCGGCAACCGGTTCCTGCTCGAGACCCTCGATCGCCTGACCGGGCGCATCGCCCGGATCCGGATGGTCAACTCGCCGGTGCGGTTCCGGCGATCCCTGCGCGAGCACCTCACGATCGCCGCCGCCCTCCGGCGCGGCGACGGGGACGCGGCGGCGGAGGCGATGCGCACGCACCTCGCCAACGCTCGCGCGGGCCTCTACACGTTGTCGTGACGGGCCGGCACGTCTCCGGACCCTCGCCGACCCACGGAGGCACCTCCATGCCCACTACGACCGCTCCGACACCGAGCACCCGCCCCGCGCTCGCCGCCCGGGCGGCCGCGGCGCTGGCGCTCGTCCTCGCCCTGCCGCTCCTCGCCACGCCGGCCGGCGCCCAGGGAGCCCTCGCCAAGGCCAAGGCCGCCAAGACGCTGGTGGTCGGCATCTCCGGCGGGAACGCCCCGAT
>DASRDR010000169.1:0-14935 GCA_035652475.1 Candidatus Methylomirabilota bacterium | reverse complement strand
CTCGTCGAGGCCGGCTCGCAGGGCGGCCAGCGTCTCCGGATCGTGCACGGCGCGCAGCTCGACGCCCTGGCCCTCGGCCACGAACACGGGGTGGAGCGGGCGGAACGTCAGCGTCATCGGAGGCCCCCCTCTTCGCCGCCGGCCGGGCGCCGGCGCGTGCCCCGCCGGCCGCCGATCCCGAGCCTAGGGCGCGGGCTGGAGAGCGTCAAGCGGGGCACGGGCAAGAGCCGGGCACGGCACCGACGCCGCCGCCCGCGCCAATCGCCCTCGGCTGCCCGGCTGGCGTTCCCACTACGATCGGATCGACGGCGCCGTCACCGGCACGACCCAGGCGATCCTCGAGTGGGCCGCCCGCAAGTGGGCTTCGATCAGCTGGCATCCTCCACGTGCACCCGGGATTCCGGCCGGACCCGCGCCCCCCGCGTTGAGCACGGCGTGTGCCGCGGATTGGCGGTCGTGCGGAGCTACGGCGACGGCGCCTCCTCCTGGCTACCTCCCGCGGCGCGGTGGCGGCGCGGTGGCGGCGTGGAACGGCGGATGCCCGTACAGCGGCTGGGCGGAGGCGCCGCGGCCGATCGCGGCGGGCCGTCGGGCGCCCCCGCCGGAGGCCGGGCCGCGGGGCCACGACGCGCCGAGCGCCGCGGCGGAGGCGATCGCCGGGGTCGTCGCCTCGAGGCCCCGGGGTGGCCGGGACCCGGCCCCGGACGGCGCGGGCCAGGGCCCCGCGCCGTCCGGGAGTCCGCGGTCACGCGAGGGTCGTGTCGACGACGGCGAGCGATTCCTGGCCGGGGACGAACGTCACCTCGCGAACCCCGAGCGCGTCGCCCAGCCGGTCCGCCGGCAGCCGCAGCGGCCCGGGGCTCGGCGCCGTGCCGGGCGCCGGCTGCGGGTACGCGGTGGACCGGGCGGTGTGGAACCGGATGTTCCCCTCGATCTTCTGCATCACCTGATGGATGTGGCCGTTGAGCACGGTCACCGACCCGAACCGGCGGAGGTAGGAGATCGCCTGCTCGCCGTCCTCGGTGACCCACCCCCACGACGGGTAGACCGCCCAGAGGGGCACGTGCGTGTACACGACGATCGGCGTGCTCGACGGCAGCGGCTCCAGCTGCCCCCGGAGCCACTCGAGCTGCTCGGGTCCCAGGCTGCCCACCCCGCCCGTCTTGTACCGCAGCACGTTCACCAGGCCGAAGAAGCGGACGCCGCGGTAGTCGAACGCCCGCCATCCCTGGCCGACCGTGCCGCGGCCGTAGCGGGCCAGGTACTCCTTCCCGCCGTCGGCGAACACGTCGTGCTCGCCGGGGACGTAGAAGATCTCGCGCGTCGGCGCGGCCTTGAGCATCTCGGCCAGCGCGTCGAACGCGCCGGGCTTCTGGCCGTGCGTCAGATCCCCGGTGTGGAGCAGGAACGCCGGCGCGGGGTCGAGCGCGGCCAGCTTCGCGAGCGAGGCGCGGAGCGTCCCCGGAACGTCCGGGTTCGCCTGCCCCGCAAAGCCGAGGTGCGTGTCGCTGATCTGGGCGAAGTGGAAGTCCGCCGGCGGATCGCCGGCGGCCGGCTGGCCGAACGCCCGCGAGCTGAGGACGCCGCCGCTCACGCTCCAGACGAGCCCGGTGCCGGCCCAGGCCATGCATTCCCGGACGAACTCCCGCCGCGTGGTGCCGTGTCCCGTCGGTGCCATGGAACTCTCCTCCTCGATCACCGCACGATCACGCGTGCGGTCATGTGGGGGTGGAGGGCGCAGAAGTAGGTGTAGGTGCCGGGCCGGGTGAAGCGGTAGGAGAACGACTCGCCCGTGTCCAGTCCCGGCGAGGCGAACGCCTGGGTGGTGGACGTCACCGTGTGCGGCTCCTCGTCGTGGTTCACCCAGGTCACCGTCGTGCCGACCGGGACCGTCACCGCGGCGGCGGCGAACCGGAACTCCTCGATCCCGATGACGGGGCCGGGCGGCGGCGCGGCGGCGACGGCGCTCGCGGCGAGCGCCCAGATCGTCAGCACTCCTGCGGTCACGACTCGTCGGATCATCTCGACCTCCCGCGTGGTGTGGTGTGTTGCGTTCGCTGCTGCCAACGCGGGCGGCCGGCGTCCGTTCCCGCGGCAGCGCCAAGCCGCCCGCGAGGGAACGGTTCGGGGGCCGCGGGCGTTGGCACCGGTGTGGGATGCGCGCGAGGTGCCGACGGCCGCGCCGGCGCGGGACCGGGCGCTGCGGGCGGGCGCCGCGCGGCCGTATCATGAGCGGGTGGACGATCGGACGAGCCAGGCGGCGGCCGCGGTCGGGCGAGAGGCGCTCGCCTACGCGGACTCCCTCCACAACCTGGCCCGGTACCTGACCGGGAACGCTGCCGATGCCGAGGACCTGGTCCAGGAGACGTACCTGCGGGCGCTGCGCGGGGCGGCGCAGTTCACGCCCGGCACGAACCTCAAGGCGTGGCTGTTCCGCATCCTGCGCAACACGTTCATCAGCCTCTACCGGCGCGCGCGGCACGATCCGGTCGTGGGCGGTCTCGACACGGTCGTCCCGGCGACGGATGCCGCGGCCCACGAGGAGTGGCTGCACGACGACGTCGACCTCGATCGGCTCCGCCGCATCGTCGCGGAGGAGATCGAGAAGGCCCTGCTCACGCTCTCCGAGGACGCCCGGACCGTCATCCTGCTGGATCTGGAAGGCCTCACCGAGAGCGAGGTCGCCGAGGTGGTCGGCTGCGCGGTGGGCACGGTGAAGAGCCGCCTGGCCCGCGCTCGCGCCGCGCTCCGGCGGCAGCTGCAGGACTACGCGAAGTGAGCGCGATGGAGTGCGGCGAGGCGCGCGGCCACCTCCTCGACTACCAGCGTGGTCGCCTGGACCCGGACGCCCAGGCCGCGATCCGCGCCCACCTGGCCGCCTGCGCCGCGTGCGCGCGCGAGGCGGAGGCCGAGGCGGCCGTCACCGAGCTCCTCGAGCAGCGGCTGCCGCAGCATCCGGCCTCGCCGGCGCTGAAGCGACGGCTGGCCGCCCAGCTGGCCGCCGAGTGGCCCGCGCCGGCGCGCCCGAGACCGGCCGCCCGGGCTCGCTGGCGGGCGCTCGCCCCCGCGCTGGCGGCGGCCCTGGTGCTGGTCGTGGTGGCGCCGCTCGCCTACCAGTGGTCGGTCGGGCGGGGCGCGCCCGGCGGGATGGTCGACGAGGCCGTGAACGATCACCTCCGGATCGTCGCCGGCCTCCACCCGCTGCAGGTCGAGGCCGGCGGGATCCACCAGGTCAAGCCCTGGTTCGCCGGGAAGCTCGACTTCGCGCCGGTCGTGACCTTCGGCGGCGACGCGGAGTTCCCGCTCAAGGGGGGCGCGATCGACTACTTCCTCGATCGCAAGGCGGCGGTGTTCGTCTACCAGCGCCGGCTCCACACGGTCTCGCTGCTCGTGTTCCGCGCCGAGGGGCTCCCCTGGCCTGCCGGCGGGAGGCGCGCGACCGCGACCGAGCGCGGGTTCACCGTGCTCCTGTGGCGGACGGGCGACCTCGGGTACGCGCTGGTCTCGGACCTCGAGCCGCAGGAGCTGGCCGAGCTCGCCGGCCGCGTCGGCGGCTGACCCGCCGCCCGCCGCGCGAATCCCGGGCCGCCGCCCCCGCATCGAATCCAGCGAGGCCGATCGCCGACCACGCCCGCCCGACTCGTCGTCGGCCGGAGGGGCGCCCCGGCCGGCCTCGCGCGGAGGTGGAGATGGCCCAGATCGGCCCGACGGGCGCGCGGCGCCCGGGCGACGGTGCGCGCGGTGGTGGGAACCATGCACGTCGCTGAGCTCTGGCGGTATCCGGTCAAGTCCCTGGGCGGCGAGCGGCTCCAGCACGCGGAGCTCACGCCGGAGGGCATCGCGGGCGACCGCCTGGTGCAGGTCTACGGGCCCCGCGGTCGCGTGATCACGGCGCGCACGCACCCCGCGCTGCTGGGCCTCCGCGCCACGCTCGGACCGGACGGGGAGCCGTGGGTGGACGGCCGGCCGTGGACCGCGCCGGAGGTCCTCGGCGCCGTCCGGCGCGCGGCCGGCGCCGGCGCGCGCCTGGCGCGCTACGAGGGCATCGAGCGCTTCGACGTGCTCCCGCTCCTGGTGGCGACCGACGGGGCCGTCGCCGCGCTCGGCGTCGACCGCCGCCGCCTGCGGCCGAACCTGGTCGTCGCCGGCGTCGACGGCCTGGCGGAGCGGACGTGGCCGGGGCGGCAGCTGCGCGTCGGCGACGTGCTGATCGCGGTGGAGAAGCTGCGCCAGCGGTGCGTGATGACGACCTACGACCCGGACACCCGGGTCCAGGACCTCTCCGTGCTCCGCCGGATCGTCCACGAGTTCGACGGGGTGATGGCACTCGACTGCGCGGTCCTCCGGGGCGGCCGGATCGCCACCGGCGATCCGGTCACCCTGGTCTAGCCCCGGAGCTCCGGCCGGCGGCCCGGCCGCCCACGAGCGCGGCGCGTTCGGGCCCGGGCAGGCTGCAACCTGGTGCATGATCGCCCCGCCCGCCTGTGCACGGGCGTGCACATCCGTGGACCGGGCTCCGACGCGACGCTATCCTGCGCACCTCGCGGGCGAGCGGAGCCGATCGGGGGGCTCCCGCTGGACTCGCCCCTGGCGAGAGGAGGAGCGCGGCAGCATGGCACGGAGAGGACCGCAGCGAGCTCCCGGGGTGGTGCGGCAGGCGGTGGCGATCGCGGTGGGGCTGCTCGTCGGGCTGGCCGGCGGCGGCCTGGCATCGGCCAGCGACCAGGTCGTGTACGCGGACGGCCTCGGGGCCGGCTGGCACAACTGGTCCTGGGGCAGCTACGTGAACCTCAGCGCCCCCGGCGCGTACGCCGGCAGCCAGGCCATCGGCTGGCAGATCGCGAGCGCGTGGGGCGGCCTCTACCTCCACACGGACGCGGCGGTCCCCACCGGGGGCGACACCGCGCTCCGGTTCGCGATCCTGGCGAGCCAGTGGAACCAGCGGCTCAGCGTGTCGGTCTACGGCGACCACGCGCAGCCGGTGGGGTACGCCCGCCTGCTCGCGGAGCTGGGCGGCGATCCCCCGGCCAGCAGCTGGAAGGTGTACAGCGTCCCGCTGAGCGCCCTGGGCGCGGCCGGCCTGCGGATCAGCGGCGTCGTCCTGCAGGACGCCACCGGCGCCCCGCAGCCGACGCTCCGGGTCGACGAGGTGAAGCTGACCTCCGTCGATGCGCCGAGCGGGCCCGCGCCGGGGCCCTCGAACTGCCCGGACGCCCCGGCCGCCCCGGAGATCCGGTGGGAGAACACGCCGCAGAACCTGACCCCCGGCCGGCCGACGGATCCCGCCCGGTTCTACGGCGACCCGCGGTGGCGCGCCTACTACGACCGGATCGACGGCGCCTGTACCGGAACCACGGAGCAGATCCTCGAGTGGGCCGCCCGCAAGTGGGGGTTCGACCAGCTCGGCTATCCCGACCTCGCCAAGGCGATGGGCGTCATCGAGACCTGGTGGCGCCAGGGATTCGTGGGCTACTCGGGTGAGGTCGGCATCCTCCAGGTCCACCCGGCGTTCTGGCCGGACTGGGAACCCGCCGCGTGGAGCACGGCCTACGCCGCGGACTACGCGATGGCGGTCGTGCGCAGCTTCTACGATGGCGCGGGCTGGCTCGGGGACGCGACCCGCGGCAACCTGCGCGACGCGGTCGCCGCCTGGAACTGCGGATGCGCGTACAACGGCTGGGGGTCGTACGCGTACTGGGTGTTCCACTACAACGACACGAAGCCGTGGGAGCGGCCCGGCCAGCCGCCCGAGTGGTTCTGAGGCGGGCCAGCCACGGGCGGGGCACGGCTGACACCCGGTGCTGGCTCCGCGCCGCCGCCGCGGCCGTCGTCGCCGACCCGAGGTGGCGGGGCGAGTGGGCCGGGCGCGGGCGCGAGCGCCCAGGGCGCGGGCGGCGGGCCCGCCCGCGCCCGCGAGCGGCCGCGCGAGCGATCCGCGCCGGGCGGGGCTCAGATCATGATGGTCCGGAAGCGCAGGATGACGACCGAGAGGAGCACGATCGTGAGGCTCCCCAGGACCGGGTTGCCGTGGGCGCTGACCAGGACCTGGGCCCCGCCCAGGAGGAGGGCGGCGAGGGCGAGGTTCCCGAGCGAGACCCCCGCCACCAGGACGAGCATGAACGCGTTGATGAGCCACGGGACGCCCAGGTAGGGGTGCACGGACACGAGGGGGGTGATCAGGGCCCCGGCCAGGCTCGCCAGCCCCGCGCCCAGGCAGAAGGTCACGAATCGCACGACGCGGGTGTTCACGCCGAGCGCCTGCGCCAGCTCCTCGTTCATGATGACCGCCTGGGCAACCGTCCCGACCTGGGTCCGCTGCACCACCAGCCACACGCCGGCCCCGACCGCGATCGCGCCGAGGAGCAGGACCACCCGGTATTCGGAGTACGTGACGCCCGCCACGCTCACCGCCCGCGAGATCGGGCTCCGCGCGAACTGGATCTCGCGCCCGAAGTAGAGCGTCACGACCTGGACGAGGATGATGTTGAGCCCCCAGGTAGCGAGGATGGTATCGAGCGGCCGGGCGTAGAGCGCCCGCAGGACCCGCCACTCGACGATCGCCCCGACGGCCACGCCGACCGCCGGAGCGAGGAGGAACGACGCCCAGGGGTTCCAGCCGAGATGCGTCGTGACGACGGCGGCGTAGGCCCCCGTCGCCAGGAACGCGCCGTGGGCGAGGTTGATGATCTTCAGGACACCGTAAACGATGAGGAGGCCGACCGCCACGACGTAGAGGACACCGGCCGTCGTGACGACGTCCAGCAGCTCGATCGTGTACATGACGGTCGGCCCCCGTCAGCCGGCTACTTCAGGTTCGGGCACTGGTTGCCGGGATCGACCAGCCCGAAGCTCTTGAGGACCTTCGTCTTGCCGTCCGCCTGCACCTGGGCCAGGTAGACCGGCAGGGGTGCATGGTGCTGCTTGTTCATCTGGACCGCGCCCCGCGGCCCTTTGAAGACGATCGTCGGCAGCACCGAGACGAGCTTGTCGACGTCCGTCGTCTTCGCCTTCTCGACCGCCATCGCGTAGGCGTGCACGCCGTCGTACTGCGGCTCGGACAGCGAGTTCGGGGTCTTGAGGTTCGTCCCGAACCTCTTCCGCATCGCGTCCAGGAACGCCTTGTTCTCGGGGTTGTCGAGCCCGGTGAAGTAGTCCCCCGTGTAGTAGACGCCCTCCGCCGCGGTGCCGCCCGCCTCGGCGGTCAGCTCGTCGATCGAGAGGCTCCCCACCGGCATCGTCAACCCGGCCGCCTTGAACTGCTTCATGAAGTCGATGTTGGGTCCGCCGCCCGAGGTCGAGTAGATGAGCCCGTCGGGGTTGGCGGCGCGGATCTTGCTGATGATCGCGGTCCAGTCAGACTGCTGGAGCGGCTGGTACTCCTCGCCGAGGATCGTGCCCCCCTCGTCCTTGATCGCCTTCTTGGCCGCCTCGATCATCCCGCGTCCGAACGCGTAGTCGCTGCCGACCGCGAACCACTTCTTCACCTTTTTCTCGTCGGTCAGGAACTTGATCAGCGGCGGCACGACCTGCTCGGGGACCCACGCGTTGACGAACAGGTACTTTCCGCACGCGCGGCCCTCGTAGAAGGACGTGTAGATGAACAGGGTCTTCGACCGGTCGGCGATCGGCGCTCCGGCGTTGCGCGCCGCGCTCGTCTCCATCGTGATGATGGCATCGGCCTTGCGCTGCCGGATCGCGGTGTTGAAGGCCTTCACGGCTCCGGCCGGGCCGCTCTCGTCGTCGAGCGGCACGACCTCGACCTTGCGGCCCAGGATCCCGCCCTTGGCGTTGATCTCGTCGGCGGCCAGCTCCGCGGACTGGACCACCGCCGGAGCCACGACGCTGTTCACGCCGCTGAGCCCGACCGGAATGGCGATGACGATGGGCTTCTGCTGGGCGGACGGCGTGGCGCCCGGCAGCATCGCCACCGCGGCAACGAGCAGGACGGTGATCACGACTCTCCATCGGTCCCGCATGGCTCCTCCCTTTGGAGCGTTCGCCCTCGCCTAGATGACGAGGTGCCGCTCGATGGTTGCGCGCGCGGCCGGGTCGGCCGCGCGCCCTGTCTCGACGACCGTCCCCACCTTCAGGACGGCGTACCGGTCGGCCAGCGCCAGGGCGAGGCCGACGTTCTGCTCCACGAGCACGATGGTCATTCCGTGCACCCGCCGCTCCTCGGCCAGCACCTCGGCGAGGCGCGTGATGACGGCCGGCTGTAGACCCTCGGTGATCTCGTCGACGAGGACCAGGCGCGGCCGCGCGAGGAGGGCGCGGCCGATCAGCAGCATCTTCTGCTCGCCGCCCGACAGCGTCCCGGCGCGCTGGCGCTGGCGCGCCTGGAGGACCGGGAACAACCGGCCGACCGCCTCCAGGCGCTCCGAATACGCGCGCGCGTCCCGGAGCGCGAGGCGGAGGTTCCCCTCGACCGACAGGTCCTGGAAGATCGCCTTCTCCTGGGGCACGTAGGCGACCCCGAGCCGGGTGATGCGGAACGGGGGCCAGCGCGTGACGTCCGTCCCCAGGATCCGCACCGCTCCGCTCCGGACCGGCAGCAGCCCCATCACGCTCTTGAGGAGCGTCGTCTTGCCCATGCCGTTCTTGCCCAGGATCGCGAAGATCTCGCCCGGTGCGACGGTGAGGCTCACCCCGTGCAGGATCGGGGACTCGCCGTACCCGCCCCGCAGCTCCTCGATGGCGAGAGCCGGCCCGCCGCCGGGGGGCGGGATCATGCCGGCGCGCGCCCGCCGACGTAGATCATCCGGATGAGGTCCGAGTCCGCCACCTCCTCCAGCGGCCCGTCGGCCAGGATACGGCCCAGGTGGAGCACCACCAGTCGCGTGCTGATCTCCCGGACGAAGTCGAGGTCGTGCTCGATCAGGAGGATGCAGAGGCGGTGGCTGCGGACGAGCTCCCGGAGGACGCCCCCGATCGCGCCGCGCTCCTCGCGCGTGAGCCCCGCGGTCGGCTCGTCCAGCAGGAGGACGGTCGGCTCCAGCGCCAGCACCATCGCCAGCTCCAGCGCCTGCTTCGCGCCGTGCGAGAGGTGGCCCGCCCGCTCGTCGAGCGCCCCGAGGAGCCCCGCCGCCTCGACCGCGTGGAGCGCCGGGGCCGGCAGCTCGAGCCCCGCTGACCGCCGCCACGGGGAGGCCGGCACCCGGTAGGCCCGGGCCACGCGGAGGCAATCGCGGACGGTGAGCGCCTCGAACACGTTGGGCGCCTGGAATTTCCGGCTCACCCCGAGCGCCACGCAGTCCTGCGGCGGGAGGCCGTCGAGGCGCCGGCCGTTCACGAGCACCTCGCCACTCGACCGCTCGCGCCCGTCGGCGATGCAGCGGAGGAGCGTCGTCTTCCCGGCCCCGTTCGGGCCGACGATCCCCACGACCTCCCCGCGCCGCACCGCCAGGCTCACGCCCTCCAGCACCCGGAGGCTCCCGAAGTGCTTGCCGACCCGTCGCAGCTCCAGCACCGCCGGGCCGCCGTCGGATGGCGCGGCCGGGACCTCGGCCGCCGCCGCGACCGCGAGCCGGGGCGGCGCGGGCGCGGCCGGCGCGGCGACCCGGGACCCTCCGGGCACCGCCCGCGCCGCCGCCCGGCAGAGCCGGACCGCCGCCGCGGTCACCGCGGGGACCAGGCCCTGTGGCAGGTACACGACGACCAGGACGAATGCGACGCCGACGAACAGCAGCCACACGAACGGCAGGTTGCCCCCGAGGATCGCCGAGACGTAGTTGACGCCGAGCGTGCCGACGATCGGGCCGAGCAGCGTCGCCCGGCCGCCCAGCGCGGTCCAGACGACCATCTCGGTGCCGAAGATGAAGTCGCCGTACGAGTGAGCCGCCACGCTGCCGAAGAGCACGTACACGGCCCCGGCCAGCGCGGCGACCGCGCTGCAGGCGGCGAGCAGCGCGATCTTGATCCGCGAGGTTCGGAGCCCGAGGTACCGGCAGCGCTCCTCGTTCTCGCGGATCGCGACGAGGAGGCGGCCCAGGTCGCTCGTGACGACGACGTGCGCCGCGACCGCGACGGTGAGCAGCAGTCCGGCGGAGATCCAGAGCCACTGCGCGCCGGAGAGGAAGGGCGCGGGGATGGGCAGCCCGCTGCTCGACCCCGTGTAGGCCCCCCCGCTCAGGATCACCTGGGTGAACGCGACCGGCAGGGCCAGGGTCACGATCGCCACATAGATCGGCGACGCCCCGTCGAAGAACGAGAGCCAGCCCACGCCGGCACCGACCAGCGCCGCCAGCGCCATCGCCAGCAGGATCGCCCCGAGCGTGGCCACCGTCCCCTCGACGTAGTGGGCGAGCGCCAGCGCCACCGTGTACACGCCGATCCCGAAGAAGGCGGACTGCCCGAAGGTGAGGATCCCCGTGTAGCCCCACAGGAGGTCGACCGTGAGGGCGGCGATCGCGAAGAAGCAGGCCTGGGACAGGATCTGCTGGGCGTAATCCCCGAGGAGCCAGGGCGCCAACGCGACGAGCCCGGCCAGCACGACAGAGACGATGGCGAGGCGCCCCCATCGCCGGGCACCCCGCGGGACGGCTTGACCCGCCTCGCTCCGCGTCGTGCCGTCCGCCGCCCCTCGGGGATGCATGTGGGAGACCCGCCCCTGCTCCAGCGTCCGACCCGCGCGGCCCAGCCGACATCGAGGTCTCCCCGGACGCCGGTGGCGGCGGGCGCAGAACAGCCTAGCATGATTCGCCGCGACGATGGGCCGCGGCGGCGGTCCGGGGCGCGCGGCCGCGCTCACCGTGCTATGGTGGTCGCGCACACGACGCGGCAGCGGAGAGGCGCATGACCCACTCGACGGGCAGCGAGGCGCTCGTGAAGATCGCGTGCATCCAGATGGAGCCGAGCGTCGGCGACAAGGAGCGGAACCTCCAACGGAGCCTCGAGCTGATCGACGAGGCCGCGGACGCCGGCGCGCGCCTCATCGTGCTCCCGGAGCTGTGCACGTCCGGCTACGTCTTCGCCTCGCGCGACGAGGCCTTCGCGCTGGCGGAGAGCGTGCCGGACGGGCCCACCTGTCGCGCCTGGCTCCAGGCGGCGCACGCCCGCGGGCTCCACGTGGTCGCGGGGATCGCAGAGCGCGACGGGAGCGTCCTCTACAACAGCGCGGTCGTCCTGGGACCGGCCGGCGTGGTCGGGCAGTTCCGGAAGGTGCACCTGTGGAACCAGGAGAACCTGTTCTTCGAGCCGGGCAACCTCGGTTTTCCGGTGTTCAGGACGCCCCTCGGGCGGATCGCGACCTTCATCTGCTACGATGGCTGGTTCCCGGAGAGCTACCGGCTGTGCGCCCTCCAGGGCGCCGACATCGTCTGCATCCCCACCAACTGGGTGCCGATCCCGGGACAGGCGACGCACCGGGAAGCCATGGCGAACATCCTCGTCATGGCCGCCGCCCACGCCAACTCCGTCTTCGTCGCCGCCGCCGACCGCGTCGGGGTCGAGCGGGGGCAGCCCTTCATCGGTCAGAGCCTGATCGTGAGCTACACGGGGTGGCCGATCGGCGGCCCGGCGAGTCCCGACCGGGAGGAGATCGTCTACGCCGAGGCCAACCTGGCCGACGCCCGGCGCAAGCGCAACTGGAACGAGTACAACCAGGTCCTCCGCGACCGGCGCACCGACGTCTACGACGAGATGCTGGGGGCCAAGGTGCCCCGGGGCTGGTACTGAGTGACGCGGACGGGGCGAGGGCCGGCGCCGTGACGGTTCCCCCGCTCGGCCCGATCGCCGAGCTCGCCGGCTATCCCCTGCCCGAGGCGGATCTCGTCGAGGTGGCCGCGGTGCTGCGCAGCATCCTCCCGGACATCCAGGCCCTCCGCGACCTGGACCTGCCGGACGACGTCGAGCCGATCCTCACGTTCCGCGTCGAGCCGTGGGACTGACGCCGGTGAGCACCGACGCCGCGGCGTGGGGGTGGCGGTCGCTGGTCGAGGCGGGGCACGCCGTCCGCCGCGGCGCCGTCTCGCCGGTGGAGCTGACCCGCGCGTGCCTCGACCGCATCGCGGAGGTCGACCCCGTGATCCGGGCGTTCGCCTCGGTCGACGCCGAGCACGCGCTCGAGGCCGCCCGCGTCGCGGAGCGGGAGGTCCAGGCGGGCGGGTACCGCGGGCCCCTCCACGGCATCCCGGTCGCGCTCAAGGACAACTACGACACCGTCGGCGTGCCCACCCGGAACGGCTCGGCGGTGTTCGCCGATCGCCTCCCGGGCGAGGACGCGACGGCCTGGGCACGCCTCCGGGCGGCCGGCGCGGTGCTGCTGGGCAAGTGCACCATGAGCGAGGCCGCGTGGGGCGTGGACTTCCCGCCCGTGCGCAATCCCTGGGACGTCCGGCGGAACCCCGGCCTCTCCTCGGGCGGGTCCGCCGCCGCGGTCGCCGCGGGGATGTGCTTCATGGCCATGGGCTCCGACACCGGCGGGTCGATCCGCATCCCGGCCGGGCTGTCGGGCGTGGTGGGGCTCAAGCCGACCTACGGTCGGATCCCGCGATCCGGCGTGCTCCCGCACACGTGGTCCCTCGACCACGCCGGGCCCCTGACCCGCCGGGTCGAGGATGCCGCGGTGGTCCTGGGGGTGCTGGCCGGCCACGACCCACGAGACCCGGGCTCGGCCCAGGTCCCGGTCGACGACTACGTGGGGCCGCTGGCCCGGGGCCCGCGGGGGCTGCGGATCGGGATCCCGCGCGAGCACTTCTGGGAACGACTCGAGGCGCGCGTCGAGTCCATCGTGCGGCAGGCGATCGGCGAGCTCGAGACGGCCGGCGCCCAGGTCCGCGAGGTCTCGATCCCACACATGCCCGCCGCGCTGGGCGCCGTCCTCGTCACCGAGATGGCCTCGGTGACCGCGTGGCACGACCGCTACCTGCGGATGCCCGAGCGGCGCGCGCGGTACACGCCGGAGGTGCGGTTCCTGCTGGACGCCGGGAAGTTCGTGTTCGCGACCGACTTCCTCAAGGCCCAGCGCCTGCGACGGGTGCTGGCGGACGAGGTCCGCTCCGCCTTCCGCGGGGTCGACCTGCTCGCGACACCGACCCTCCCCCTGTGTGCCTGGGAGGTCCGCCAGAGCCACGTCGAGCTCGCCGGGCAGTCCGAGCACGTGCTCCACGCCTGCTGGCGGTTCACGTACCCGTGGAACCTGACCGGGCTGCCGGCCCTCTCGGTGCCGTGCGGCTTCGCCGACGGGCTCCCGGTCGGCCTGCAGCTCATCGGGAAGCCCTTCGACGAGGCGACCGTGCTCCGGGCGGGGCACGCGTACCAGGTCGCGACCGCCTGGCACGAGCGGCGGCCGCCCGCGCCGCCGGCCGTGCGGACCGCCTGAAGGGCGCGAGGCCGGGCGCGATGGCCGACTGGACGCTCGATCGCACGTCGGCGTACGTGCCTGCCGTGGTGCCGGACGGCGACCTCGCGATGTACCGCAAGGCCGGGTTCGGGCACCCGATCGGCTGGGGCCGCAAGATCGGTCTGGTCGTGGTCGACATGACGCGCGCCTTCACCGAGGATCGCTTCGCCCTCGGAAGCGCCCGCATGGGGCAGGCGGCGCTCCGGGGCATCGCCCGGCTGCTCGCGGCGGCGCGGCCGGTGGGGATCCCGGTCTTCTTCACCAAGATGGTGCCGTTCCGGAGCCGGACGGAAGCGGGGCGCTGGTTCGACTCGTGCCCCGGCATCTTCGGCACCCCCGACGACTCGACGGCCCAGGAGGCCGCCGAGATCCCGCCGGAGATCGCCCCCCGGCCCGGCGAGCCGGTGATCGTGAAGGGGAAGCCGAGCGCTTTCTTCGGGACCCAGCTCCACAGCATGTTGACCTACCACAACGTCGACACGCTGATCGTGACCGGCATGGTCACGTCCGGCTGCGTGCGGGCCACGGTCGACGACGCGTTCTCGTACGACTACCGGGTGATCCTCCCCGAGGAGTGCGTCGCCGACCGGGCTGAGGTCCCGCATCAGGTGAACCTATTCGACATGGACATGATCAGCGCCGACGTGCTGCCGCTCGACGCCGTCATCGCCCATGTCGAGCGGTGCGATCCCCGCCTCTACGCCCGGCCCGCCTGACGGATCTCCGGGGCCGCGTCCGCCCGGCGACGTTCGGGCCCGCTCCACGTTCCGGCAAGCCGGCGTGCCCGGCGTGCGGCACCGCCCGGGCACGCCCAGAGAGGACGGGGCCGCGATCGCTGGCCGTCCAGGCCGCGGCCAGCGACCCGCGGGGAGAGCCGCCCGGGGCGGCCCGTCACGCCCCGCGCGCGCCCGCCCCCTTCTGGTACGCTCGCAGGGCCGGGCCGGTGTAGACCTGGCGCGGGCGGGCGATCTTCTGCTCCGGGTCGCCGATCAGCTCGAGCCACTGCGCGAGCCAGCCCGAGGTGCGGGCGATCGCGAACAGCACCGGGAACATCGCCGGCGGGAACCCCATCGCCTGGTAGATGAGCCCCGAGTAGAAGTCGACGTTCGGATAGAGCTTGCGAGAGACGAAGTACTCGTCCTCCAGCGCGATCCGCTCGAGCTCCAGCGCCACCGGGAGCAGCGGGCTGGGGCGGGTCACCGCGAAGACGTCTTCGGCCAGCTGCTTGATGAACCGCGCCCGGGGGTCGTAGTTCTTGTAGACCCGGTGCCCGAACCCCATCAGCCGGCCCTGGCCCGCCTTCACCTGCCGGATGAACTCCGGCACCGCGCTCACCGAGCCGATCGCCTGGAGCATTTCCAGGACGGCCTCGTTCGCGCCCCCATGGAGCGGGCCGTACAGCGCAGCGACCCCGGCCGCCACCGCGCAGTACGGGTCGACCAGCGACGAGGCGACGCTGCGCACGGCATTGGTCGAGCAGTTCTGCTCGTGATCGGCGTGGAGCACGAACAGGGCGTCCAGCGCCCGCTCCAGCACCGGGTTCGGGCGGTACTTCACCTCGGTCGCCTTGAACAGCATGTTCAGGAGGTTCCCGGC
>DASRDR010000168.1:0-5908 GCA_035652475.1 Candidatus Methylomirabilota bacterium | reverse complement strand
CGGCACCGCGAGGCCGAGCACCAGCAGGAGGAAGATGTTGTCGAAGAACGCCTGCGCGAGCGGCACCCGCTCCGGGACCGATGTACCCTCTCTGTCCGCCACGGCGCACCTCCCGGGGAGCCTGCTCGGAGGCCGGCTCCTCCCGCGCCCGAGCCTAGGATCGACGGGGTGCGCGCCCTATGATCTGGGTCATACGGCGGAGCATCGGGGGGTGGCCGGACGCGGCTCGCGACTTGCCGGGGCCGGCCCGAACCGTGCCCGAGCCGACGGGCGAGCCGCGTCTCCGGCCCGATGGGGGCCGCCGCCGCGGCGGGCCGGATCCTGGCCGGCGCGCGCCGCGGGCCCGAGCGGGGCCCGTCACCCGCGGAGCGAGAGGCCCAGCAGCACGATCGCCAGCGCGACCGCAGCGTTGACCCGCGCCAGCCGGGACGCCCGGACGCGGGCCGACGGGGGCGCCCCGGGGGCGCCGGCGCGGGGACCCAGGACGAAGTCGTGGACGCCGCTCAGCAGGAGGGCGACGACGACCAGCCCGAGCTTCGCGAGGAACCGTGGCGACTGGAGGAGGTACGGCCGGTACCAGAGGTTCAGCAGGCCGGTCACGACGAGCAGGACCAGCGCGATCCAGGCGACGGGGCGGAAGCGGCGACCGCTCTCGTCGACCAGCCGCGCCCGGAGCGGCGGGTCGCCGAGGTCGCGCGCGACGGGGACCAGCACGAGCGCGATGAAGAACATGCCGCCGATCCAGACGATCGCCGACACCACGTGGACCCAGCGCACCAGGAGGGCCGTCAGGCCTCCCCCTCGGCGCGCTCGCGGAGCGCGTCCCGGTCGCGGACGAGGAGCCGCCCCCCGCGATCCTCGACGAGCTCCTCCCGCAGCCACCGGCTGACGACGCGGATCGCGGTCTCGACCGTGGTCCCCGACATCTCGGCCAGGCTCTGCCGGGTGAGGTGGAACGGGAGCTCGACCCCACCCGCCGTCCGGACCCCTTCCCGGTCGGCCAGCCGCAGGACGGTCGCGGCCAGGCGCGCCTCGACCGGCTCGACCGAGAGGTACTTGACCGAATCGTGGGCCGCCCGCAGCCGGCGGCCGATCAGGAGCGCCATCTCGCGCACGACCGACGAGTGACGGTCCGCCAGGGCGATCAGGAGATCGGCCGGGATCCGGACGACCACGCTCGGCTCCATCGCCTGGGCGGCGGCCGGGTAGGGCCGGCGCTCGATCACCGCCACGCCGCCGAACACCTCGCCGGGCCCGAGGATCTCCAGGACGACGTCCTTCCCCGTCCGCGAGTGGCGCACGATCCGCACGCGGCCCGACCGCACGAGGCACAGCCAGAGCGCGGGATCGCCCTCGTGGAACACGTACTGGCGGGCCTGGTGGGCCTCCTCGCGCGCCGCCCGCGCGAGTGCGTCGAGCTCCCGGGCCGGCAGGCCGGCGAACACGGGGCTGGCTCGCAGGAACTCGAGCACCGCCCCGGAGGGGGGACGCGGCATCGCCGGCAGGATAGCACGCGGGCGAGGCCGCTCGGTGCTCAGGCGCCGCGCGGCGTCACCCGTTGCACCCGGCCGGGCAGGAGGCGGCCCGAGGGAGGTCGGACGCCCGCCGTCCAACGGCGCCCCGTGCCAGGCCGCTCCGGCGGGGGTCCGGCCGGGGCGCGCCGCCCGCGTCAGGCGAGCCAGCGCGCGAGGCGCGCGAGGCGGCTCCCGCCCGCCGCCGCCCGCTCGAGCGGCGTCGCGAGGAAGCCGTCGAGGCCGAAGCTCCGCCCGGCGTCGGTGAGCAGGAAGAGGGCCGGGAAGACGATCAGCATCGTGTAGGTCCAGCCCCACTCGTGGGGGACGTTCAGGATGCTGAGGGTGATGTTGGCCGCCATCCCGATCGCGGCCAGGGAGCCGAGCCGGGTGGCGAGCCCCAGGATCAGGGTCACCGCGATGAAGGTCTCGGTGACCAGGGTCATCCACCCGAAGAACGTCCAGTGCGGGATCACCACGCCCAGCTGGAAGTCGCGGTACGCGGCGAGCGTCGGGTGCTGGATCCCCTGCTGCACCCAGTACCAGAGCCCCCCGCCGGACCTGCGCCCGAAGTCGTCCGCCGGCACCTTCCAGGCCGACTGCTGCCACCAGAGGTAGCCGTAGAGGATCCGCGCCAGGCCGAGCGGCCACAGCGGCGCGGTCGCGACGAGCCAGCCCGGCTGCCGCCCCGGGCCGTGCAGGGGCCGGGACGCGTCCCGGCCCGGGCCCCTGGTCGCCTCCCCGGTCGTCATCTCCATCGGCATGGCAAGCCTCCTTCCTCTCGTCATCCGGAGCTCCAGCCGCCGGGCGAATCGCGGCCTCCCCGGTCGTCCCGCTGGCGGCGCGCCCGGGATCGGCGCCCGGGGTCTTGGACACGACCAGGCTGGCTCGCGGTGCGGAGCGGCCCCCGACCGATGCCGTCAGCCGCGGGCGCCCCGCCGCGGGCGGCGGCCGGCGTCGCGGTGGACCGGGGCGCGGGGCCCGGGTCCCAGTCGATCGCGGCTGGCGCGGGTCGGGTGCGTCATGGCGATGCGGCTGCTGGCAAAGCTCCCGGCGCGCGCCCGCGGCTCCCGGTCCAGGCAGTGGCGGGCGATCTCCGGCACGTCGGGGCGCTGGCCCCGGCCCTCAGGCCCCGCCCGGCGCGCCTACTCGCCCTCGTCTCGACGGCGCGCCGCCAGCAGGACCGCGATGATCGTCATCGCGTCGACGATCTCGCCGCTCAGGACCATGCGCAGCGTCTCGGCGAACGGGAACGGCCGCGTCTCGATGAACTCCGTGTCGTCGCCGGGCGATCGCTCCCCCCACGTCAGCCCGTCGGCCAGGAACAGGTGGGCGGTCTCGTCGACCACGCTCTTGCTCGTGTGAAACGTGCTGATCGGCACGAGCCGCTCGGCCCGATAGCCAGTCTCCTCGGCCAGCTCGCGCCGCGCCGCATCCTCCAGCGGCTCGTCGGGATGCACCCCGCCCGTCGGCATCTCCCAGGTCGGCCGACCGGCGATGTAGCGGTACTGGCGGACCAGGACCACCGTCTCCGGGTCGAGGAACGGCAGGATCCCGACGCACTGGCCGCAGGTCACGACGCCGTAGATCGTCGTGCGGCCGTCGGGCAGCGCGACCACGTCCTCGCGAAGGGTGATCCAGCGGTTCGCGTAGATCGGTCGCGAGGACACGCGGCGCCAGGGTTGGTCGCTGGACGACGTCACGCGCCCTCCTTCAGGAACCGTCGCGTCCGCGGGGCCTGCTCGGCGCCCGGCCCGCCGTCGAGCGAGGCCCCCAGCCGAGCGAGGTCATCGGCCGTGTCCACGTCGAACCAGGCGGGCAGACACGTGGCGCGGAGCCCCGCCGCGGCCGCGCGCCGGAGCGTCTCGCGCAGGACCGCGGGCGTGCTCCACGGGACGCCGGTGAAGAGCTCGGGGCAGTCGCGCCGGATGCCGATCAGGTAGTACCCGCCGTCCTCGGTCGGCCCCAGGACCACGTCGGGGCCGGGCCCTGCCAGCCGGTCCACCGCCTCCTGCAGGAACGCGGCCGGAAGCGTCGGGGTATCGCTGTCCACCGCGATCGCCGCCGCGTGGCCAGCCGCGAGGAGGCCCTGGAGCGTCGCCCGCAAGCGCGCGCCGAGGTCCGCCCCGTGCTGCGCGACCAGGGTGAAGCCGGGCGCCAGCGCCGCGAACTCGCCGCGGGCGTCGGCCGGCGCGTACGCGATCGCGGGCTGGGCCCCGGCCAGCCCCGCGACGGCCGCGATCTTGTCACCCAAAAAGCACCGGTAGAGGGCCGCCGCGGCCGGGGGGTCGAGCGGCGGACAGAGCCGCGTCTTCACGTGCCCGGGCCGCGGCGCCTTCGCCATGATCGCGACCGCGACCCGCGACGAGCGCTCGGCGACCCTCATCGGCTCGGCTTCATGCCCCCGGCCATGTCCCCCATCGCCGGAGAGCCCGGGGCCCCGGCACCGGACGCTGCAGGAGCGCCGGCCGGCCCGGCCCCGGGGGCCGGGGGATCGCCGTCCCGCACACCGGCCGCCGAGGGGCGCGCCGCCCTCGCGCCCCGGGGGCGCCCGGGCGCGAGCCGCCGGAGGGCGAACGAGACCGGGTGGCGCCCGGCCAGGAGGCCGAGCCCCAGGACGAGCGGGCCGAACTCGGCCGCCACGACCCACCCAGGAATCGCCCAGACGGGCTGGTAGAAGACCGCGTACGTGAGGGCGACGGCGCACGACAGGTAGCCCCAGGGCCAGAGGGGATGGACGGCCAGGAGCGGCACGATCCAGAGGGCGTACCAGGGAAACAGGTTCGGGATGGCCAGGAGGTAGCCCCCGACGAGCCAGAGCGCGCGGCGCGACGGCTCGCCGCGGCGTCCCGCGATCGCGACCGCGGCCGCCAGCGCCGCGAGACCGCCGAGCGGGAGGAGCCGCGCCGCGACGGCGCCGGACGACCCCATCCACCCCAGCAGCCGCTCGAGGCCCGCCCGCACGCCCCCGTTGAACTCCTCGTGGCCGAGGTAGCGTCCGAGCGAACCGAGCACGGTCCACCCCTCGCCCGCGTAGCCCGCGTATGCCGCCCCCAGCACCGCCAGCGCCGCCGCGACGACCCGGACCGGGCGAGGACGCCAGACGGCCGCGAGCAGCAGGAGGGGATAGAGCTTCACGGCCGCGCCGGCGCCGAGGAGCGCGCCGGCGAGCGTCGACCGGCCGCGGGTGGCGGCCCAGAGCGCTGCGACCGAGGCCGCCACCGGGACGGCGTCCAGGTGACCGCTCCCCGCCAGCTCGACGATGACGAGCGGATGCCACGCGTACAGGAGCGCCCACGTCGGGGGCCGGCCCAGCGCCCGCAGCCAGCCCACGAGCAGCCCGAGCGTCAGGAGATCGAAGCCCATCACGGCGAGCTTGAAGGCGCCGGCCCGGTCCGGCGCGACCCGCGCCAGCGCGGCGAACAGGAGCTGGGCGCCCGGCGGATAGACCGTGCGCCAGTCGACGTGGTTCAGGCGCGGATACACGCGCGCGTCGCGGAAGGCGGCGACCTCCGGCGCATTCGGCGGATACCGGTAGGGACTGACGCCCGCCACGCCGAGGCGGCCGTCCCAGAGGTAGCGGTAGAGGTCGGTCGAGAGCGTGGGGGCCGACGGCAGCAGGATCAGCCGGAAGACGATCCCGGCACCGATGATGGCCGCCAGACCGCGCCCCACCGGCGGGGGGCGCCGGACGACCCACAGCGCGGCGATCCCGTAGGCGACGCCGGCCAGGGTGAACAGCCCGAGGAACGCGCGCGCCCGCGCGTGGAGGTCCCCCAGTCCGGCCATCGCGGCGAACGCCCCGCCGAGCGCGACGGCCGCGCCGCCCAGCACGAGCCAGCCGGCTCGCGCCGCCCCGCCCGCATCGTGCGCCGGCATCAGCCGTGCCGCAGGGCCACCCGGAGGAAGCGATAGCCGGCCCGCAGGCTGCCCGCCAGGGTCCCGGCCACCTTCGAGCGGCCCCCCAGCCGGGCACGCTGGCTCACCTCGACCTCGGCGATCCGGAGCCCCCGCCGCGCCGCCTTCGCCACCATCTCGACCGGCCAGCCGTAGGTCATCTCGGACATGCCGAGCCCCAGCAGCACGTCGCGCCGGATGGCGCGGAACGGCCCGAGATCGCGGAGGCGGACTCCGAACCGCCGGCCCACCAGCCAGGCTACCGCCCGCGTGCCCAGCACGGCATGGAGCGGCTGGCCGGCGTCGGGACCGGCGGGTCGGCGCATGCCGAGGACCAGATCGGCGCGGCCGGCGAGAACCGGGCCCAGCACGCGCCCGATCTCCCCCGGGTCCTGGCTGCCGTCACCGTCGACGAACGCCACGATCGCCGCCCCCTCGGCCGCGCGGACCCCCGCCAGGCACGCCGCGCCATACCCCCGGCGCGGCTCCGCCACGACCCG
>DASRDR010000167.1:0-13023 GCA_035652475.1 Candidatus Methylomirabilota bacterium | reverse complement strand
CGTGTTGTCGTGGATGATCGCGATCTTCTTCTTCTTCAGCTCGCCGACCAGGTACGCCTCCCCGCCGATCGCCTGGAAGTCGTTGGTCGACACGGTCCGGAAAATGTTCGTGAACCCTTGACGGGTGAGCTTCGGATCGCTGGCGATCGCGAACAGCGCCAGCTTGGCCTCCGCGTAGATCGGCGATGCCGGGATCGCGACGCCGCTGTTCCAGGGGCCGATGACGGCCATGACGTCCCGATCGACCTTGAGCTTGTTGGCGATGGTGATGCCGACCTTGGGGTCGGCCTGGTCGTCCATCGCGAGGATCTCGTACTTGAACTTCAGCTGCTTCGGGTCGTACTCCTTCAGCGCGAGCTCGGCGCCGCGGATCAGCTCCGACCCCCACGCCGCCTGCGGCCCGGACTGGGGACTCGTGACGGCGATGACGACCCGCTCCTGTGCACGGGCACCGAGCGGACATGTCGCGAGCACTGCGAGACCGACCGTAGCCGCGAGCATTCTCGCCAGAGTCACTCGCATCGCGCCCTCCTCGGGACACTTGGTCCTCGCGTCTCCCTGGGCGGAACGTGCAGGCGCGTCATGTCAGCGGCGCGCCGTGTGTGCGCTCACACGCTTAGCCCACCCCATCGGGCGCTGTCAAGCCGGGGTCGGTCCCCCGGACGCGACGACTCGCGGGGGCTTTGACACCTCGAGCCGCGCCGCCTACCATACGGGCGGCGCGGTGACGAGCCCGAGTCGGTGTCGACGATTGTCTCCCGGTGACTCCGCCGTCTCGGCCAAGCCAGGTCGCCACGCCGGGAGCTGTCCATGCGCGGAGAGGCGCCGGCCGTCGTCGTCGGGTCCGGGGGGTTCGGGGCGAGCACCGCCTACCATCTCGCCCGGCGCGGCGTCCGGGACGTCGTGCTGCTGGACCGGCACGAGCTCGGGTCCCAGACGTCGCCGCGCGCCGCCGGGCTCACGTCCAAGGTCGCATCCACCGAGCTGATGGTGCGGCTCGTGAACGAGGCCGTCGAGACCCTGGCCGCGATGGAGGCGACGACCGGCCGCAGCGTCGGGTTCCGGCGGGTCGGCGCGATGCGGGTCCTCCGCACCGCGGAGGGCGAGGCGCGCATGCGCCGCGACGGTGCGCTCGCCCAGCGCCTTGGCGTCAAGGTCGAGTTCCTCTCCGGCGACGAGGCCGAGCGCATGGCGCCGTACTTCCGCGCGGGCCCGGCGCGGGCCATCCTCTTCTCGCCGGAGGACGGCTACTTCCACCCGCCGCTGGTCGCCCGCGAGTTCGCGGCCGCCGCGGCCGACCTCGGGGCGACCCTCCTGCCCCACACGGCCGTCACGGCGATCCTCCACCGCCAGGGGCGCGTGGAGGGGGTCGAGACGACGCGCGGCCGGATCGCGACGCCCGTCGTCGTGGACGCGGCGGGCGCCTGGGCGGGGCTCCTGGCCGACGCGGTCGGGATCCGCGTGCCGATGATCCCGACGCGACACCAGCTCTTCATCACCCAGCCGATCGCGGGGATCCGGCCGGATCATCCGATCATCCGGATCCACGAGCCGAGCGTGTACACCCGCCCCGAGCAGGGCGGCCTCATGCTGGGCGGCTACGAGGACGCGCCGCTCCAGCTCGACGTGGCGGCCCGCGGCCCGGAGTTCCAGATCGCCGACGTGCCGCTGGACCTGGGCGTGCTGCGCGGGCTGGCCGCCGAGGTGACCGACCACTTCCCGGTGCTCCGGGACGCGGCGATCCGGGAGCACCGCGGCGGCCTCCCCACGATGTCCCCCGACGGCCAGCACATCGTGGGCCCGGTCGAGGGCCTCGCCGGGTTCTACGTCGCCTCGGCCTGCAACGTGGGCGGGCTGTCCATCTCGGCGGCCGTCGGGCGGATCCTGGCCGACCTGATCGCGACCGGGCATGCGGAGCCGAGCCTGGCGCCGTTCGCGCTCGAGCGCTTCCGCGGCCGCTTCGAGGAGCCGGCGGAGCTGCGCGCCGCCTGCCGCGGCGCCTACGCCCGGAAGTACACCCGCCCCTGAGGCCGGCGCCCGCGCCGCCCCCGCGCGCGGGACGACCGGCGCGGCGGCCGTCGCGAGCCGGCGCGTCGACCCGTGCCCCGACGGCCCGCGCGAGGGAACCGCCCGGCGACCCCGGTGGGCGCGCGACGGGCGACCCGGCCGAGCGCCGGAGGCCTCGCCGACCGGCTACTCGAAGCTGGCCCGCACCGCGCCGAACGGGACGAAGCGCGTCTCCAGCCGGTCGCCCCGCGAGATCGGATACTGGCGGGTGAACGAGCCCGCCATGATGCGGGCGCCCGGCTCGACGCGGCGGCCGAACGCGGCGAGGCGGTTCGCCAGCCACGCGACCGCCGCGACCGGATCCCCGGCCGCGTGGCCGCCGGCCGTCTGCTCGACCACCCGGCCGTTGACCAGCACCTCGACGGTGGTGCGGGCCGGCGTCCACCCGGCCGGCAGCGCGGTCCCCGGCCCGGTGACGAACGCCTTTTGCTGGGCGTTGTCGGTCAGCGCCAGCGGCAGGTCGCCGCGAAAGTCGCCGCGCGTCTCGATGATCTCGAACGCCGGCTCCACCCGCGTGATCGCGGCCCGCGCGCGCTCCGGCGTGACGCCCGGTCCGGCGAGCGGGATCCCCACCGTCAGGCACAGCTCGTTCTCGAAGCCCGGCTGGATCAGCTCGTCGACGCGGAAGACGGCGCCGCTCTCGCGGTGGCCGCTCTCGAGGAGGAAGCCGAACACGGGCTCCGTCACGCCGAACTGGGCCTGGATCACCGGCGCCGTCAGCCCCACCTTCCAGCCCGCGTGCCGCTCCCCCCGCTCGCGATGGCGGTCCAGCAGCCCGAGCTGTACCCGGTAGGCCATGTCGATGGTCAGCCGGCCCTTCCACTCCGCGGGGAAGAAGCTCCGCCGCATGGTGTGGGCCCAGATCGACTCGGTCGCGCGCTCGACCACGTCCATCGGATGCCCCCCGTCGCGTCAGGCGCCCCGCCGGGCGCGCGCCTCGCCGAGGCGCCGCCGGGCCTCCGCCCCGTCCCACGCCTCCACGAACGCGTTCCGGAGCGACTCGAGCGAGCCACGGGCCCGCGCGACCGCGGGCCCCTTGAGGCCCGCCTTGATCGCCTCGAACGCCGCGGGCGGCCCGGCCGCCGGCCGTGCGCATGCCCGGCGCGCGGCCTCGACGACGTCCCCGGCGACGACCTGGGTGACCCCCCCGCGGGCACGCGCGCCCCGCGCGTCGACCAATTCGCCCGCACGGAGCGCCGGCTCGAGCGAGGTCGCCCGCATCGCGTACCGGACGATCTCGAGCGGCGCCGGCTCCGGGCCGCCCCCGTCCCCCGGCCGGCCCGCGGGGCCGGCCGCGGCGTGGTCAGGCATCCCGGGCCGCGGCCAGCCCACGCTCGAGCCGGGCCAGCCCCTCCGCCAGGTCCGCGTCGGAGGAGGCGTAGGAGAGCCGGAGGAAGCCGCCCGAGCGCGGGCCGAACGCCTCCCCGGGGGAGACGACCACGCGGTGATCGAACAGGAGCCGCTCGGCGAGGGTCCGCGTGTCGCCGGCGATGGCGCGGACGTCGGGGAACGCGTAGAAGGCGCCGTCCGGGCGCGGGCAGCGGACGCCGGGCATCCCGTTCAGCCGCGCGACGACCAGGTCGCGGCGGCGCCGGTAGGCCTGCCGCATCGCCTCCACCGCGTCCTGGGGGCCGCGCAGCGCCGCCAGCGCGGCCCGCTGGGTCGCGGCGTTCACGCAGGACGCCATCTGCTCCTGGACCGTCGCCATCACCCGCAGCATCGGCGCCGGTCCGGTGAGGTACCCGATGCGCCACCCGGTCATCGCGTACTCCTTCGAGAAGGAGTAGATCGACACGGTGCGGTCCCGCAACCCCGGGAACGCCGCCGGGCTGACATTGCGGATGTCGCCGTAGGTGAGCGCGTCGTAGGTCTCGTCGGAGACCAGCAGGAGATCGTGCCGGAGGCAGAGCTCGGCGATCGCGTGCAGGAGATCGCGCGGGTACACCGCGCCGGTCGGGTTCGAGGGGCTGTTGACCAGGATCGCGCGGGTGCGGGGCGTGATGGCCGCCGCCACCGCCTCGACGTGGGGCAGGTAGCCCCGGTCCGGATCGGTCGGGACGAACACGGGGCGACCGCCGGCCAGCGTGATCTGCCCCTCGAAGTTCGTGTAGCTGGGGTCGGTGACCAGCACCTCGGCGCCCGGGTCGAGGCCGACCACGAACGTCAGCATGAGCGCTTCCATCGCGCCCACGGTCACGAACACCTCGGTGGCGGGGTCGACCCGGTACCCGTTCACCCGGGCGACCTTGTCGGCGATCGCCTCGCGGAGGTCCAGGTAGCCCGGGTTGGGGGAGTACTTCGTGTAGCCGTCCCGGAGGGCGGCGCACGCCGCCTCGACGATGTGGGGCGGCGTCGGGAACCCGGGCTCCCCGACCGCGAGGCTGATCGCGCCGGGCACCCGGGGCGCCAGATCGAACATGTGGCGGATGAGCGAGGCGGGCACCGCCCGCGCCCGCGCACTCACCCGATCGGTGGGGCTCGGCATCGCCGTCGCGTCCGGGAACCCGGGCTCGCCCGCGCCTCAGGCGGCGGCGACGACGGCGATCTCGACCAGGAGATCCGTCCGGGCCAGCCGCGACTCCACCGTCGCGCGGGCCGGCGCGTTCGCCTTGTCGAGCCACGCGTCCCACGCCGCGTTCATGTCGTCGTAGTAGCGCATGTCGCTGAGCCAGACGTTCGCCCACACGATCTTGGACTTGTGGCTGCCGAAGTGCGCCAGCGCCTCGTCGATCTGCCGGAGGATCTGGGCGGTCTGTCCCTTGGCGTCCTGCTCGGGGTCGTTCGCCACCGTGCCGGCGACGTAGATCGTGTCACCGTGCTTGACCGCCTGGGCGATGCGGGGACCGACCTTGTAGCGCGCGATCGTCATCGATGTGGCTCCTCTCGGCGTGGGGGGTGAGCGGACGGTCAGCCGAACCAGAGCCGGTCGGCGGTCCCGCCCATGACGAGGTCCAGCTCCTCCTTCGAGAGGAACGGGGCCTCCCGGGAAAGCAGGTGCCGGTTGCGGACGTAGCCGCAGCCGGCCAGGACGTGGGGGAAGTCCGAGCCCCACATGCAGCGGGCCGCCCCGAACGCCCGCACCGCGGCCTCGACGAACGGCAGTCCGTCGCGGTAGGGATAGCGCTGGCGGCACCAGTGGTGGAACCCGGAGAGCTTCACGAACACCTGGGGCCGGCCCGCCAGCGCCAGCAAGGCCTGGAAGGCCGGCTGCTCCACCCCGCCCGGCGGGTCGGGGTTGTTCAGGTGATCGACGACGACGCGGACCGCCGGGAAGCGCTCGAGCACGGTCCCCAGACGCGCGAGGTCCGGACCGGCGTGGAGCACGCAGGCGATCGTGCCCGTCTCGGCGATCGCCTCCCAGAGCGGCCACGTGTCGGGGGTGGCAAGCCACGGGCCCGGCGAGGGGCCCTCGCCCTCCCGGAGCGGCCGCAGCCGGATCCCGGTCACGCCCTCGCTCCGCCAGCGCCGGAGGGCCGCCGGCGCCCCGGGCCCGCGCGGATCGATCACGCACACCCCGCGAAATCGCCCGGGGTCGCGCCGGACGCAGCGGGCCAGGTACCCGTTGTCCCAGTGGTAGAACCACGGCTGGACGAAGACGGCCCGGCTCACCCCGGCCTCGTCCATGTAGTCCTGGAACAGCTCGAGCGAGGCGTCGGCCTGCGCGCTGTAGCCCACGCGCATGGGCCCGGGGTCCAGGCCCGCCGCGGTCGCGTCCCAGACGTGGAGATGCGAATCGACCACGATGCCGGCCACGGACAGCTAGGGTAGCACGACGGCCGCGGGCGGCCTCGCGGCCGCGTCATGGCGCCGCGGGCGCCGCGCGCGCCGCCGCCGGCGCGGGGGGTCGCCTTCCGCCGAGCCCGCCCGCCGACGCTCGCGGGGCAGGGCCGTGAAGCCTCCGCTGCGCCGCGCCGGCGGTCACCGGTCGAGGACGAGGCCCCCGCTCAGGTTGAGGGTCGCGCCGGTCACGTAGCTGGCCGCGTCGGACGCCAGGAAGACGACGCACGCCGCCACCTCGGCCGGCGTCCCCTCGCGTCCGAGCGGAATGCGGAGCTCCGGCAGCGCCGCCCCGGCGGTCTCGCCCATCTCGGTCGCGATGAGGCCCGGCGCGACCGCGTTGACGCGGATCCGGTGCGGCGCGAGCTCCCGGGCGAGCGAGCGGGTGATCGAGACCAGGCCGGCCTTGGACGCCGCGTAGTGCGCGCACGGGTTCAGCCCGCCGCTCCAGGCGGCGTCCGACGAGACGTTGACGATGACGCCGCCGCGCGCGCTCGCGCGCATGGCCCGGGCGGCGGCCTGGGCGGCGAAGAACGCCGCCTTCAGGTTCACGGCGAGCAGGCGGTCCCACCCCGCCTCGTCGAGCTCCAGCGCCGGCAGGCGCTCGAAGACGCCCGCGTTGTTCACGAGGACGTCCACGCGCCCGAACGCGTCCAGCGCCGCCTGGACGACCGCCCCCGCGGCGCCGGGGCGGGCCAGGTCGGCGCCGTACCAGACCGCCCGCCGACCGAGCGCCCCGACCTCCGCCGCCACCGTCCGGCCCGCGGCGGCGTCGCGGCCGTGGACGAGCACGTCCGCGCCCGCGGCCGCCAGTCCCACCGCGATCGCCCGCCCGATCCCGCGGGTGGCGCCGGTCACGACCGCCGTCCGCCCGGAGAGCGTCATCGGCCGCGGATCACGGCTTCCGGAACGCGATGGACCCGAAGTACGACTCGGCCGTGCCCTTCACGTCGTCGGAGTCGATGCCGATCGAGACGACGGCGGGGGCGTCGGGCTCCTCCCCGTAGATCCGCCGGAAATCCTCGCGGACGTTCCGCCGCTCCGTCAGCCACCGGCCGAGCTCGGCGGGCCCCGAGCGCAGCACGACGTAGGTCACCGTCCCCGTCTTCTGGCTCTTCACGATCGAGCCCGCCGGCGCGGTGGTGTCCCAGACGTAGCCGATGATGCGGGAGCGGAGCGCCTCCGGGACGCGTGGCCAGGTCACGTAGAGCTGGGCGGCCTGGTCGTCGGTCTCCTTCCGCCGGGCGTCGGCACCGGCAGGGAGCGCGACCACCTTCCAGCTCCACTCGAGGACCGGCGTCGCGCCGAGATCGACCAGCCCCCGGATCTCCTTGCTCACGTTCGAGCTGTCCCCGTCGCTGCGCAGGTGGAGGACGTGCCGGCCGCCCTCCTCGACGATGGTCAGGTCGTACGCCGGGTTGCCCCAGCGCTGCTTCTGCCAGCCGGGAGGGACCCCCCGGGTGCCGACGGGCGCCTCCGACCAGTCCTCGACGACGACCGCGTCCGCGGCCAGCGCGACCAGGGCGGCCACCAGCGCCATCGACGTCACCGCCCACCCCGCGATCCGCGATCCCACGATCCCGCTCCCCTCCACTGGCCCGCCGCCGATCGTTCACGGCCCGCGCGCGGCCGGCCACGCTCCAGGATACCGGACCGCCGCCGGACGTGCCGCCGCGCCGGGCCGCCCGTTTGGACGCGTGGGCCGCGCGAAAGGATCTCGCCGCGGGAGGCGAGGCGGCCGGCGCTCAGCCGCGCGCCCGGCGGAGTGCCGCCAGGCAGCGGGAGACGTCGTCCTCCTCGGCCCGGCCGGGCTCGACCCCGCCGAACCGGACCCGCTCGTAGTGGTGGGTCAGGCGGCCGAACGCGTCCGCGACCGGCGGCCCCAGCTGGGCCACCCGGCCGCTGAACTCGCGGGCCGTCTCGCCGGCCGCCGGGCGCAGGCCGCGCCGCGCCAGGAGACGGAGCGCTCGCGCGTAGAACGCGGGCGCGCCGCGCACCGGGCCGGTGGGGACCCCGGGTCGCCGGCGCCAGCCGAGCCACGCCGTCCACGCGGCGACTGCCGCGAGGGCGGCGACCGCGCCGGACCGGCCGAGCCGCGCCCGCGTCTCGGGGTCGAGCGTCGCCGACCAGGCGCGCACGCCGGCCAGCCGCTGGTGCGCCGACTGGACGGCCCGGATCTGGTCGCGGAGGCTCCAGTTGATGACGTAGCGGTTCCACTGGAGCCGGAACGCGTCCAGATAGAGGAGCCACGACGCGCGGGCCCGGGGCGCGGCGGCCACGCGAGGGGTGGGGTCGAAGGTCGTCCAGCCGGCGCCGGGGAGATAGGCCTCGACCCACGAGTGGGCGTCGGAGTACCGGACGATGAAGTACTCCCCGTAGGGGTTCCACTCGCCGCGCTGGAACCCGTTCACGACGCGCGCCGGCACGCCCAGCGTGCGCAGCATGACCGCCATCGCGGCGGCGAAGTACTCGCAGTGGCCCGCCCGGCGCACGAACAGGAAGTCCTCCAGCGGGTCCGCCGGGGAGCCCGGCTCAAGGTCCAGGGTGTAGCGAAACTCGCGGAGGAGGTACTGCTCGAGGCGCTCCGCCATCCGGGCCGGGTCTCCGCCCGCCCCCGCGACCCGGCGTGCCAGAGCCGGGATCTCCGGGGCGAGCGGCGGGAGCTGGAGGTAGCGCTCGAGGGCGTCCGGGGCGAGCGGCGGCGCCGGGTGGCCGCGGCCGAGCCGGGCGCCGCGGGGCTCCTCCAGCTCCGAGTCGACGGTGTACCGGAGCCGCGCGCCGGGGAGCGCCACCGTCACCGCGCCCATGTCGTCGAGCGCCACGACCGGCGCGGCCACCGACAGGCGAAGGGGGCGGGCCGCCACGAACACCGCCTCCGACCCGATCGGCTCGAGGAAGACCTCCTGCCGCAGGATGCGGCCGCTCCCCTGGAGCAGCCCCACCTCGAACGAGCCGGCGCTCGGGCGGAGCAGCCGGATGGCACGCGGGTGCCGTACGCTCCACACCCGACCGTCGAAGTTGTCGAGCGCCATCCCGCGCCAGCGGATGCTCGGGAGGCGCTCCGGCGACGACTCGTCGGGCAGGTGCACCCGCATGACGACCCGCGAGTCGGTGAGGATGCTGCCGAACGCGCCGAGCTCCACCCGGTCGGTGAAGCCGGTCACCATCCCGCCCAGCCGGGCCTTGAGCGGGAGCGCCGCGATGCCGACCCGGGGCAGCGCGAAGAAGAGGCCGCCCGCGATCAGGACCACGGCGACGGCGGCCGTCCCCGCCAGGCCGGCCAGCGCCCGCGGGGGGATGGGGTCGCCGGTCACCGCCCCGCCGCTCTCGTCGATCAGGACATGCTGGACGAGCGCCACCCAGCTCGCGAGCAGGACGAACGCGACCAGAGCGAACAGGAAGCCGACGCCGAAGGCGGACGTCGACGCGAGCACCAGCATGAAGAACGCCAGGAACGCGATCGAGCGCGTGTCCGGGACGGTCCGGAGCGTCGCCAGCTTGTAGAGCACCAGGAACAGGAGGAGCCGCGCCAGCGCGTCCAGGATGCTCGCCGACAGGTACAGGAGGTCGGCAGTCGAGGCCAGCGCCGCCACCGGCACGATCCACCGCGCGCCGGGCACGTTCAGGAGCGCGTCGGGGCCCCGGGCCTGGAAGAGCCACGCGGCGACCCCGAGCAGCGCGACCAGCGCCAGCCCCGGCGTGCCGAGGAACTCCGCGTGGTACAGCGCGAGCACGCCGTCGGCGACCAAGCCGCACACCACGAGCCGCAGGAGCCCCGGGAGCGGCATCTACGCGTCCAGGTCGATCCGGTGCTCGCGGAGCCGCGCGCCGCCGCCGGGGGCCGCCGGGCGCGCCGCCGCCGGCCCGGCCGCCGGGGCGTAGAGGGCGAGCGCGGTCAGGATCCGCCGCTCCTGCGCCGGCCCGCGATCGAGCGCCACCCCGCCCGCGGCGCCGACCAGCTCCACCGCCGCCCCGCGGCGGAGCAGGTCGACCGCGAGGGACGCGGCCCGGGAGAGGCCGCGCTCCAGCCGGACCGGATCCCGCGCGCCGGACCCCACGATGACGATCCGGGCGTCCTCGCTGGTGTCCTCCTCGAGCTCGCGGATCGTGAGCGTCCCCGAGCGGGCGCTCGTCCGCCAGTGGATCAGGTGCGGCTCGTCGCCCGGCCGGTAGGCGCGGAGGTTGTGCAGCTCGTGCCCGCGCCCCCGCCGCCGCACCGCGGCCTCCCCGCTCCCCTCCTCGGCGGGGCGGGCCCGGACGCGATGGAGCGCCGGGTACACCAGCACGGTCTCGTCGTAGAGCAGCGGCGGCCCCGTCTTCACGAACAGCCCGAACGGGAATCGCGTCGCCGCACGGATCCGCGGCAGCCGGCGGCGGCCGCGGGCGGGCATCGCCACCTCCCAGCTGATCAGGCGCTCGGCACCGGGGCTCAGGCGCGCCAGGTAGGCGAGCCGCCGGGGTGCGGCGCCGGCCCTGCGATCCCGGAGCCCCAGCTCCCCGAGCCAGTACTCGAGCTTGCGCCGGCCGGCGCTCCGGTCGGGGCGCGGCCGGTCCATCGCCTCGATGACCAGCGAGTAGGAGCAGAGCCGCCGCTTCCGGTTCGCGATCGCGACCAGCACCAGCGCGGGCTGTCCCGCGTGGAACGCCGGCGGCAGCGTGACCGTCACCTGGAGGCCCCGGATCGTGACGTCGGAGAGCAGCCCCGACACGATGATGAGGGCGAGCAGGGTGGCGCAGAGGAGGTAGGCGAGGTTGTTTCCCGTGTTGACGCCGGCCACCCCCAGGCCGACCGCCGCGAACACGCACCACCAGCCGTCGCGCGTCGGCTGGATGGCCCGCGACCGCCGCCACCACCAGAGCGTGACCCGACGGACGATCCGGACCATCGGGCGTCTCGCCTCGTCAGCCGGCCGGATGCCCGGCCACCGGGCCGCCGCGGGCCCGGTCGGAGCCGGAGCAGCCGACCGACCGGGGCGGCACGGCTCAGCGCGGAACGGGCACGTCCTGGAGGATGGCCCGGACCACCGTCTCGGCCGCGGCGCCGGCGTCGCCCGCCCCGGCGGCGGGGAGCACGCGGTGCGCCAGCGCCGGCGCGGCGAGGCGCTTGACGTCGTCGGGCACCAGGTAGTCCCGGCCCTCGGTGAGCGCCTGCGCGCGCGCGGCCCGCAGGAGCGCCAGCGACCCGCGCGGGCTCACGCCGAGGGTCAGCAGGCGCGAGCGCCGGGTCGCGTTGACGATCGCGACCACGTAATCGAGGACGGCCTCGTCCGTCCGGACGCGATCCGCGGCGTCCTGGAGCGCGAGGACCTCGGAGACGCTCAGCACGGGGGCGAGGCTCTCCGCCACCGGCTCCTCGGCCGCGCCCCGGAGGATCGTCTTCTCGTCGGCCGCGCTCGGGTACCCGATGCGGATCCGGAGGAGGAAGCGGTCCAGCTGCGACTCGGGCAGCGGGAACGTGCCGGCGTGCTCGCGCGGGTTCTGCGTCGCCAGGACCATGAACGGGCGCGGCAGCGGGTGGGTCGTGTGGTCGAGGGAGACCTGGGCCTCGTTCATCGCCTCGAGGAGACTCGACTGGGTCTTCGGCGTCGTGCGGTTGATCTCGTCGGCGAGGACGATGTTCGTGAAGATCGGCCCCGGCTTGAAGACGAACTCCCGCTTGTCGGGCTCGTACACGGCCACGCCGAGGACGTCCGACGGCAGCATGTCCGAGGTGAACTGGATCCGCTGGAACCCGGCGCCGATCGAGCGCGCCAGCGCTGCGGCCAGTGTGGTCTTGCCGACGCCCGGGACGTCCTCGATCAGGAGATGGCCCCGGGCCAGGAGCCCGACCACCGCCAGGCGGACGACCTCGGCCTTTCCGACCAGGGCGCGTGACAGATTGGCTTCCAGCCGATCGATCTGCGCGCGCCAGACCCCCGCTCCGGCCATCGGAGGCATTATCCCATGCACGGGTTGTGCCGGCCCCGACCCGGCGGGGCCCGGCAGGGCGCGATCGGATGGCGGCGCGGTCAGAACCGGACCGGCAGGGCGTCCAGGCCGCGAAGCGTCGTCGAGTGCCGCCAGACCGGCGCCTCGGTGGCCAGGGTCAGGCCGGGGCAACGCTCGAGGAGCGCGCCCAGGGTCACCTGGGTCTCCAGTCGTGCGAGCGCCGCGCCGAGGCAGTAGTGGACCGCGTAGCCGAACGCGAGATGCCGGGGCTCCTCGCGGGTGACGTCGAGCCGGTCGGGATCCGGAAAGTGCGCCGGGTCACGGTTGGCCGCCCCGAGGAGGCCCAGCACCAGCGTCCCCGCCGCGATCTCGACCCCGCCGATCTCGACCGCCGCCCGCGCGATCCGCCCCGTCCGCTGCACGGGGCCGTCGTACCGCAGGAGCTCCTCGACCGCGGCCGGCACCCGCCCCGGATCCTCCTGCAGGCGGCGCCACTCGGCCGGATGCCGGAGGAGGGCGAACATCCCGTTGCCGATCAGGTTCACGGTGGTCTCGTGGCCCGCGACGTAGAGCAGCACGCAGGTCGCGAGGAGCTCGCGCTCGCTCAGGTGGTCGCCCGCCTCCTCGGCCTCGACGAGCGCGCTGAGGAGGTCCGGCCCCGGCCGGCGCCGCCGTTCGGCGGTGAGGTCCCGGAAGTACTCCACCATGCATACCGCGGCGGCCTTGCCGCGCGCCATGACGTCCGGCTCGACGGGCAGCGCGATCGCGTCCAGGGCGCGCGCGATGTCGCGGGACCACTCCTTCACCGAGGGCGCGTCCGCCGTGGGGACGCCGAGCATCTCCGAGATCACCGCGACCGGCAGCGGGTACGCCAGGTCGCCGATCACGTCCATCGTCCGCGCAGGCGCGACCAGGTCGAGCAGCCCGTCCACCAGCTGGCGGATGCGCGGCCGGAGGCCCTCCACCATGCGCGGGGTGAACGCCTTCCCGACCAGGGCCCGCAGCCGGTCGTGGTCCGGTGGATCGCGGAAGAGCATGGAGGAGGCGAGCCACGCCCCCTCGGCGCCGGTCCCGAACCGCGACTCGAACAGCGCCTCGTAGCCGGACTTCCCGAACCGCGGGTCGCGCAGGAAGGCCGCGACGTCGTCGTAGCGCGTCAGGACGTAGAACCCGAGCGGATGGCGATGGACGGGATCGCTCGCGCGAAGCCGGTGATAGCTCGGATACGGATCGGCCACCACCTCGGGATCG
>DASRDR010000166.1:0-8749 GCA_035652475.1 Candidatus Methylomirabilota bacterium | reverse complement strand
CGCGCCGAAGTCGGCGTCGTCCGCGGCGCGGACCGGCTCCGGCGGGGGCCGGGGTGCTGCGGGTGAATGCCCCCGGGAGCCGCCGTCGGAACCGACGAAAGGAGCGATGCCAGCCATGCTGCGCCCTTCGACTGGATGGATGGGGGTCCTGAGCCTCGCCCTGGCGCTGGTCGGCCCGGCCGCGGCCCAGGCCCCGACCCCGCCCCCTGCGCCGAACGTCGAGAAGCCATCTCCGTCCCCGGGGCCGGACTGGGTCTGGATCGCCGGGCACTGGGCCTGGCAAGGCGGGAAGTGGGTGTGGGTGAGCGGCCGGTGGGAGAACGCCCAGGGCCGGGGATCGTGGATCCCGGGGCGTCACAAGAAGACAGCCGAGGGCTGGGTGTACGAGGAGGGCCGCTGGAAGCGGTGACCGCCCGGCCGGCGGCGCGCGCCCGCCGGGGCCGCTAGAACAGAGGGGCGGCGGCGCGGAGCGCCGAGTCCACCAGCGGCCCCGGATAGAGCCCGAGCAGGACGATCGCCGCCGCGCTCACGGCGAGGACCAGCGCCAGGGCCGGCGGGACCGCGATGGGCGCCGTCGCCACGGGTGGGTCGATGTACATGCGCTTCGCGACCAGGAGGTAATAGAAGAGGGCGACGACCGTCAGCACCGCGCCCAGCACGACCAGCCCGTAGCGCCCCGCCTGCGCGACCGCCCAGAAGACGTAGAGCTTCGCCCAGAACCCCGCCACGAACGGGATCCCGCCCAGCGAGAGCAGGAAGAGCAGCATGGCCAGGGCCAGCGCCGGCGACCGCTGGGCGAGCCCGCCGAAGCTCCGGAGCGCCGCCGAGCCCTCGCTCTGCGCGACCGCCTCGACCACCATGAAGGCGCCCATGTTCGAGAACAGGTAGGCGACCAGGTAGAAGAGCACCATCGCCACGCCCGCCGGCGAGAACGCCGCCACCCCGAGCAGCATGTAGCCGATGTGCGCGATCCCCGAGTAGGCCAGCAGCCGCTTGGCGTCCGTCTGCGGGATCGCCATGAGGTTCCCGGCGACGATCGTGATCGCGCCCAGGGCGGCGGCCGCCCCGGCCCACAGCGTCCCGCCGGCGCCCACGCCCTCGACGAAGATCCGGAACACGGCGGCGAACCCGGCGGCCTTGGGGGCCACGGACAGCCACGCCACGAACGGGGTCGCGGCCGCCTCGTAGGTGTCCGGCGCCCACATGTGGAACGGCACCGCCGCAAGCTTGAAGCCGAGCCCGCCCAGGACCAGCAGGAGCCCGAGGACCAGCAGCGGGTCCGGCGCGGCGAGCGCCGCCGTCACCGCATCGAGCCGCGTCCCCCCCGTGACCCCGTAGACGAACGAGATGCCGTAGGCCAGGAGGGCGGTCGAGAGGCTGCCGACCAGGAAGAACTTCAGCGACGCCTCGACCGCCCGCGCGTCCCGCTTGACGAAGCCGGCCAGGATGTAGAGCGGGATCGACATCAGCTCGAACGCCACGAACAGGAGCACGAAGTCCCGGGCCGAGGCGAGCACCATCATCCCGAGCAGCGCCGCCAGCATGAGCAGGTGGTACTCGAGTGTCCGGCGCCCGCCGCCGGTGTCGCCCCGGGCGAGCCCGCCGAGGACGGCCAGGAGGCTCGCCACCAGGAACACCTGCTTCAGGAACACCGCGAGCCCGTCCACGACGAACGCGCCGTCGGCGAGCGGCAGCGGCCCCCGGGCGTCGAGGACGAGGGACAGCCCGTAGAGGCCGGCGAGGCCGACCGCCGCCACGCCGCCGATGATCCGTCGCCCGGCGCCGCCGGCCAGGCCCAGCGCGAACACCACGAGCGCCAGCGCCGCGACCCCCAGCTCGAGCGCGATCAGCATCACGGCAGGGCCCCGAGGCGGTCGAGCAGGGTGATGGTGGCGGGCCCGACGCGGGAGAGCGCGAGCGCCGGGACCATCCCGAACAGGATCAGGATCGCCGAGAGCAAGACCAGGCTCACCCACTCCGGGCCGCGCGCGTCCGGGAGGTGGGCGTAGTCCTCCGCGCCCCCGACCGCCAGGGGGCCCCAGAAGATGCGCTTGGCGACCCGGAGCACGTAGATCGCGGTCAGGAGGGTCCCGGCCACCGCCGGGAACAGCCACCACCGCGCGCCCGACTGCCAGGCGCCCAGGAACGTGAGGATCTCGGCGACGAACCCGGAGAGCCCGGGGAGCCCGAGGGAGGACAGCGCGCCCAGCGTGAAGCAGGCGGCCACGCCCGGCATGCGGCGGCCGAACCCGCCCATCCGGCCGATCTCGCGCGTGTGCGACTTCTCGTAGATCAGCCCGACCAGCGCGAAGAAGAGGCCGGTCATGATCCCGTGGGCGAACATCTGGAACACCGAGCCGTTGAGCCCCGCCTCGGTCAGGGTGGCCGCCCCGAGCATCACCAGCCCCATGTGGGAGACGGACGAGTAGGCGACGACGTACTTGAGGTCGGACTGGGCCATCGCGCCGAGCGCCCCGTACACCACGTTGATGGCGGCGATCGTCCCGACCAGCGGCGCCCAGTGCTGGGCCGCCTCGGGCAGGAGCCCCATCGCCACCCGGACCACCCCGTAGGCGCCGAGCTTCATGAGGACGCCGGCGTGGAGCATCGAGACGGCGGTCGGGGCCGACGCGTGCCCGTCCGGCGACCACGTGTGCAGCGGCCAGATGCCGGCCAGGATGCCGAAGCCCACGTAGAGGGCCAGGAACACCCAGCGCTGGGTCGTCGCGTCGAACGGCGCGTCGGCGAGCGCCAGGAGCGAGAAGGAGGTCCCGCCGGCGGCGAAGTAGAGGACGAAGATCCCGACCAGGATGAACGCCGACCCGAGCAGGAGGTAGAGGGTCAGCTTCATCGCGGCGTATTCCTTGGTGCCGACCCCCGTGGCGCGGAACGCCCACCCGAACGGCCCCTGGGGGCGGATCTCGCCGCTCGAGCCCCAGATCCCGATCAGGAGGTACATCGGGAGGACCGCGATCTCGTAGAAGAGGAAGAACACGAACAGGTCCAGGGAGACGAACACCCCGAAGACGCCGGTCACCAGGGCGAGGAGCAGCGCGTAGAACTCGTGGTCGCGCACGCGCACGGTCCACGATGCGAAGACGCCGGCGAAGATGATCACCGCGGTGAGCAGGATCATCAGCACCGACATGCCGTCGGCGCCCAGCTCGACCGCGATCCCGAGCGGGGGCACCAGCGGGTACCGCTCGCGGAACTGGAACCCGCCCGCGGCCGACTGGTAGCCGACGTAAACGTACAGCGCGAGCACGAGGCTCCACGCCGTGACCGCGGTCGCGATGAGCCGGACCGCCAGCGGCCGGCGCCGCCCGATCGCCATGATGAGGCAGGCCCCCGCGAACGGCGCCGCCGTGATCAGCGAGAGGACGGGCCAGCCGCTCATGCCCACAACCGCCAGAGCACCACGATGAAGAGGACGCCCGCGGTGATGCCGTACAGGTAGTCCTGGGCGCGGCCGGTCTGGAGGAGCCGGAGCGCCGCACCCGCCCGCGCCGTCCCGGCGCTCGCCACGTTGACGAGGCCGTCGACCACGTAGCGGTCGACCCACCCGACGGCCCGGGCGAAGGCGAGGAGCCCGCCGTACCCGGCCCCGTACAGGGCGTCCAGGCCGTAGCCCCGGGCCGCCGCCCCGGCGAGGGGCCCGAACGCCCGGGCGAGCCGGGCCGGGGCGAGGGCGCCACGCTGGTACACGAGCCACGCCAGCCCCACTCCCGCGATCGCCAGGGCGACCGAGAACGGCGTCAGCCACGCCGGGCCGTGCTCGGCCGGCGCGGCGCCCAGGAAGCGCGGCAGCGTCTGGCCGAGCGCAGGGCTCCCGAGCACCGCGCCGGCGATCGACAGGAACGCGAGCAACCAGAGCGGGCCCATCATCACGGCCGGCGGGTCGGCCGGATGCCCGCCGGCGGCGCGCGCCGCCCCGAAGAACGTCACGAAGACCGCCCGGAACATGTAGAGCGCGGTCAGGAACACGGTGACCGCCAGCAGGACGAACGGCCCGCGCAGCCCGCCCTCCCACACGCCGGCCAGGATCGCCTCCTTCGAGACGAATCCCGAGAACGGCGGCACGCCGGACAGGGCCAGCGTCCCCACGACGAACACGAGGGCGGTCTTCGGCATGGCGCGCCCGAGTCGCCCCATCGCCCACATGTCGTTGGTGTGGACGGCGTGAATCACGGCCCCGGCGGCGAGGAACAGGAGCGCCTTGAAGAACCCGTGCGTGACCAGGTGGAGCATGCCCGCCGCCGGCGCGCCGGCCCCGACGCCCGCCATCATGTAGCCGAGCTGGGAGATGGTGGAGTAGGCGAGCACGCGCTTGATGTCCGCCTGGACCAGCGCCAGCGTGGCGGCCAGGAACGCGGTGAACGCCCCGACCCAGGCGACGAGCTCGAGCACCCCCGGCACCGCCGCGAAGAGCGGGAAGGCGCGAACGACCAGGAACACCCCCGCGGTGACCATGGTCGCGGCGTGGATCAGGGCCGACACCGGCGTCGGCCCCTCCATCGCGTCCGGCAGCCAGACGTGGAGCGGGAACTGCGCACTCTTCCCGACCGCGCCCAGGTAGATCAGCGTCATGTACAGCGCCAGCCCGGCAGGGAGGGCTCCGGCGCCCGCCGCCCGGAAGAGGGTGTCGAAGTCGAAGGTGCCCGTCGCCCCCCAGAGCAGCACGATCCCCAGCATGAACCCGATGTCGCCGAGCTTCGTGACCCAGAACGCCTTGACCGCGGCGCGCGCGGCGGCGGGGCGGTGGTAGTAGAAGCCGATCAGGAGGTACGAGCAGAGCCCGACCAGCTCCCAGAACACGAACAGCTGGAGGAAGTTCGGCGCGAAGACGAGCCCGAGCATCGAGAAGGCGAACAGCGACTGGTAGAAGTAGTACCGGCCGAGCGCCGAGCGCGGCTCGTCGGCCAGGTACCCCAGCGAGTAGAGCTGGACCAGGCTCGCCACCAGCGTGACCAGCCCCGCCATCGTCGCGCTCAGCGCGTCCACGTACACGCCCACCCGCGCCAGGGGGGTCGGGCCGACCTGGGCGAGCCAGGGCACGGTCTCGACGACCCGCAGCGTGATGCCAGTCACGCTCGCGTGCCAGAGGCGGGCCAGGAGCCCCCCGGCCGCGGCCAGGGCGACCAGGATGCCCGCCAACGACACCGCGGCGGCCGGCCCGCCCGCCCGCCGGAGCGGCGGGCAGCAGCCCAGCAGGAGGGCCGCGAGCAGCGGCGCCCCGAGGATGATCAGCGGGAGCTCGGACTCCGACACGGGCCGCTAGCCTCGCAGGAGCGACAGGTGATCCGCGTCGACCGTGCGACGGACGCGGAAGATGACGATCACGATCGCGAGCCCGACCGCGACCTCGGTGACCGTCACCGCGATCGTGAACAGCGCCAGCACCCACCCGGCCACCGTCCCGCCGAACCGGGCGAACGCCACCAGGTTGATGTTGACCGCGTTCAGCATGAGCTCGATCCCGAGGAGGATCCCGACCGCGTTCCGCCGCGTGAGGACGCCGAAGAGCCCGATCGCGAACACCGCGGCCGCCAGGAGGAGGCAGGCGGTCAGCACCGGCGGCGATCCCGCGGCGGGCCGGAGAGGCGGCCGGGCACCCGCGTCATTCCTCGGTCCGCGCCAGGTAGAGCGCGCCCAGCAGCGCCGCCACCAGCAGGATCCCCAGCAGCTCGAAGCTCAGCACCCACTCGGTCAGCACCGCCCGGCCCAGCGCCGCGGTGTCGAGCCCGGTGGCCGGCGCGCGGCCCGGCCGCGCCCGGAGGATCGCGCCGGCGAGGGCGACGAACACCCCGCCGGCCGCCGCGGCGCCCCAGGCCACGCCGCGGTTCATCTGGCGGATGGACTCGCCCACCAGCCGCTCGGTCAGCATGATCGCGAACACCACGATCGTCACCACGCCGCCGGCGTACAGGAGCACCTGGACCGCGGCGAGGAACTCGGCGTGGAGCAGCAGGAACAGGCCGGCGGTCCCGACCAGCGCGAGCGCCAGCCACAGCACGGAGTGGAAGAGGTTCCGCGCCAGCACGACGCCGAGACTGGCGCCGAGCACGATCACCGCGAGCACGCCGAGCCCCAGGCCGGCGGGGCTCACCGCCCTGCCCCGCCCGCGGCGCCGCGCGCGAGCCGGCGGGGCGATCCGCCCGCGCTGGGTCCCCGCGCCGGCCGTCCGCCGCGGCCCCGCCGCCCCGACGACCGGGCGCTCACTCGCCGGCGTCCTTCGGGGCAGCCTCCCCCTTGGCCCCGCCGCGCGGCGGCGGCGCCTGCATCGCGCGGAGCCCCGTGCCGGTGGCCCACGCAGCCGGGAACTGCCGGCCGAGGGCGTGGAGCCGGTCCTTGTCGAGCAGGAGGTGTCGCCGGTCGGCGGTCGCCAGGTCGAACGTCCGCAGCATCACGATGGCGTCGGTCGGGCACACCTGGACGCACAGCTCGCAGAACTCGCACGCGTAGAGTTCCAGGCTGAAGCTCTTCGCGTAGTTCCGCTTCTCGGCCTTCAGCATCTCGACCTTGATGACCTGCGGCGGGCAGATGTACTCGCACAGCCGGCACCCGATGCAGTTCTCCTCGCCGGTCTCGGGATCGTACGTGAGGGCCAGCACGCCCCGGAACCGCTCGGGGTAGGGGCGCGTGACGCGCGGGTAGTGCACCGTCACCGGCGGCCGGAACAGGTTCCGGAGCGTCACCGTCATCGCGGTGCCCGCCGCGCGCACCATGCCGAGCGCGCCCCGCACCCCCTCAGGCACGGCCCCCTCCCCACGCCGCGACCACGGCGCCGGCCGCCAGCAGCAGGACCACCGCCGCCGGCAGGAAGAGCCTCCACGAGAGCGCCAGGATCTGGTCGACGCGGATCCGGATGAACGACCAGCGCACCCAGACGATGACCAGGAACACGGCGAGCGCCTTCAGCACGAACCAGAGCGGGCCGACCGCCCCCGCCCACGGCCCGAGCCAGCCCCCCAGGAACAGGAGGGTGGCCAGGCAGGCGATCCCGAACAGGTGGACGAACTCGGCGAGCTGGACGAGGGCGAACTTCATCCCCGAGTACTCGACCCGGAAGCCGGCGACAAGCTCCGACTCGGCCTCCACGATGTCGAACGGGATCCGGTTCTCCGACGCCAGCGCGAAGACGAGGAAGGCGAGGAACGCGACCTGGCCGAGCCCCGGGTAGAACACGAACCAGCCGAACCAGCCGCGCTGGGCGTCGACGATGGCGGTGAGCCTGAGCGACCCGGTCAGGACCACCGGGACCAGGGCGATCAGGATGAACGGGACCTCGTAGGAGATGATCTGGTTCACCGCCCGCATCGCCGACAGGAGCGCGTACTTGTTGTTGGACCCCCAGCCGCACATGAACAGGCCGATCACCTCGAGCGAGGAGACCGCGAGGACGAACAGGACGCCGATGTCGAGGTCGGCCAGCGCCCAGCCCCGGGCGAACGGGATGGCCGCGTACATCAGGAACGCCGGCACCAGGAACACGATCGGGGCCAGGTTGTAGACGACCCGGTCGGCCGAGGCCGGGACGATGTCCTCCTTCAGCAAGAGCTTGATCGCGTCGGCGATCGGCTGGAGCCACCCGTGCGGCCGCCCCACCTCGTAGGGGCCGACCCGCGACTGGAGCCGGGCGGCGACCTTCCGCTCCACCAGCGTGAGGTAGGTGACGAGCAGCAGGACGCCGTTCAGGAGGAAGAACGGGGGGCCCACCGTCCAGAGGAGGGTCCGCATCCTACCGGTCCACCTCCCCGAACACGGGGTCGATCGACCCCAGGATCGCCACCGCGTCGGCGATCTTGTGGCCGGGCAGGATGTGGCCCGCGACCGCGAGGTTCGAGAAGGAGGCCCCGCGCCACTTCATCCGGTACGGCTTCGTCGACCCGTCCGAGACCAGGTAGATCCCCACCTCGCCCCGCGGGCCCTCGACGCGCGCGTAGGTCTCGCCCTTGGGGAGCTTGACCTGGCCGACCGACTTCACGCCGGGCCGCGAGGAGATCGGCCCCGCCGGGAGGCCGTCGAGCGCCTGCCGCACGATCGCGATCGCCTGCCGGAACTCCTGCATGCGGACGCGGTAGCGCGCGTAGCAGTCGCCGGCCGTCTCGACGGGCACCGTGAAGACGAAGTCCTCGTAGGAGGAGTACGGCTCCACCCGGCGGATGTCGTGGGCGATCCCCGACCCCCGGAGGAGCGGCCCCGAGACGCCGACCTCCTGCCCGAGCTCCGGGGTGATGACGCCGACGCCCCGGGTCCGGACCAGGAAGATCGTGTTCCCCTCGAGGAGCGCCTCGTACTCGTCGAGCCGGCCCTCGATGTGCTTCACGGTGTCGCGGCACTTCTCGGCCCACCCGGCCGGCACGTCGTAGCGGGTCCCGCCGATCTGGTGGAACCCGTAGAGCAGCCGAGCACCGGTCAGCGCCTCGAACAGGTCCAGGATCATCTCGCGCTCGCGGAAGCAGTAGAGGAACATGGTGGCCCCGCCGCCCAGGGCGCCCCCCATGTCCATGCACCAGGTCCCGAGCCAGAGGCAGTGGGACGCCACGCGCTGGAGCTCGGCCACCAGCACGCGCAGGTACTGCGCGCGCCTGGGGACCTCGATCTGCCCGAGCTGCTCGGCGGCCCGGACGTAGCAGAGCTCGGCGGTCATCGCCGAGACGTAGTCCGTCTTCGAGGCGATCGTGGGGTACTGCACGTACGTGAGCGTCTCGCCCAGCTTCTCGTGGCAGCGGTGGAGGTAGCCGATCAC
>DASRDR010000165.1:0-11047 GCA_035652475.1 Candidatus Methylomirabilota bacterium | reverse complement strand
GATCGAGCCCGACAGGAACGCCCGGTTGTTGTTCGAGTCGTCCCACCCCGCGCCGGCCGGGTCCATGGCGTCGTCCCAGAGCGCCTTGAACGCCTTCAGGGCTTCGAGCGCCTGCTTGCTGGCGAACGTCACCCGGCCCTGCTCGTCGCGCTCGGTCACGCCGTAGCTCCAGAGGAACGGGTACGTGAAGTCGACGGCATCCCCGAAGGTGTGACCCACGGTCTGACCGATCGGGTGGCCGGCCGCCTTCCACTTCTTCCCCTCGCGACGGAGCTCGTCCCACGTCTTCGGCCAGGCCGCGGTGCCCGCGGCCTTGAGGTACGACTGGCGGACGACGAAGATGTTGGGCACGATCGTGTGCGGCACGGCGGTGAACCGGCCGTTGAGCATCGCGTCGGCCTTGGCGTAGTCGACGAAGCCGCCGTACTTGGACTCGAGGGCCGTGCAGAGATCGGTGACGTCCACCAGGGCGTCCGCGTACTGGTTCTGCCAGTTGTGGAAGAACTGGATGATGTCCGGCCCTTGCTTGCTCTCGATCGCCGCCGCGGCCCGGGCCGGGATGTCGTTGGCGTTGATCTGCTCGATCCGCACGTTGACGTTGTGCTGCTTCCCCCACTCCGCTCCCTGCCGCACGATCTCGACGTCGGCGGGCGGCGAGAAGTTCTTCCAGAGGAGGAAGTGGAGCGAGGCGCCCTGGGCGTACGCGGGGGCCCGGCGGGCGGCCAGGATCTCCTCGATCGCGCCGCCCGCAGCGGCGACCCCGGCGGCCGCCGCGGTGCGCTTGATGAACACCCGTCGCGTCACCTGCCCACGCTCGGTCGCCCTGTTCCCCATTTCGAGCCTCCTCGCGGGGTCCCGGGACCCGCGCCGCCGGACGAAACAGAGAGCCGTACCCGGCTCCACGACCCGGGGGTAGACCGCCGGGCGTGGCGTGGCGCCCCGCCGGCCGCCGCCCCGGGCGACACTCGACGAGCGTGACCGGAGTCTAGCGCGCGCCGCGCGGCGGTCGCAAGGGCGCGTCGGCGCCGAGCGGGCGGCCCGGCAGCGGCCGCCCGGCGGCGGCTGGTGGCACCCTCGGCAATCGAGGGCTCGGCGGCGGGCCGCGGGCGCGATCCGGGCGCGCGCCCGGGCCTAGGCCGGCGGCACGGGGGCGAGCACCGTCCGGAAGCGCTCCCGCCCGCCGGCATCGAGGATCCGCACGGTCAGGCCGCTCGCCTCGGCCCGCAGCTCGCCGAAGTTGTCGTAGCCCCCCTCGGCAAAGAGGCGCACCGGCCCGAGCGTGGCGTCGGTCCATCGGGGGTGGCCGTGGGTCGCTCGCAGCGGTCCGGCTATCAGCTCGTGGAAGACGAGCCCCGGGAGCGGCGTCAGCCGCAGCACCTCGGCCCAGTGGACGTCCGCGGAGAGCCAGACGACGTTCCGGACGCGCCGGGCAGCCAGCGCGTGCACGATCTCCAGCAGCTCGTGCTCGAACCCGGTCTCGTCGCCCGTCGGGTCGAGCGGCGTGCGGCGGTTGGCCCAGCCGTCCCGCACCCAGCGACCGGTCGGGACCGACAGCGGCACGCTCGACACCACCAGCTTCCACACGGCGTCGGACCGCGCGAGGCGCTCGACGAGCCAGCTCCGCTGCGCCGCGCCGAGCATCGTCTTCTCCGGCCCGTCGGGCTGCGCGTTGGGACTCCGGTACTGCCGCGTGTCGAGCAGCAGGAGCTCCACCAGCCGCCCCCAGCGGGCGCTCCGGTAGAGCCGCCCGGGCTCCTCGGCCGCGGGACGGACCGGCCAGTACTCGAGGAACGCCTGGCGGCCGGCTGGCATGAGCGGCTCCGAGGGCCCGGCGAAGTCGCCGCGGACCTCGTGATCGTCCCAGGTGGCATAGACCGCGGTGCCGGCCAGGAACGCGGCGAGTCCCGGATCGCCGCGCTGGTAGCGGTGCTTGGCGCGGAACCCGGCCAGGTCGGCGGCGACGAAGTCCGCGCCCGGCACGCTCGGCGGCGCCGGACAGCGCTGATCGGCGTACACCGTGTCGCCGGCGAACACGAAGAGGTCCGGGCGCCGGGCCGCCATCGCGCGGAACACCGGGAACCCGCCGTCGGGTGACCGGCAGCGGCCGCCGCCGCCCAGGTCGCCGCTCCAGAGCAGCGTGACCGGGGCGTCCCGGTCCGGCGGCGGCGCGGTCACGAACTCGCCGGCGATGGCCTCGCGCCGCCACTGGACGCGATAGCCGTGACGGGTGGCGGGCTCGAGCCCCTGGACCCAGAGCTTCACCGTGAAGTCCGCGTCGGCGGCGGGCCGCGCGTCCAGCCGCCGCCACGCCGCCGCCCCGACCGGGCCGATCTCGATCGAGGCCGGCTCCGGCCCGGCGGCCCGGAGCCAGAGCACCGCGCCGCGGTCGGTCACGTCCCCCACCGCGGCCAGGAGCGGGGGATCCGTCGCGGCGCCCGGGCCCGGGACCGCGAGGGGGAGCAGGAGGAGGATCAGCCGCGCCAGCCGCCCTCCTCGCGCCGCACCCGGCCTCACGGCCGCCGGCGCCTGCCGAGCCGGCGCCCGGCGACGGAGCCCGGCCCCCGGACCGGCCGTTCAGACGAGCGGGTCGTAGCTGAAGTACTGCGCGGAGCCCTCGAGCGGCACCAGGTGGCGGCCGAGGCTCCCCCGGAAGGTCTCGACCAGCCGCTCGGGCGTCCAGCCCTGGCCGTGGTGGATCGAGCGCACCGGCCGCGGCTGCGAGAACACGAAGATCTCCTTGCCGCGGACGCCGAACACCTGCCCGGTGACATCGGCGGCCTCGTCGGTCCCCAGGAAGACGGCGAGCGGCGCGACGTCGCGCGGCGCCAGCTTCTCGAGCTTCGCGAGCCGCGCCTTCTGCTCCGGGGTGTCGGCGGGGATGGTTCCGATCAGCCGGGTCCACGCGAACGGGGCGATGCAGTTCGCGGTGACGTGGTAGCGCGCCATGTCGAGCGCGGTCACCCGGGTGAGGCCGACGATGCCGAGCTTGGCCGCGGCGTAGTTCGCCTGCCCGACGTTGCCGACCAGGCCCGAGGTCGAGGTCATGTTCACGTACCGGCCCCAGCGCTGCTCCCGGAACCGCGGCGCGGCGGCGCGGGTCAGGGCGAAGGCGCCCTTCAGGTGGACCGCGATGACCGCGTCCCACTCCTCCTCGGTCATGTTGTAGATCATGCGGTCCCGCACGATGCCGGCGTTGTTGACGACGATGTCGACCCGCCCGAAGTGGTCGACGGCGGCCTCGACGATGCGCTGCCCGCCGGCCATCGTGGCGACCGACTCGTAGCTCGCGACCGCCTCCCCGCCCGCCGTCCGGATCTCCCGGACGACCGCGTCGGCCGGCGACGCGTCGGATCCCGAGCCGTCGGCGCCCCCGCCCAGGTCGTTGACCACGACCCGCGCGCCGGCGGCCGCCATCATGAGCGCGATCTCGCGGCCGATTCCCCGGCCGGCGCCGGTGACGACCGCCGCCCGCCCCTCGAGGAACCGCGTCACGCCGTGACCTCGATCGTGCCCGCCGGGTCCGGCGCGGTGATCTCGCCGATCTGAGCCGCGCCCTCCACCCCGGCGGCCGCCAGGCCCCGGAGCAGCGCCCCCGGTTCGGGGGTCGCGACCAGGAGCCCCCCGGAGGTCTGGGCGTCCGCGATGACCAGCCGGCGCGGCTCGGGAATCCCGGGGTCCCACCGGACGACCGCCGCGATCGCCTTCAGGTTGCGCCGGGTCCCGCCGGGCACCAGACCCGCCTCGGCGAGAGCCAGCACGTCCGGCAGGAGCGGGATCCGCCCCGCCGACACCCGAGCGGCGACGCGGGAGCCGACCGTCATCTCGCGGAGGTGGCCGAGCAGGCCGAACCCCGTCACGTCGGTGGCGGCGTGCACGGGGACCGACGCCGCCGCCTCGGCCGCCGCGCGGTTCAGGGTCGCCATCGTCCGCTGGGCCGCCTCGACCGCCGCGGGCGGCGCCTTGGCCTGCTTGATGGCGGTCGAGATGATACCGGTCCCGAGCGGCTTGGTGAGGACCAGGGCATCCCCCGGCCGCGCCCCGACGTTGCGCCAGATACGGGCGGGGTCGACCAGGCCCACGGCGGCGTACCCGATCTTCGGCTCGGCGTCGTCGATCGAGTGACCGCCGACCACGCTCACCCCGGCCTCGCGCGCCTTGTCGGCGCCCCCCCGCAGGATCTCGCCCAGGACCGCCATCGGGAGCCTGTCCCGCGGGAACCCGACGATGGAGAGCATCGCGATCGGCCGCCCGCCCATCGCGTAGACGTCCGACAGGGAATTCGCCGCGGCGATCTGGCCGAAGACGTACGGATCGTCGACGATCGGCGTGAAGTAGTCGACCGTGAGCACGAGCGCCAGGGTGTCGGTCAGGCGGTACACCGCGGCGTCATCGCACGTCTCGGCGCCGACCAGGACGTTCGGGTCCGCGGTCGGGGGCAAGAGCGCCAGGACCTGGGCCAGATCCTCCGGCCCGAGCTTGCAGGCTCAGCCGGCGCCGTGCGAGAGCGTCGTCAGACGAACCGGCGTCTCCATCGAGTCACCTCCGCGGCGGGGGCGGGCCGCCGGCGCGCGGCCGGCGGGCCCGGCGCATCGCTGCCGGATTATAGGGGGTGTCGGGGCGGCGCATCAAACGCCGCCCCGGCCGGCGTGCTCCTCGAGGGCCCGGATCAGGGCGGCGCCCAGCACGAACACGATCGCCGAGTAGTAGACCCACATCATCAGCGCGATCGTCACCCCGAGCGACCCGTAGACCGCACTGTAGACGCCGATCCCCTCGATGTACCAGCGGAAGGCCTGCTTGGCGCCCTCCCAGAGGATCGCGGTGGCGACGCTCCCGGCCAGCACGCTCCGCCACCCCACCCGCATCGTCGGGACGTAGCGGTACACGGTCACGAAGAGGGCGGCGTCGAACGCCACCGCCAGGAGGACTCCCGCCCAGTGGAACAGGATCGGCACCAGCGCGCCGCGGCCCAGCAGCATCGCCACTCCGCGCACCCAGGCGAACGCGGCGGTGATGGCGATCGTCACCAGGAACAGCACCCCGAGCAGGAGCATCATCCAGACGTCATAGAGCATGCCGTGGATGAGGTTCCGGCCCTTCCGCTGGAAGACGCGGTTCAGGACCAGCCGGGTCGCCGCGAACAGCTGGGAGGCGAAGACGACCAGGATCAGCGTCCCGACCACGCTGGAGACGCCGCGCGCCCGGATGACGCCTCGGAGCATCGCCTCCATCTCCGACTGGTACACCGGGAGCAGCCCGGCCAGCCGGTCCAGGACCTCTCGGAGCACCATGTCGTCGGAGACCAGGAAGGCGCCGCCGGCGACCAGGAGGAGGACGAACGGCACGATGCAGATCACGACGTAGAACGAGAGCCCGGCCGCCAGGAAGAAGCCGTCGTGCTCGTAGAAGTAGCGGACGGCGCGCCGTACCGGCGCGGCGGCGCCCGGGCGCGCGGCCGCCGCCGGATGGCGATGCCCGGCGCCCGGCTCGTGAGCGCCGGCGGGCCGCGCCGGCTCCCGGACGGGCGCTAGCAGCGAGTCCGCAGCTCCCGCGGCAGCCAGCCGAACGAGTCCTCCGTCTTGCCGGACGGCCGGTACTCGAGACCGACGTAGCCGTCGTACCCCGCTCGCTCGAGCGCCGCCAGCACGTTCCCGTAGTGGATCTCCCCGGTCCCGGGCTCGTGCCGGCCCGGCACGTCGGCCACCTGGACGTGGCCGATCCACTCGACGTTGCGGACGGCCGTGTCGATCAGCTGCCCCTCCATCCGCTGGACGTGGTAGCAGTCGAGCTGGAAACGGACGTTCGGCTGCGCGACCTCGCGGACGATGTCGAGCCCGAGCTGCGCGCTGTCCAGGAAGTAGCGCGGGCTCTCCCACGTGTTGAGCGTCTCGACGAGGAGCGTGATCCCGGCGTCCCGGGCGATGGGGGCCGCGCGCCGGAGGTTCTCGACCGCGGTCTGGCGGAGCACGCGGTCGGCGACCCCCGGGACGCGGTTGCCGGCCAGGACGTTGAGCCGGCGGCACCCGAGCCGCCGCGCGGACGCGACAGCCTCCTCGATGGTCCGCAGGAGGTGCTCGCGCCGGCCCGGGTCGCAGAGGTAACCGCGATCGCCGGCCGGGAAGTCCCCCCCCTCGGGGTCGAAGAGGACGAGCTCGAGGTCGTGGGCGCGCAGCTCGCGCTCGACGGCGGCCTGGTCGACGTTGTGGAGGAACAGGAACTCGACCGCCCGGAACCCGGCGGCCGCCGCCCGCTCGAACCGCTCCCCGAACGGGACCTCGTTGAACAGCATCGTGAGATTCGCCGCGTAGCGGATCATCGCTCCGGTCCTCCGAGCGTCGTGCGATCAGGATCCCGGGCGGGCGCCCGGGCGATCAGGGCGCCGGCCCTGCCAGGCGCTCCGCGTTCTCCGAGGCCAGCCGGCGCGCGATCTCCGGCGGCAGCTGGCCGAGCCACGCCCGCGTCTCGGCCTGCGTGGCGAGGAGCGAGCCCCACCGCGACGGCACCCAGGTGTCCGTACCGACCATGAACCGGTCGGGGTGGCGGACGAACAGCGCGCGCCACGCCGGGTCGAGCTGCCCCCCGGGCGCCACGTCCGAGCGGAGCGCGAGCTCGACCGATAGCGCCGGGAGCCGAGCCAGGAGGCGCTCGACCTCCGCCGCCCCGGCGCTCATCCCCGCGTGCGCCCACAGGAGCCGGACGCCCGGCGCCGCGGCGGCCAGAGCCTCCATCGCCGCGATGTCGCAGTGGCAGTGCAGGAAGAGCCCGCGCCGCGCCGCCAGCTCGGCGACCCGGCGCACGACGGGCCCGACGGCCTCGGCGCCGGTCAGGTGGAACTCGCCGATCCCCCGGTAGATGGGGCGGGCCAGGCGCTGCTCGAGGTAGGCGGGGATCGTCGGGTCGCGGGACCAGGTCTCGAGCTCGCCGGGCTGGCGGTACGGGCGGAGCACGGGAACGATGCGGGCCGGGGCGCGCTCGTAGAGGCGCACCGTCCCCTCGTCGGGGGTGCTGGAGACGAACGCCCGCGCGATGCCGGCGCGATCCATCAGCGCCAGGATCGCCTCCGGCGGGTACCCGTCCCAGCTGTTGCTGCTGTAGTGGAGGTGCGCGTCGACGATCGGCAGGTCGGTCGCGGGCGCGGCGAGCGCGACGACGACGCCGGTCAGGAGCGCGCCCACGACAATGGCCGCCCCCCGGAACGCCGCGCGCATGCGCCCACTATAGCAGAGCGGTCCGCGGCAGCCGCCGCGCCCCGTGGAGCCCGCGGCCCCCGGGCTGCGCACGCCGTCGCCGGCGGCGATGGCGATCTCCGGCCCCCTGTGGGGCGCGGCCCCCGGGGCGTGCCCCCCGGGGGCCGCGTGAGCCGACCGCGCGGCGGCGGGCAGCGGCCAAGGGCGGGATCAGGCGGCCTTGATGGCGCGGGCCGAGCCCGAGCCGTTCTCGATCTGGATCTCGACCTTCTTCGGCGCGACGGCCAGTGGCGCCGGCATCGTCAGGTCGAGCATGCCGTTGCTGAACCGCGCCTGCACCTTGCTGGGGTCGATGCCCTCCGGGAGCGCCAGGGAACGCTCGAACGTCCCGTACGCGAACTCGCGAACGTACGACCCGTCGCCCTTCGCCTCCCGCTTCGACTTCCGCTCCCCCCGGACGGTGAGCGTCGTGTCGGAGACGGTCACCTCGACGTCCTTCGGATCGACGCCGGGCAGCGCGACGCGGACGTGCAGGTCGCCGCCTTCCGTGTAGCTCTCGATGGCCGGCCACCAGGTCGCCTGACCCGAGTCGGCCCGGGCGACCCCCGGCCCGCCCTCGTGGCCGAAGAAGCGGCTGAACAGATCGTCGAGCTCCCGATGCAGCTGGAACACCGAACCGAACGGGGACCACCGTGCGAGATCGAGCATGAGCGTGAACACCTCCATCGCGTGAATTCTCGGGGCGCCCCTGCGCCCGGGGCCGTCGCCGGCCCCACCCTCTGCGTAGCAGCCCCACCGCGAGTGTCAAGCGACGGCCCGCAGCGGGGCTCGCACGAGGCAGAATCGCCCACCCCGGGGAGGCTCGGGAACCCGGTCGGCGGGCGCCGAGGCGGCCGGGATCGCCCCGCGGGCCGCGCCTCGCGTGTCCGGCGCGCGACGGCCGCCGGCGCCGGGTGCCGCGGGACCGTCGGGGAACGGGAGGGGACTACGACGGCCCGGAGCCGCGGCGCTCCAGGCCGTAGAACTCGGACCGGTCCTGCGCGAGCACCTCCACTCGCTCGAGATGATCGTCACGCTTCACGTCGAGGACGACGCGCTCGCCGGGCTCGCGGCGCCAGAGGGCGGCGTACAGCGTCCGACGGGTGGAGACCTCCTCGTCGTCGACGCGCAGGATCACGTCCCCCTCCCGGAGCCCCCCGCGCTCCCCGGGGCCGTCCGGAACCAGGCCGGCGACGATCAGGCCTTCCTCGACCCGGTGCGGGAAGATGCCGATCCACGCTCGCGGGCGCCGGCTGGTGACCCGGCCGAACTCGAGCAGCTCCGTCCGGTGGCGGGTGAAGCACTCGACGGGGATCGCGAGCGACTCCCGGCCGATCCCTTCCAGGTTCAGCGACACGATGCCGACGACGGCGCCGCCCAGCGTGAACAGCGGACCCCCGCCGAAGCCCGGGTTCGCCGCGCTGGAGACGATGCCCCGGTCCAGCAGGTACTCCCAGTACGCCTCGAACTCCCCGAGGTCGGTCACCAGGCCCGCGCCCACCCGTCGCTCGGTGGGCCCGGTGGCGGCGATCGCGAAGACGGGCGTCCCCGGGGTCAGGCGCTCCGAGGTGCCCAGCGTGGCCGCCGGCAGGCGGTTCGCGGGGACCCGCAGGAGCGCGAGCCCGCTCTCGAAGTCCTGGGCGACGACGCGGCCGTCCAGCCGGCGTCCTCGGGGCAGCGTGACCCGCACCCGGCGCGCCCCCATGACGACGTAGTTGACGGTCAGGAGGAGCCCGTCGGGCTCCACCACGACCGCCGAGCCCATGCGCTCGGTGCCGAGGATGCGGGCGGACGGATGGGCGGCGGGGATCCGCGCGGCGAGGTGCGCCGTCACCGGGAGGAGGGCCTGGACCAGACCGGGCGAGGCGTCCACCGGAACGGTCCCCGATCAGGACGGCGCCGGGCCGGCGCGCGCGTCGAGGAGCTCGCGCAGCGCCGGCACCTCGGCGATCTTCTCGGGCGTCAGCGCCTCGCGGTAGATGCCGCGGGGTCGCGGGTACTCGGGACGGAGCGTGATCACGCCCTCCGGCGTGACGACGACGTCCACCGGGATGTCGTGAGGCTGCATCTCGAGCATCCCGGGGAGGATCTGGGTCGGATGGACGCTCGTGACGATCGGCGTCTTGGGTCCGACCAGCCCCGCCTCGGCGAGGAGCCCGTACTCCAGGTCAGAGAAGCCGCCCCCCTTTCCGACGCGCGCTCCCCAGGCGCTCACCGCGACCGCGCCGCAGACGATGAGGTCGAGCCGCGGCAGCGCCTCCAGCCGGACGGGGCGGCCGAGCCGCTCGGCGCCGCGGATGGAGGCCGCCTGGAGCGCCCGCTTGCCGAGCCGGGCCGGGTCGAGCTCGAGGAAGCACTCCGCCGTGCGGAGCCGCGGCACCGCCATGTAGACGCGCTTGCCGTCGCGGAGCGCCATGCGCCGGACCGGGAGCTGCGGCGCGTCCGGGTTGATCTTCACCGTGCGGGCCTCCCGCCAGATCCGCAGGCCGTGGAGATGCAGGGCGGCCCGCTCCGCGCCGACGAAGTTCGGGATGCGGCCGCGGATCCCCGGGAACCGCCCGACGCCCCTGATCTCCATCTCCCGCCAGACCGCGTCCCGCGCCTGCGCCTTCGGCACGGGTCCCGCGGACGGCGCAGCCCCGATCGACCCCTCGCTCACCGCGCGGACCTCGACGGGCGGCCGCCGGTGCCGGGCGCGGGATCGAGGGGAACGGGATGGACCACGCGGGGGCGAGGCCCCGCGAGAGCGCGGTGACCGACCACGCGGCGACTGTAGAGCCGGGGCATCGGGGTGTCAACGGTCCCGCGCGAGTTCGAGTCGCCCGCGGACCCTCCGTCGCGCGGCGCCGCCGCCCACGCTCGCGGACCCGCGCGCGCCGGGTACAATGCCGGGGCATGGAGCTCATCGAGTACGCCGACTACCTCTGACCCTGGTGCTACCCGGCGGCGGTCCGCCTCCGCGAGCTCCGCGCGTTGTCGAACGGCCGGATCACGCTCCGATGGCGGGCGTTCCCGCTGCGGCCAGTCCCGGACCCGACCGCCACGTTCCAGGGGACGTACCGGGAGGCGGCGTGGGCGCGCTGCGGGGAGCTCGCCCGCGACATCGGGATCGAGTACCGCATGTGGACGCGGCCCGACTACCCGACGTGGAGCCTGCCGGCGCTGGACGCCGCGAAGTGCGCCGCCCGGCAGGGCGAGCGCGCGTTCGAGGCCACGCACCTGGCGCTCTACCGCGCGTTCTTCACCGAGGGCGTGAACATCGGCCGCCCAGAGGAGGTCCTGGCCGTGGTCGGCCGGCTCCCGGACGTGGACGCCGCGCGCCTCCAGGCCGACTACGAGGCGGGGGTCGGGCGGCAGTCGGTGCTGGAGAACTACGAGGCGGCGACCTCCGAGCACGGCGTCCGGGCGATCCCCACCGTGGTGCTCCCCGACGGCCGCCGCGTGATCGGCGCGGTCCCGCTGGCCGAGTACCGGCGCGTCCTCGCGCTCTGAGCGCGCGCGGCCGCTCGCGCGTCGCCGCGAACCGCCGCGATCAGCCGGATCGGCGCGGGCACGGGGCCCGGTGCACAGCCAGGCTGCGCCACGGGACGGATCAGAGTCCGAGCGCCAGCTGCGCCGCGACCCGTGCCGCCCGCTCGCGCCGCCCGGGCGCGAGTGCCGGTGGACGGTCGGCGAGCCGGTAGTGTTCCGTCAGGCAAGTCATGTTAACGACCACGCCGGACGGCCTTCTTGATGATGGCGGCGGGATTCTTGGTCCAGACAAAGGGCGTGGGGTGCGCGTTCCACTGCTCGATGTAACGCTCGATGTGCCGGATCAGCGC
>DASRDR010000164.1:0-13100 GCA_035652475.1 Candidatus Methylomirabilota bacterium | reverse complement strand
CTGTCGGCCGTCGAGGAGGTCCTCGTCCTGCCCCGGGGCACCAACACCGACCTGGCCGCCGCGTTCCCGGAGCCCTGAGGGGGAGACCGTGCGCCTCCCCCTCTACGTGCTGGCGGTCAGCGGGGGGGCGCTCGTGCAGTGCACCGTGGTGCCGATGGTGGGCATCGGAGGCGTCGTCCCCGACGTGCCGATCGTCCTGGTCGTGCTCCTGGCGCTCCGGTACGGCGCCGAGGCGGGGTGCGTGACGGGGTTCGCCCTCGGCCTCGCGCAGGACGCGCTCGCCGGCGGCCCCCTCGGCCTCCACGCGCTCTCGCGGGCGCTGATCGGCTTCGCGGTGGGTGACCTGCCGCGCTGGATCCTGGTCGCTCGGCCGGTGGTGCCGGTGGCGCTGGCCATCGTGGCGACGGTGGGGGACGGCCTGGTCCGGTTCGCGCTCTTGCAGCTGTTCCACTACCCGGCGCCGCTCGGCGAGCTCCTGGCGCGCGTGATCGTGCCCCAGGCGGGGTACAACGGCGTCCTGGCGGCGGTCGCGCTGGTGTGGCCCGCCGTCCGGCCCGTGCCGCGCGCATGATCGCGCGGCCCCGCCGGGCGACCGACCAGGCTGGCCGGCTCTGGGCCCTGGCCGCCGCGCTGACGCTGGCGTTCCTCGGCGTCGGGCTGCAGCTGGCTAACCTGCAGATCCTGAGCGGCGAACGGCTGGCCGCGCTGTCCGACCGGAACCGGCTGCGACTCCGGCCGATCGCCGCCCCGCGCGGCATCCTGTTCGACCGGACCGGGCTGCCGCTCGTGGACAACCGGCCGGCGTTCAGCCTCGTCCTGGTCCCGCGCGAGGCGCCCGACCTGGGCGCGGTGGTGGGCCGCCTGGCCCACCTCCTCCAGATTCCCGAGACCGAGCTCCAGGAGCGGCTGGCGCGCGTCGCCGCCGACTCCCCCTGGCCCATCCGGCTCTCGCGCGGCCTCACCCTCGAGGAGGTGGCCCGCATCGAGGAGTGGCGGCTCGAGCTCCCCGGGGTGACCGTCGAGGTCGAGCCGCAGCGCGCGTACCCGAGCACCGGCTTCGGCGCCCACGTGCTGGGCTACGTGCGGGAGGCGTCGGACGCCGATCTCGCGCGGGGTCGCCTGCGCCGCGGCGACCTGGTCGGGCAGACCGGGCTCGAGCGCCTGCACGACGAGTACCTGCGCGGCCGGGACGGGGCCGAGGAGATCGAGGTCGACGCGTACGGCCGTCCGATCCGCGTGCTCGACCGGCGCGAGCCGATCGCGGGCGCCCACATGCGGACCACCATCGACCGCCGGATCCAGCAGGCGGCCGAGGAAGCGCTCGGTGCCCGGGCCGGCGCGGTCGTGGTGATGGATCCCCGGAACGGCGACATCCTCGCGCTCGTCTCCCACCCGGCGTTCCCGGTCGAGCGCTTCTCTCGGCCCCTCGACCGGGAGACGTGGCTCGGGCTGGTCCAGGACCCGACGCGGCCGCTGCTCAACCGCGCGGTCCAGGGGCTCTACCCCCCGGGATCGGTGTTCAAGATCATCGTGGCCGCGGCGGCGCTGCAGGCGCAGGTCTTCACCCCGTTCGACCGGCTGTCGTGCGCCCGGCAGTGGACGTTCGGCGGCCGCCCCTACCACAACTGGGAGGACACCGACCGCGGCGCGCTGACCCTGCAGGAGGCGCTCCAGTACTCCTGCAACACGTTCTTCTACCAGCTCGGGCTCAAGGTCGGCGCGGAGCGCATCGTCCAGATGGCGGACGCGTTCGGCCTGGGACGGCCCACCGAGAGCGGCCTCATCGGCGAGCGCGCGGGCCTGGTGCCGTCCCCCGAGTGGAAGCGGCGGGCGTTCAACGATCGCTGGCATCCGGGTGACACGGTCAGCCTGGCGATCGGCCAGGGGCTGATCACGGTCACGCCGCTCCAGGTGGCCCGGATGATGGCCGCGGTCGCGAACGGCGGGACGCTGTGGCGGCCCCGGCTGGTCGAGCGGGTCGTCATGCCCGACGGACGCGTGGTGGCGGAGGAGCCACCCCGGGCCCAGGGGCGCGTCGAGGTGGCGCCGGTGGTCTTCGGCTTCCTGCATGAGGCGCTGGCCACGGTGGTCGAGGCCGGCACCGGCAGGCAGGCGCGCGTTCCCGGCCTGGCGATTGCCGGCAAGACCGGGACCGCCCAGACCCACGAGTTTCACAGCGACGCCGAGCGCAAGCGGCGGGACCGCGACCACGCGTGGTTCGCCGGCTTCGCCCCCGTCGAGGATCCCCAGGTCGTGGTCGTGGTGTTCGCGGAGCACGCCGGGCTCGGCGGGCAGGTGGCGGCGCCGATCGCGCGTGAGATATTCAAGGCAGTGTTCCTCGAGAAGGTCGCCCTCCGGACGGGGAGCTGAGCGGTGCTGCGGGTCGACCGGCGCCTGCTCGTGCACTTCGACTGGGTGCTCTTCGCGCTGGCCGGTCTCCTGGTCGGGGCGGGGCTCCTCACCGTGGCGAGCCTGGTCCCGCGGCTCGGGGCCCGCCAGCTCGTCGCGGTCGGCGTGGCGCTGGTCGGCGCCGTCGTCGTGGTGTCGGTGGACTACCGGACGCTGGCGCGCTGGGCGTGCTGGGGGTACGGGATCGGGCTGGTCACGCTGGCGGTCGTGCTGGTCGCCGGGCGCGCCGCGCTCGGGGCGCGCCGCTGGGTGGCGCTCGGGCCCGTATCCCTCCAGCCGTCGGAGCTCTTCAAGCTCGCGCTGGTGGGCACGCTGGCGAGTTACCTCGCCAGCCGCGAATCGCAGCGGCCCGGATGGGACCGCCTGCTCGTGCCGCTCGCCCTCGCGCTTCCGGCCATCGCCCTGATCGTGAAGCAGCCGGACCTCGGCACGGCGCTGACGCTGCTGCCCGTAACGGCGGCGCTGGTCGTGATCGGCGGCGCCCGCTGGCGGGATCTCGGCGTCCTGGCCGGCGCCGGGCTCGGGGCCCTGCCGGCCTTCTGGTTCCTCCTGCGCGACTACCAGCGCGAGCGGCTGCTCGTCTACCTCGACCCCTCGCGCGATCCTCTCGGCAGCGCCTGGAACGTGATCCAGGCCAAGATCACCATCGGCTCCGGCCAACTGTGGGGGAAGGGGCTCTTCGGGGGGACCCAGAGCCGCCTCGCCTTCCTGCCGGAGCGCCACACCGACTTCGTCTTCGCCGCCTTCGCGGAATCCTGGGGCTTCCTCGGGGCCTTCGCGCTGCTCATGGTGTACGTGCTGCTCGTCCTCCGCGGCTTCGAGGTCGCGGCGACCGCGCGGGACACCCTGGGCACGCTGCTGGCCACCGGCGCGACCGTCCTCCTGGCCACCCAGGCGCTCATCAACCTGGGGATGGTCACGGGGCTCCTGCCGGTGGTGGGGATCCCGCTGCCCCTGGTCAGCTACGGCGGCTCGGCCTTGATGACGGCGGTCGGCGCCGTCGCCCTGATCGCCAACGTGCGGATGCGTCGCTTCGCTTGACCATGTCGCTCGCCCCGTCGCGAACGGGTGCCCCGGTCCCGGGGCGCGCGCGCCGTCCCATCCCGGGCGTCCTCGGCCCCGGTCGGGGTCGATTCGCGTCGGCGGCCAGCGGTCGGGGTCGCGCCGCGTCCGCGGGAGCCACCGAGCTATGGCACGTCAGATCGTCATCAACGCGGACGTCAGCGAGACCCGCGTCGCCGTCCTGGACGGCGGCATCCTCACCGAACTCTTCATCGAACGGCGCCGGCACCGCTCCATCGTCGGGAACGTCTACAAGGGCGTCGTGACGAACGTCCTCCCCGGTATGCAGGCTGCCTTCGTGGACATCGGCCTGCACAAGGACGCCTTCCTCTACGCGGGGGACTTCATCGCGAACCTGGGCGAGTACGAGCGCCTGATGCTCGCCGAGGAGGAGGAGGAGGCCGACATCGAGCTCGACACCGAGGAGGCCGCCGGCGACGGCACCGAGCGGCCGGAGGCGGCGCCCGAGCGCGAGCGGCGCGAGATCACCCCCATCGAGGACGTGCTCCGCAAGGGACAGGAGATCCTGGTCCAGGTCTCGAAGGAGTCGCTCGGCACCAAGGGGGCCCGGATCACGTCCTTCATCAGCCTGCCGGGTCGGTACCTGGTCTACATGCCGCAGGTCAACCACATCGGGGTCTCGCGGCGCATCCGCGACGCCGGCGAGCGCGACCGCCTTCGCCGGCTGGTGAAGGCGCTCCGCCCGGCGGGCGGTGGGGGATTCATCGTCCGGACCGTCGGCGAAGGGAAGGGGGAGGGCGAGTTCCGGGCCGACATCGATTTCCTCAGCCGGCTCTGGCAGCAGGTCCAGGCCCGCTTCGCCCACGCTGCCCCGCGGGCGGCCCTCCACGAGGAGGGCGACCTCGTGTTCCGGGTCGTGCGGGACCTGTTCGCCGGCGACGTCGAGGAGATCACGATCGACGCCGAGGAGGAGTACCGCCGGGCCCTCGAGTACGCCGAGGCGCTCGTGCCCTCGCTCGCCCACCGCGTCCACCACCATGCCGGCCGCGAGGCGATCTTCGAGGCGCGCGGGATCGAGAAGGAGATCGAGAAGGCGCTCCGGCGCCGGGTGTGGCTGCGGTCCGGCGGGTACCTCGTCATCGACCAGACCGAGGCGCTGGTCTCCATCGACGTGAACACCGGCAAGTACGTCGGCAAGCGCGACCTCGAGGAGACGATCCTCAAGATCAACCTCGAGGCGGTCGGGGAGATCGTGCGCCAGATCCGGCTCCGCGACCTGGGCGGGATCATCATCATCGACTTCATCGACATGGACCGCGAGGACCACCGGGTCCAGGTCTTCCGGGCGCTCAAGCGCGCGCTGGCTGAGGACAAGTCGCGCACCAACGTGCTCGAGATCTCGGAGCTTGGGCTGGTCGAGATGACCCGGAAGCGGGTCCGGCAGAGCCTCCAGTCGCTGCTGATGCAGCACTGCCCGACCTGCAAGGGGACCGGCCACGTGAAGTCACCGCCGGCGATCGCGGCCGAGATCTACCGGAAGATCCAGACCGCGACCCTGGACATCTCCGGGCAGGAGGTCCTGATCCGCGTGAACCCCGAGATGGCGGCCTTCTTCCAGGAGGAGGAAGCGGACGGCCTCGACCTCCTGCAGCGCCGCATCCAGCGGAAGGTCTCGGTGCAGGGGGCCTCGGGGCTCCACAAGGACGAGTACGAGATCATCACGCGCTGATCCGGCGCGCGGCGAGGGCACGAGCGCCGGAGCCTGATCCTCGTCGCGCGCCTGGGCGCGGGCGGGGCGCCCACCCCCGGCGGGGCCGGCCCGCCGCGGCGTCGACGTGGCCCGCTAACCCCGCCGGCGCCGGCGGTCCGGCGGGGCGGGCCGACGCCAGAGACGGCGCGCGCGCCCTGGCGGGTCAGCTCTTTCCCTTGCCCTTCCCCTTGCCGGCCGCCCCGCGGGCCAGGGCGCTGGCGTTCGCGACCTGCTCGCCGGTGCAGTTGCGGTTCCCGAGGATGCTCGGATGGGCGCCGTGGTTCCGGGCGATCTGTCCCCAGCCGTTGCCGGCCAGGCGCTCGGCGATGATCTGCTGGAGGCTGGTCCCGGTCGCCTGGGCGATGCTGACGGCATGGCAGAGCTGGGCGGTGTTCTGGAGGAAGTCCTCGATGTCGGTGATCGTGACCGTGGCGGTCAGCGTGATCGTGTCGCCGTCCACGATGCCGTCCACGATGCCCTTGTCGCCCTCGAACACCTCGAGCAGCGTCGGGTCGGGGGTGAGCGTGTAGCCGGGCACCAGGATCTGGTAGGTGCCCGGGGCGACCCCGGTGATCAGGAACGTCCCACCCGCGCTGGTCGGCGCCGAGTACAGCACGTCGGTGGGATCGAGCGGGTTCACCAGCTCGACCGTGACGCCGGCGATCGGCGCCGCCTCGGCGAGGCGGATCCCGAGCAGCGTCCGGGCCGCCGCCGCGAGCCGGAAGGTGCCCGTGCGCGCCGCCGTCCGGGTCCGGATCTGACCCTGGACGGCGGCGCTCCCGCCGCCTCCGCCGCCCGCGGACGCCGCGGTGCTGGAGCTGCTGTGCCCCCCGCAGCCGACGAGGACCGCCACCAGGAGCCCCAGGCCGACGAGGAGTGCGGAGATCGCCAGGCGTGCGCGCATGTGGCGTGCCCCCTTGTGCCCGCGGGTGTCGCGCCTCGCGGGTGCCGGCCCCGGCTGCAAGCGCGGTGCCGGGCGTCGGCGGCCGGGCCTCCGCGGCCGCCACTCCGTGGGCGGGCCGGCTGCGGTCACCGGGACTTAGCGGCAAGACGCCGGGCTCCGGGGGAGCGATCCGGCGTCGGCCGCCGCGGCCGGGCGCGCCGCCAAAGTTACACGATCCCCCTTGCTATACTGGGCCGGCGCGCATGGCCAGCCCGCTTCCCGTCGGCAAGCTCCCGGCGCCCGTGCTGGGCGGTCTCCTGCGGCGATACGTGCGGTCCGACCCCCGGGTGGTGGTGGGCCCGGCGATCGGGGAGGACGCCGCGGTGCTGGACATGGGCGACCGCTACCTCGTCGCGACGACCGATCCGATCACGTTCGTCACCGAGGATCTCGGGTGGTACGCCCTCGTCGTCAACGCCAACGACCTGGCGGTGCGCGGCGCCGTGCCCCGGTGGTTCCTGGCGACCTGTCTCTTCCCGGCCGAGGGTGCGACGGCGGCAGACGTCGAGGCGCTCTTCGCGGAGCTGGGGGCCGGATGTGCGGAGCTCGGCGTGGCGCTCGTCGGCGGGCACACCGAGATCACCGCGGGGCTGAGCCGGCCGATCGTGGTGGGCGCGATGCTCGGCGAGGTCGCCAAGGACCGGCTCGTCACCACGGCCGGCGCCCGGCCGGGGGACGTCCTGCTGCTCACGAAGGGCGTGCCGATCGAGGGCGCATCGATCATTGCCCGCGCCCGCGCCGCGGAGCTCCGGGCGCGCGGCTACGCCGACGCGTGGCTCGCCCGGGCGCGGGACGCCCGGACCCGCCTGAGCGTGCTGCCGGAGGCGCGGCTGGCGACCGACCTGGTGCCCGTCCACGCGATGCACGATCCCACCGAGGGCGGCATCGCGACCGCGCTCTGGGAGCTGGCGGACGCGGCCGGCGTCGGGCTCGTGGTGGAGGCCGAGCGGATCCCCCTCGTCCCGGAGGGCGCCACGCTCTGCCGCGAGTACGGGCTGGACCCGCTGGGCACGATTGCCTCCGGCGCGCTGCTGCTGGCGGTCGGCCCCGCGGACGGCGGCATCCTGCTCCACGCCCTCGCGCGGGAGGGGATCGACGCCGCGTTCATCGGGCGAGTCGTCCCGCGCGCGGCCGGCGTGGTCCTGACCCGCGACGGCACCCCGGGCCCGCTGCCCCGGTTCGAGCAGGACGAGCTCACGCGCCTGCTGGCCTGAGCGTTGCGCCGGCCGCCCCGGATCCGCCGGGGCCGTCGGGGCGCGCGACCTCGAGCGGCACCGGCCCGGTGGGTCGGCAGGCGGCGCCGGCCGACGGCACCCGGCCCGCCCAGCTCGGTGCCGCGCGGCCGGCGTGGCTTCGAGCCCCTGGCCCCCGGCGGCGGGCGGGATCGGATAGGGTAGGAGGCTGGAGGGCAGTGTCATGAGCCTGACCGTCCGCGACGTGATGGTGAGCGACCTCGTGACCGTGCGGCCCGGCGAGACCGCGCGGCAGGCGTACCGCCTCATGCGGGACCACCGGTTCCGCCATCTCCCGGTCGTCGAGAACGGCCACTTGCTGGGAATCCTGTCGGACCGGGATCTCCGCCCCGTGCTCCTCTCCCCGACGCTCGGCCGCGCCCGCGTCCGCGAGCTCATGAGCGAGGACCTCACGACGGTGACCCCCGACGCGCCGGTCGAGGAGGCGGCGAGTCTGCTGGTCGTGAAGAGGATCGGCTGCCTGCCGGTGGTCGACGAGGGCCGGCTCGTGGGAATCGTGACCGAGACCGACCTCCTGGCCGTCCTCGTCGAGCTCCTGGGGCTCCTCACACAGTCCACGCGGCTGGACGTCGCGGTGACGGGCGGTCCCGACGCCTACGAGCGGATCGTGGAGATCATCCGGGCCCACGAGGGCCGCATCATCAGCGTGGGGGCGGTGCCGGGGCCGGCGGGGAAGACCGTGTTCAGCGTGCGCCTGGAGCCCTGCGACCCGCGCCGGCTCGTGGAGGCGCTCACCCGGGCGGGGTTCGAGGTGCTCTCCCACCGGCGGATGGGCGGGTGAGCCGGCTTCGCCGGAGCGTCCTGTTCGTGCCGGGCACCCGCCCGGAGCGGATCGCCAAGGCGGCCGGGCTCGAGGTCGACGGGGTCATCCTCGACCTGGAGGACGCGGTGCCGGCGGGTCAGAAGGCGCAGGCACGCGAGTGGGTCGTCGCCGCCCTCCGGCGGGTCCGGTTCGGCGGGCGGGAACGCATCGTGCGCGTGAACCCCCCGGAGACCCCGGCCGGGGCGGCCGACCTGGACGCGGTGGTCGGGGCCGGCCCGGACGCCCTGCTCCTCCCGAAGGTCGCCGAGCCCGACGCGCTGGCGCGCGTCGACGCCGCGGTCGCCGCCCTCGAGCGGAGGGCGGGGCGCCCCGCCGGCGCGATCCGCTTCCATCTCCTGATCGAGACCGTGGCCGGCCTGCTGCGCCTGGAGGCGCTCGCCCGCGCCTCGGCCCGGACCGCGGCCCTGTTCTACGGCGCCGGCGATCTCGCCCGCGAGACGCGGGCCCGGCTCGTGCCCGACCGGTTCACCGAGCTGGTCGCGATGACGCAGGTCGTGCTCGTCGCCCGGGCGACGGGGCTGGACGCGATCGACACCCCGTGCTTCACCCTCCACCAGCCGGACGTGCTGGAGGCGCACACGCGGCTGGCCGTGGACCTCGGCTTCGACGGGAAGGCCCTCATCCACCCCACCCAGATCGACGTCGCGAACCGGGCGTTCACGCCGTCGGCGGACGCCGTGGCGGAGGCGGAGCGCGTGGTCGCCGCCTACGAGCAGGCCGCCGCGGGCGGCAGCGGGGCGCTGGCGCTGGCCGGCCACTTCATCGATGCCGTGCACGTGCAGATCGCCCGGGACACGCTGGCCCGGGCCGCGCTCGCCCGGCGGGGCGGCTCGTGAGGGCCCGAGTGGGCGCCCGCGGGCCGCGCGGCCGGGGGAGGCGGCTCGCCCCGGCCCTCCTCCTGCTGCTGCTCGGGACCTTCGCCGGCGCGGCCCGCGCCGGGGCCGAGAGCTGGGGCGGCATCGCGCCCGGCGAGACGATGCGGCGCGACGTGCAGGCGCTCTACGGCCGGCCGAGCCGCGAGCAGACGATCGTCGACGAAGGGCGCACCGCCACGGAGTGGGTCTACGCCGGCGATCGCGCGCCGCGCGGCCTCGATCGGATGGTGGTGAGCTTCGGCCTCATCCGGGGGGACCGCTTCGACCCCGAGGTGGTCCGGTCGGTCACGCTGTTCCCCCACCCACACGTGTGGTCGCTCCGGACGATCACGAACGGCTGGGGGAAGCCCGACGGCATCGGGACGGAGGAGGCCACCGGCCGCCCCTCGCTCCACTACAACTCGGGCCTCCTCGTGATCCTGGACCGGACGGGCAGCTGGGCGGAGTTCCTTCTCTTCGCCCCGCGGCCCTGAGCGCTCCGGAGGCGGCCCCCGTCCGGGCGCCTGCGGTTGTCGCCCGCTGGGGCCGATGCTAGCCTTGATGGGTCATGGCTCCCGGCGTCGACCCGATCGAGACCCTCTGCGCGCTCGATCTGGCCGGCCGGGGGATCGGGCGCCTGGTCGTCCCCGGCGCGATGGCCGCGGCCGCCCGGAGCCTGGCCGGTGCCCGGCGCGTCGTCCTGGTGACCGGGTTCGTCCCGCGTCCGGCGTGGGCGGCGGAGACTGACGGCCCGTCCGGCACGGTCGTCCTCGGCCGCGCGCTGCGCCGGCTCGGGGCGCGCGTCGTGTATCTGGCCGATCCTCCAGTCGCCCCGCTGCTCGCCGCCTGCCTGCGCGTGCTTCGCGAGCCGCGCGCCCTGCTGGTCGTCCCCGGCCCGCCCGCCGCGGCGCTCCGGACCGCCCGGGCCGGCGTGACGGCGTTCGCGCCGACCCACCTGGTCGCGGTGGAGCGCCCGGGGCGAGCGCAGGACGGCGGGTACTACAACGCCCGCGGCGGCTCGATCGGGGAGCTCCATGCGCCGCTGGATGCGCTGTTCCTCCGGCGGCGGCCCGGGGCGGTGACGATCGGCATCGGCGACGGCGGCAACGAGATCGGCATGGGGCGCGTTCGCGCGCGGGTCGCGCGGGACGTGCCGAACGGGGCGAAGATCGCCTCGATCGTCCGCACCGACCATCTCGTCGCGGCCGGCACGTCGAACTGGGGCGCCTGGGGGGTGACGGCGCACCTCGCGGCGGCCACCAGGCGGCCGCTCCTGCACACCGCCGATGAGGAGGGCCGGCTCACCCGGGCGATGGTCCGGGCGGGCGGCGTCGACGGCTTGACCGGCCGGGCGGAGCCATCCGTGGACAGTCTGCCCCTGGGCGTGCACCGGGCTCTGCTCGAGGCGCTTCGGGAGCTCACGAGACACCTGATCGCGGCCCGGCGGGACGCCGAGGCCGCCGGGCGCGGAGAGGAGACGGCGTGATGCGCGAGACGGTGACCGAGCGGTACCGGAAGGCTCTGCCGGGATCGTGGGCGCGGTGGGAGCGCGCCCGGCGCGTGATCCCCGGCGGGGTCACCCACGACGGCCGGCATCTCATGCCGTTCCCCCTCTACGTCGAGCGCGCCGCGGGTCCCCGCAAGTGGGACGTCGACGGGCGGGAGTACATCGACTACTGGATGGGTCACGGGGCGCTCTTCCTCGGGCACTCGCATCCGGCGCTGGTCGAGGCCGTCCAGCGGCAGATCGCGCGGGGCACGCACCTCGGGGCGTGTCACGAGCTCGAGGTCGAGTGGGCGGAGTGGATCACCCGGCTGGTCCCGTCGGCGGAGCTGGTCCGCTTCACCATGTCCGGGACCGAGGCCACGCACCTCGCCCTGCGGCTCGCACGAGCGTACACCGGACGGCCCAAGATCGTGAAGTTCACCGGGCACTTCCACGGCTGGCACGACGGCGTGTCGACCGGCGTCAACCCGCCGTTCGACGTGCCGATGTCGGCCGGGATCCCGGGCGCCGTGCTGGGCGAGGTCCTCCTGGCGCCGCCCAACGACATCGGGGCGCTGGAGCGGCTGTTCGCCGGCCGCGACGACATCGGTGCGGTCATCCTGGAGCCGAGCGGCGGGCAGGCGGGGATCTTCCCGATCGACCCGGGGTTCCTCAAGGACCTCCGGCAGCTCACGCAGGACCGCGGGACCGTGCTCATCTTCGACGAGGTCATCACCGGATTCCGGTATGCGCCCGGCGGGGCGCAGGAGTACTACGGCGTGACCCCGGACATGACGACGCTGGCCAAGATCGTGGCCGGCGGGCTGCCCGGGGCCGCCGTCTGCGGCCGGCGGGAGATCGTCGGCCTCATGGCGTTCGGCGCGGACGCCGAGTGGAACCGGACCAGGCGGGTCGCCCAGAACGGGACCTACAACGCGAACCCGGTCACGGCCGCCGCCGGGATCGCGATGCTCTCGCAGCTCGCCGACGGCAAGCTGCACGAGAAGGCGAACCTGCTGGGCGGCGAGCTCCGCGCGGCGCTCAACGACGTCTTCCGGCGGGCCGGCGTGCCGTCGGTCGCCTACGGGGACGTGTCGATCTTCCACATCTCGCTCCAGGGACCGCCGCCGACCCCGGGCGGCCCCCCGGCGAAGTCGACCAGCCCGGAGCTGCTCCACAAGTGGCGCTGCGCCCTGATCCTCCACGGCGTGGACATGTCGGCGCACCACGGATGGGTGTCCGCGGTCCACACGGAGCGCGAGATCGAGGAGACCGTGCAGGCGATCGGGCGGGCGGTGGCCGACCTCCAGGCGGAGGGCGCGCTCTAGCGGCCTCGCTCCGTCCGGGCGCATGGGCACGATGCACCTCCCGGGCCGCCGCCGGTCGATCCGGCCGGGTCCCCGGAATGCGGCCGTGGCGGCGGCGGTGCTCCTGGCCGTCGCCGTCACGGCCGCGGTGAGCTTCTGGCCGGCCGCGGGCCAGCCCGGCTCCGCCCAGGCGCCGCCGCGCGGCCCCGCGACCGCGCCCGTCCATCCCGGGAAGCGCGCGTACGACCGCCACTGCGCGACCTGCCACGGGCCTGCCGGCGGGGCCGACGGGCCCGGCGCCGCCGGCCTCCAGATCAAGCCGCCGCCCTTCACCGACGGGCGGATCATGAACGGGCTCACGGACGAGTTCCTCTACACGATCGTGCGCGACGGGGCGGGCGCCGTCGGCCTCTCGCCGCAGATGCCGGCGTTCGGGCGGCTCCTGACCGACCGGGAGATCCGAGACGTCATCGGCTACGTCCGGTCGCTGGCGACCCCGGCGTACGTGCCGCGGCCGGCGCCGGGCGTCCAGGCGGTCGCTCCGCCGCCGGTGCAGCCGATCGAGTTCAGCCACGCGGTCCATGCGGGCTCGTTCGGCATCGCCTGCGAGTACTGCCACGCCGACGCCCGCCGGGGTCCCTACGCCGGCCTGCCCTCGGTCAGCCGGTGCATGGGGTGCCACAAGATCGTCGCCGCCCAGGGGAACCCCGAGATCGAGCAGAAGCTCCACCGGTACTGGAACGAGCGCCGCTCGATCCCGTGGGTCCGCGTCCACAAGGTGCCGGGCTTCGTCCACTTCCCGCACAAGCGGCACATCCAGGTGGGGCTCGCCTGCCAGACGTGCCACGGCCCCGTCGAGACGATGCAGCGGGTCGCCCAGGTGGCGCCGCTCACGATGGGCTGGTGCGTGTCCTGCCACGCCGAGCGGCGGGGCCCGCTCGACTGCGTGGTCTGCCACCACTGACGCCGCCGCGGTGACCACGACGCCCGGTGCCCCGGGGACCGGGCGTCGTGGACCCACCCCCGCGCGCGGCCGCGAGCCGGTCCGGGCCGTGGGTGGTCAGCGGCGCTGGACGGCCCGGATGGCGCCCCAGATCGCGTCGGGGGTCAGCGGGACATCGAGGTCCTGGACCCCGAGCGGGGCCAGCGCGTCCAGCACGGCGTTCGCGATCGCCGGCGTCGAGCCGATCGTCGCCGATTCCCCGATGCCCTTGACGCCCAGCGCGGTTCGGGGGGACGGCGTCTCGGTGTG
>DASRDR010000163.1:0-20837 GCA_035652475.1 Candidatus Methylomirabilota bacterium | reverse complement strand
TCCACGATCCTGGCCGACAAGGTCCGGGAGCTCATCTGAGGGGCCCGGAGACCGTGAGCGCGGGGCGTGGAGCGGACCGGTTGCCCGGTCGAGGCGGCGTCCCGGTGCGCGTGCCGGGGGACCGGATGCCTTTCGGCCCGCCGCCGCGCCGGCACGCCACCCGATCGTCCACGGACGGAGCCGTCCCGTGAGCCGGGTCCCAGGTCCGGCCGGCGGCGATCCCCGGGCGCGGCTCGCGGCGGCGTCGGCTCCCGGCGGCGAGTCCCGGGGGGACCGGGCCGACCGCGTGCCCATCGAGCGCCTCACGGTGGCCGCGTTCACCATCCCGACCGAGTTCCCGGAGTCGGACGGCACGCTCGAGTGGAACCGGACGACGGTCGTCGTCGTGGAGGCGACCGCCGGCGGGGTGGTCGGCACCGGCTACACCTACGCCGACACCGCGACGGCGCGGCTGGTCCAGGACCTCCTGGCCGACGTGGTCCTCGGCCGGGACGCGATGGGCATCCCGGGCGCGTGGGCCGCCATGGTGCGGGCGATCCGCAACCTGGGCCGGCCGGGGATCGCGTCGATGGCGATCGCCGCGGTCGACAGCGCGCTCTGGGACCTCAAGGCCCGGCTCCTCGGCGTCTCCCTGGCGCGCCTCCTGGGCCCCGTCCGGAGCGGCGTCCCGGTGTACGGCAGCGGTGGATTCACCTCGTACTCGATCCCGCAGCTCCAGCGACAGCTGGCCGGGTGGGCGGCCGACGGGATCCGCCGGGTGAAGATGAAGGTCGGCCGCGACCCTGCCGCCGACCCCGGCCGCGTCCGGGCGGCGCGCGAGGCGATCGGGGCGGGCGTCGAGCTGTTCGTCGACGCCAACGGCGCGTACAGCCGGAAGCAGGCGCTGGCGGCCGCCGAGCCGTTCGCCGTGTCCGGCGTGAGCTGGTTCGAGGAGCCGGTCTCCTCCGACGACCTGGCGGGCCTCCGGCTGGTGCGGGACCGGGCGCCGGCCGGGATGGAGATCGCCGCCGGCGAGTACGGCTACGACCTGCCGTACTTCCAGCGGATGCTCGCCGCCGGCGCGGTCGACGTCCTGCAGGCCGACGCGACCCGCTGCGCTGGCGTCACCGGGTTCCTCGGGGCCGCCGCCCTCTGCGAGGCGGAGGGGATCGCGCTGTCCGCCCACACCGCGCCGGCGCTCCACCTGCACCTGGGCTGCGCCCTCCGCCCGGTGCGGCACGTCGAGTACTTCCACGACCACGTGCGGATCGAGCGCCTCCTCTTCGACGGCGCCGTCGCACCGGTGCGGGGGATGCTCGAGCCGGACCACGACCGGCCGGGGCTCGGGCTCGAGCTCCGGCGGGCCGACGCGGAGCGGTTCGCGGCGTGAGCCGCGGCGGGCGAGCGACGGCGCGGCGGCCCGCGGCGGCGTCGCGCGGGGCGGGCGGCGGCGCCGGGGCGGACGGCGCGAGGGCGGCGCTCGCCGCGGAGCTGCGGGCGCGCCTCCGCGGGGAGGTCCGGTTCGATCCCGGGAGCCTCGCCCTCTACGCGACCGACGCCTCCAACTACCGCCAGGTGCCGCTCGGGGTCGTGATCCCGGTCGACGTCGCCGACCTGGTCGAGACCGTCGCGGTCGCCCGGCGCCATGGCGTGCCGCTGCTCGCGCGGGGCGGCGGCACGAGCCTGGCCGGCCAGTGCTGCAACACCGCGCTGGTCGTCGACACCTCCAAGCACCTGAACCGGATCCTGGAGCTGGATCCGGCGCGCCGCCGCGCGCGGATCGAGCCCGGCCTGGTGCTGGACGCGCTGCGGGCCGCGGCATCGGCCCACGGTCTCACCTTCGGCCCCGATCCATCCACGCACGACCACTGCACCCTCGGCGGGATGATCGGCAACAACTCGTGCGGCGTCCACTCGGTGCTGGCCGAGTTCTACGGCCCGGGCCCGCGCACCGGCGACAGCGTGGAGTCGCTGGAGGTGGTCACCTACGACGGGCTGCGGCTGGCAATCGGGCCGACCGACGACGCGACGCTCGAGCGCCTGATCGCCGAGGGCGGCCGCCGGGGGGCGATCTACCGGGGGCTCCGCGACCTCCGGGACCGGTACGCGTCCCTGATCCGCGCGCGGTTCCCGCGCATCCCGCGCCGGGTTTCTGGCTACGACCTCCCCCAGCTCCTGCCCGAGAACGGGTTCAACGTGGCCCGGGCGCTGGTCGGGACCGAGTCGACGTGCGTGACCATCCTCCACGCCACGGTCACCCTCGTGCCGAGTCCGGCTGGCCGCGCGCTGCTCGTGCTGGGGTACCCGAGCGTCTACGAGGCGGGCGACGACGTCCCGACGATCCGCGAGCACCGGCCGATCGGACTCGAGGGGCTGGACGACCGCCTGGTGGAGGACATGAAGCGGAAGGGTCTCCACCCGCGGGACGTCGAGCTCCTGCCGCCCGGCCGGGGCTGGCTCCTGGTCGAGTTCGGGGGGGCCACCCGGCGGGAGGCGGACGAGGAGGCGCGCCGGCTGATGGCGCGGCTCGGCCGGCGGCCGGCGCCGCCCGCGATGAAGCTGTTCGACGATCCGGCGGAGGAGAAGGTCGTGTGGACCGTGCGCGAGTCGGGGCTCGGCGCGACCGCGCGGGTCCCGGCGGCGCGGAGCCGGGCCAGGTCGGCCGTGGCGGGCTCGAAGGGCGCCCGGCCGACCCGGCGCGCGGCGAGCGCGAACGCGGTGGCGAAGGCGTCCCGGTCGAGCGGCGCCGCGGTCGCGAGCGCCTCGGCGAGGGCGGCCGTGCCGCGCCCGCGCGCACCACCGACAGCAGCGCCTCCGCCGCGCCGGATTCGGCGGCGTGCGCGGGCTCGGGCGGCCCGCTGGCGGACTGGGCGGTCACCGGATCGGCCGGGCGCCCGGGGGGCGAGGGGACCGGCGGACGGCCGACGCGCGGCGCGGGGTGCTCACACGCTGGGGGGAAGCGGCGGCGGCTGCACGACCACGACATCGCAGGCGATCCGGGTCACCCCCCGGACGGAGCGCACCAGCTCCTCGGCGACCTGCCGCTGGCCGTCGTGGCCGACGCGCCCGCTGAGCGAGACGCAGCCGTCCTTGCAGGTGAAGAACAGCGTGAGGTCCCGCGTCGCGGGATGGACCAGGAGCGCCGCGCGGATCCGGGCGGTGAGGCTCCGGTCCCGGACCTCGGCCAGCGACGCGGCGGTGGCGTGGAAGCGCTCGGCCTCGAGCGCGGACCGGATCAGCCGGACCGCGATGTCGACGTCGCACCGCGCGGAGTTGATGACGAGGTCATAGTGGAGGGGGTCGTCCCACGCCACGTCGTAGAGGTAGCGGATCCGCGCCGCCCGCTCGCGATCGCTCCGGACCACGGCGTCCTCCGCCCCCGACTCGAGGCCCCGCTGCGCCTCGAGCCGCCGGACGCGGACGTGCGGCGGCGCGGTCATGCGCACGCGGAAGACGTGGCGGATCCGCTGGAGGACGAAGGTCGCGCCGCGCCCGACGAACACGACGTTGTCGCGCGCGGCGAACTCCCAGATGACCCCCTCCACCGCCGCCAGGTAGTCGCGCCGCGTCTCGACCAGCCGCTCGAGGAGGCTCGGCCGGCTCTCGGTCAGCCGCTCCAGCTCGGCGACCTCCTGGCCGACCTGCTGGGCGGCCTTGAGGATGATCTCCCGGTCGGCGTAGATGTACCCGAGCTCCTCGGCCAGCCGGCGCCCGGTCTCCTCGCCGAGGCTGCCGAGCGTCTGCGAGATCGTGACGAGGCTCATCCTCGGGCAGTCGGCAGGCCGGCGCCGGGCAGCCGGGAGCGCGCCCCGCGAGCGGGTGGGAGGTGGTGCCGAGGCGCGAGGGACGGGTGCGCGTGGTGCCGCATCGAGCGCGTCCCGAGCCGACGGTTCGAGGCTAGCCGGGCCGCGGCGAGGCGTCAAGGCGGGCCCGCCGCGCCGCTCGTGTTGCTCCTCGCGACCGGCACGCGCCGCATCCGCCTTGCGCCGGCGGGTGGGTCATGGCGCATTGCTCTGTCATGGCCGGCAGGCATGGCCAGCGCCGCCTGGCAGCAGGCAGCCCGCGCGGCCGTGCACCCCCCGAAGGGTAGAGGAGTGACAGCGGACCCCCGGGGGTCGCCCGCCCGGCTGCTCGCCGGGGTGCCCCCGGGTCGCCGGCCTCGACCGCCGCGGCCGCGCTCTGCGCGAGCGTCCCGGTCTGGCGCCGGATGGGGCTGCTGTCAGCCCGGGTCCGCCGGCGCTCAGGCCCACATCGCGTCGAACACCGAGCCGCCGAGCGTCGGGAACACGTAGTGCGTCCCGGCGAGCGCCTGGCGTGTGAGGCCGCCACGCATCGCGACCGCGGCGATCTGGATCAGGTCCTCCGCCCCGGGGCCGACGACGTGGACCCCGAGGAGCCGCCCGGTCGGCTCGTCGATCACCGCCTTGACCAGGCCCTCGGTCTCGTCCCGCACCCCGGCGGCGCTCGAGTCGGCGAACGGCGCGCGCCCGATCACGACGCGGTGGCCGGCGGCGCGGGCCGCGTCCTCCGTGAGCCCGACCTGGGCGAGGGCGGGGATGGTGAACACGGTGGTGGGGAACACGCTGAAGTCGACCGCGCGGCGGTGCCCGCCGACGGCGTTCTCGGCCGCCAGCTGGCCCTCGTACCACGCGGCGGGCGTGTGCTGGTGGCTCCCGGTGACGTCGCCCGCCGCGTAGACGTGCGGCGCGCTCACCGACTGCCGGAACTCGTCGACGCGCACGGCGCCGCGCTCCACGGCGACCCCGGCGGCCTCGAGCCCGAGGCCCGCCGTCCGTGGCGGCCGGCCGGTGGCGACGAGCACGGTGTCGGCCGGGAAGCGCTCGCGGCGGCCGCCGAGCTCCGCCTCGACCGTCAGGTCCGGTGCCACCGCCTGCACGCGCGCGCCGGTGCGGATGTCGACGTTCGCGCCCGGCCCGAGGGCGATCAGCGCGTCCCGGACCTCCCGGTCCGCGCCGGGGAGCACGTGGTCCCCGCTCTGGAGGATCGTGACCCGGCTCCCGGCCCGCCCGAACGCGAACCCGAACTCCATCCCGATCGCGCCCCCGCCGATCACCACGAGGCGCGACGGCAGGGTCGTGACCGCGAGCAGCTGATCGCTCGTCAGGGCGCGCTCGATGCCCGGGATCGTCGGCCGGCCGGGCGCGGAGCCGGTCGCCAGGATCACCCGCTCGGCCGTCACGCGCTGCCCGTCCACCGCGACCTCGTGCGGGCCCGTGAACCGCGCGCGGCCCCGCAGCACCGTGAGCCCCCCGCGCTCCAGTCCCTCCGCCTTGCCCGCCGACCACTCGGCCACCAGCCGGTCCTTCCGGGCGATCACGGCCGCCCAGTCGAGCGCGATCCCCTCCACGCCCCGGATCCCGAGGGGGCCGGCCTTCGCCGCTCGCCACGCCAGCTCGACGGTGCTGACCAGCACCTTCTTCGGGATTCAGCCGGTGCCGAGGCAGGTCCCCGCGAACCCGTCCTCCTCCACGATCGCGGTGCGCGCGCCCAGCTCCCGCGCCCGACGGGCGGCGAAGGTCCCCGCGGTCCCGGCACCGATGACCAGGCAGTCGTAGTCCATGGCAGAACCTCCCGGGCCGATCATAGCCGCGCCGCCCCGGCTCCGGCGACCGGGCCTCCCGTGGGCCGGCCGCCGGCTCCCCCGGGGCGGGGACGGCGAGCCACCCGTCGCGGGAAGGGCTCCGGGCGCTCGGGCGCGAACCCCTGCTCGCGCGAGGGGGTCGTGGGACCTCGCGTGACCGATGACCGCGCGGCGCTGCGCCGGCCGGGGATGCTGGCCGGGCCGGCCGTCGCCAGCCGGGCGGCCTCGCTCCTGAACCCGTTCCACTGCCGCGCCCTCCTGTTCCCGCTCGCGGTCATGTCGGACCGGGTCGGGAAGGAGGCCGTCGTCGAGGGGGCGTCGCGAGTCCGGCGGGCCCCCGCGCCCCCTCCTCGGAGGGGGACCGTGATCGAGCTGATCTACTGCTTCCGTCGCCGCCCCGATCTTTCCGCCGAGGAGCTCGACGCGCACTGGTCGCGCGTGCATGGCGCGATCGGTGCCCGCATCCCCGGTCTCCGGCGGCTCGTGCAGTCCCGGGCGGTGCCCGTGCCGGGCGACGTGCGGCCGCCCGATTTCGACGGCGTCGCCGAGCTCTGGTTCGACGACGTGGACGCGCTCCTCCGGGCGCGGGCCAGCGAGGCGTGGCGGGAAGCGACCCTCGACGAGGCGAACTTCCTGGACCCGCGGACCACGGCGTACCTGGTCACCGAGGAGCGGACGATCCTCGAGCGCCCGGCGCCCTGACGGGCGCGAGATCCGGGGTCCCGCGTCCGGAACGCCGTTGTCGCCTCCCGGGCCGTGTGCTACGGTCCGCCCCACGGACGATGACCGCGCCACGATCGCCAGCGGAGGCCGTCGCCTCGCCGTCGACCCCGGCCGAGCGCTCGGCCGCCGTGTTCCCCGGGGCGTCGCTCGGCGAGTACGACCTGCCACCCGAGATGGCCGTGGTCCTGGCGCGCGGCGAGGGCGCGGCGGTCTGGGACGCCGCCGGCCGCCGCTTCGCCGACTTCACGATGGGCTGGGGCTCCGTCCTCCTGGGGCACGCCCATCCGGCGATCGTCGAGGCGGTGCGGCGCCAGGCGGCGCTCGGGTCGAACTTCGCCTACGTGAGCGCGCCGGCGCTCGAGCTCGCCGAGGAGGTGCAGCGGGCGCTCCCGTGCGCCGAGCGGCTGCGCTTCTGCGCGTCCGGCACCGAGGCGATGGCCTACGCGGTCCGGCTCGCCCGCGCCTACGCGGGCCGGCCGCGGCTCCTCAAGTTCGAGGGCGCCTATCACGGCGCCAACGAGATCGGCACCGTGAGCCTCTTCCCCGCGCGCCTCCACGCGTTCCCGCAGGGCGAGCCGACCTCGGCCGGGCTGCCCTCGAGCGCGGTGGCGGACGTCCTGGTGGCGCCGTTCAACGACCTCGCGACCACCGAGGCGATCGTCACCGCCCACCGCGACGAGCTGGCCGCGATCGTCGTCGAGCCCCTCCACCGCTGCACGTCGCCCCGCCCGGGCTTCCTGGAAGGGCTCCGCCGGCTGGCGACCGCGACGGGCAGCCTCCTCGTCTTCGACGAGACCGTGACGGGGTTCCGGCTGGCGTACGGCGGCGCGCAGGCCTACTACGGCGTCCGCCCCGACCTCTGCGCCCTGGGCAAGGCGCTGGGCGGCGGGTATCCGCTCGGCGCGGTGGCCGGGCGCGCGGACGTGCTCGAGCTCGTCCGCGAGGACCGGCTGGGCGACCCGCGCTACGTGTGGTTCGCCTCCAGCCTGGGCGGGAATCCCGTCTCGGCCGCGGCCGGCCTCGCCGCGCTCGGGGAGCTCCGGCGCCCGGGGACCTACGCGCGGCTGTTCGCCCTCGGCGAGCGGCTCCGCGCCGGCCTGCGGGCCGTCCTCGCGGAGGCGGGCGTGCGCGCCCACGTGCAGGGGGACGGGCCGCTGGCGGCCGTCGTGTTCACCGACGCCGAGGTGGTGGACTACCGGTCGGCGTTCCGCGCGGACCGGCGGCGCGCCCGCGCGTTCCTCCTGGGGCTGTTCCGCCGCGGGATCTTCCTGAACCCGATGTCGACCAAGCTCTACCTGTCCCTGGCCCACGGCGAGCCCGAGATCGAGACGTTCCTGGAGGCGGCCCGTGCCACGCTGCGGGAGGACTGCCGGGACTGACCCGCCCCGGCGCCGGCCCGTCGTGGCGGCGCCGGGCTTCCCGGCGCGACCGGCCGGCGGCGCGGTACGCGCCGCGGCCTGCCCGTCTCGTGCCCCTCCGCGGCCGCCGCGCGCGCTCACGCGAGCCGCAGCTGCGGCGGGCGTGACCGGAGCCGCGGCGGGCGTGGGCGGAGCCGCGGCAGGCATCCCCGACGGGCGCGGCGGGAGCGGGAGGGCCGGGTGACGACGGAGCCCGGTGCCGCGCCGCCTCGAACCGCCGCGGGGGCGAGGACGAGCTCGTATTGCGGGACACCCAGTTCCCGGAGCGCCCGGTCCGTGATCGCGACGATGCGGCCCACCAGCCCGGGCCGGCCGACCGGGACCAGGATCTCGACCCGCCACCGCCCCGCGAGCCGGCTCCGGACCACCGGGGCGACGACCGCGCCCAGCTCGGCCGCGAGCGCGTCGCTGAGCCGGACCTGCCGTGCGACCGCCGTCGCCCGGCGTCGATCGCGCCACTCCGCGATCGCGAGGAGACCCGCCACGGTCAGGAGCGGTGACAGGGCGAGGACGAGCCCGAGACCCCTCACCATCTCGGGCCTCCGTCTCAGGCCTCCGGGGCCCGCATCGCCCCGGTGGGCGCCGGGCGGAGCAGCCGGTGACCCGCGGCGAGGAGCGCCGATCTCAGCCACACGCGGACGCCGTGCCGGGGCGGCCGCGCGTCGCGAAGCCGCGCCCGTCGGGCCGCCCTGGCGCGCGCCTCCGCGATCAGCTCCTCGCCCCGCAGGAGGCTCGCGTCGACCCAGACGTCGCCGGTCCAGTGGCGCCTCATCGTCGATCTCCCCCGGGACGGCGCGGGGCGTCGCCCCTCTCGGGCATTGCGGGCCGCTCCGCTCGCTCGTCGCGCGGGGGCCTCTTCCGGACGCATCCTCCCGGCGGAGCCGGCGGGAATCAATTACCGGGGAGGTAATTGGCGGCCCGACCGGCCGCCGCGTATAGTGCTCGCCGTGGGGGCCGGCCCGGGCACGAGCAGGCAGGCGCGCGGCGCGGCGGCGAACCAGGTCGGGCAGCTGCTCCGGCAGTGGCGGGAGCGCCGCGCCGTGAGCCAGCTCCACCTCGCGGTCGAGGCGGGGATCTCCACCCGCCACCTGAGCTTCCTCGAGACGGGCCGCGCGCGGCCGAGCCGCGAGATGGTGCTGCTCCTGGCCCGGGTGCTCGACGTCCCGCCGCGGGGCCGGAACGAGCTGCTCGCGGTCGCCGGGTACGCGCCGGTCTACCGGGAGACCGCCCTCGACGCGCCGGAGATGGCGCAGGTCCGGCGGGCGCTCGACTTCATGCTGCGGCAGCAGGAGCCCTACCCGGCGATGGTGCTCGACCGGCACTGGAACATCCTGCTGAGCAACCACGCCACCGGACGGGTGGTGGGGCTGTTCCTCGATCCGGGCGCGGCGGCGGCGCTCGGCCCGCCGAACGCCATGCGGCTGTCCTATCACCCGCGGGGGCTCCGCCCCTTCATCGCCAACTGGGACGCGACGGCGTCCGCGTTCATCCAGTGGCTGCACCGCGACCTCTTGCGGACGGGTGACCCCGAGACCCGGCGCCTGCTCGACGAGCTCCTCTCCTATCCGGACGTCCCGCGTCAGCTGGGGACGCTCGACCTCGACGCCGCGGCGGTGCCGTTCCTGGCGATCGAGCTCTGCCGGGCCGAGACCCGCCTGCGGTTCTTCACGACGCTGGCGAGCCTCGGCACGCCGTACGACATCACCCTCCACGAGCTCCGGGTCGAGGCGTTCTTCCCGGCGGACCAGGCGACGGAGGACACCTGCCGCCGCCTGGCCGCCCCGTAGCGGCGCGCGCCCGCAATCGCGCCAGCTGGGCAGCTGCCCACCGGCTGGGGCACGCGGTCGTCACCGGCGCCGTCTTTCGCGCGCCGGGCTCCCGGCGGGCGCCGAAGCCGATCGGCGGAGTGCTCCGAAAATCGCGCGGAACGGCGCTTCCGCTGCGTGAGCCGGGCGGTCCGAGGACGCGTCCGGCCGACCGGGGTGCGCCCGGGGCCGCGTCCTCCCGGGCCGGCCCCCCGTTCGGGCCGGGGCGCCCGGCATGCCGTTGGGGCCGGGCCCGCGCCCCCGACACCGGCGGGCGCCGGGGACGCGCGAGGCAGGTGAGGCGCCCTCGGCGCCGCCCGGGGAATAATGTCGCTGCGGGGCCGCGCCCCAGACGGTGTCGATCCTGGGCTCGCCCGTTCGACAATGCGGTGGGGAGGCGGCGCGGCGGTGCCCCGCCGGGCCCGCTCGCCCGCGTCGAGGGCCGAACGATCCGACGAAAGGAGCAGACGATGCCGAGCAACACCGTCCGGCTTCACCGCGTGCTGCGGGCTGCGCCCGAGAAGGTCTACCGGGCCTTCCTCGACGCGGACGCGATGGTCAAGTGGCTGCCCCCGGACGGGTTCACGGGCAAGGTGCACCACCTGGACGCGAGGGTCGGCGGCACCTTCAGGATGTCGTTCACGAACTTCACGACCGGCAAGAGCCACGCGTTCGGCGGGGAGTATCTCGAGCTGACGCGCCCCGAGCGCATCCGCCACACCGACCGGTTCGACGACCCGAGCCTGCCGGGCGAGATGCGGGTGACGATCACCCTGAGGGAGGTGTCCGTCGGCACGGAGATGAACATCGTGCAGGAGGGAGTGCCCGACGTCATTCCGCTCGAGGCGTGCTATCTCGGCTGGCAGGAGTCGCTCGCGTCGCTGGCGAGGCTGGTCGAGCCCGAAATCAAGGAGTGATGCGGCCGACCGGCGCGCCGCCGGTCCCCGCGGCCGCCGGAGCGCCCGTCCGGGTCGAGGAAGGGGGCTCGCATCCGAGGACTCCCACGTTGAAGCGCGCGTCTCCGGGCCGCGATGTTCGGTCCCGCCCACTCGCCCGCCGCCCCGGCGGATGAGCCGGGTCGCCGCGGTGCCCGCGACCGGCGGGGTCCTCGAGCTCGACGCGCTTCGTGCGGGGCCGCCGCCCGAGGGTGCGCCGGGGACGCCGCTGCCGCCGCATGAAGCGCTGGCCCGCCGAGTGGTCGCCTTCCTGTTCGGGAACCAGGTGGTGGCCGTCGATGCGGTCGTGCTCCTCGAGCGCACTGCTGCCGGCACCCGGGAAGGCGTGCTCACCACCCGGCTCCTGCGGCGGCGCGCCGACCCGGTTCAGGTGCGGATCGTCGCGCGATCCGAGGGACGTACCTGGGACGTGTGGATGGAAACCGCGGGACAACGGGGCGGGCCGATCCGGGAGGGCGAGCTCTTCCGCATGGATCTCACCGGCCGCGTCACCGGCCTGCCCGGGTTCCGCGGGCTGAGGCCGCCCGCGAGCGGGCTGCGCGGACTCGTCAAGGCCGGGCTCCGGCGTCTCCGCCCGACGGCCCGGGCGATGGTCAGGGCCCGTCAGCTGGCCTTCGAGCGACGGCGGGCGTTCGAGCTGTCGCGGATCGAAGGCGTAACCTGGCGGCTCCGGCGGCTGGATGCGTCCGGCACCCGACTCGAGCTCGAGGCCTACGATGCCGGCGGCATCTACGACGAGCACCTCAACGGGGAAGGCAATCCGCTCCCGCCGCAGGTGGCCGGGAATCACTACGCGGACGCGTACGCGGCCTACGCGTTCGCCTGGCACTACCGGCGCACCGGCCGCACGGAGTATCTCGAAGCCGCCCGGGCCGCCCTGGCCTTCGTCCGCCGCGTTTACCCGCAGTACGCCGCGACCGGCTACGCCGCCCATCACTCGGACTTCAAGAACCCTGCGTTCCTCGAGACCGTCGAGAGCTTGCTCGCCCCGGTCAAGGCCCTGGACGGCGGCGAGCTGGCCGCCTGCCGCGACCTGATCCAGCGGTTCCGCGAAAGCGCGTACAACCCGACCAACGTCTTCGCGCTTCGGTTTCACTGGCACACGGCCCGGGCGGCCGTATCGACGGAGGAACCCGCCGCGATCGCGCGATGCCTCGCCCGGCTCCGCCGCGACCAGACCGTCGACGGGTTGATCCAGGACAACTACATCCACTATCCGGACGCGCACGATCTCACCTACCACCAGTACAGCCTGGCGTCCCTGGCCCAGGGGCTCGCCTGGCAGGACATACCCGAGATCCGCCAGCGCTTCCTGGACGGCGTCGCCCTGTCCCTCGCGCTGACGACACCCGACGGGGAAATCGCCTACGTCGGCCGCGGCGCGCACAACGTCTACCATGTCGCCAGCGCGGTGCTCGCCTTCGAGGCGGCGGCGCGGCTCCACGCGGCCCGGCCGACCGAGGCGGGCGCCTTCCGGCGCGGAGCGTGGCTCCTGGCGACCCAGCTCGAGCGGTGGCAGCAGCCCGATGGAATGCTGCCGACCGCCATGAACACGCTCATCGCGGATCGCGTCGCCTGGAACCACTGTGAGACGCCCTACAACGCGCTGGTCGCCACGCTGCTCCAGAAGGCCTCCCGGCTGGCGGACGCCGCCGCCCCGGCGGCGCCGCTGCCGATGGACCGGCCGGGATACCTGCGCGTCTTCGACGAGGCAGGGTTTGCCGCCGTGCGGGCGGGAGCGCTCTACGCGGTGGTGTTCTCTGGCTGCGCGCCTTCCTACCTGTGGAGTGGTCGCACGCATCGGACCGGCGTGGCGGGTCTGGCCCAGCTCGGCCTCGCCGGCCACGGGCCCCTGTTGCCCATCCTCGATGCGCCTCCCGGCGCCGGGATCGGCCCGATCACGGATCTGCCCGTGGTGAACGACGCCGTCCCGTTCGGTCGCGGCCGACTCGAGGCCGTCGAGGGGCCGGTCCCGGCGATCCTGTTCCGTCACGCATACGGCCGCGCCGCGGTCGACCGCCTGTACCTGTTCGTGGGCCGGACCGTGCTGGTCGTGACGCGCATCGCCGCCGCCGGGTTCACCGGGCGCCTTCGGGTGCGGGGCCTGGTCAGCGTGGCGCTCCGCGTCGGCGACGGCTGGACCTACGCCGTCCACCCGTCGGGCGGCCGGGTCCGCGCCACCGGCCCCACGGCCGGGCTCACGGCCGTGGTCCTCCACGCGGCGCCCGACATGCCGATCGCGGCCCGGGTTGGCCCTCCCGTCACCAATCCGCGCGGGCGAGCGGTCCGCATCGACTTGGTCGACGCCGAGGTCCGACCGCGCCTCCCCGTCGTCGGCTGCCATGCCCTCCAGGCGGACGGCGGAGGGGAAGGGGACACGTCCTCCAGCCTGGGGGCAGAGCCCGAGCCCCGGCGCCTGGGGCTGAGGGTCGGGTCGCGACGGCTGGCGGTACGCCTCGACGCCTGGCCGCAGGTCGAGAGCCTGTGACCGCGCCGCGCCGGGTCTTGCTCGTCTCGCCGCGGTGCGATCCCGAGCCGCCGAGCGCCGAGCCGATCGGCGGCGGGCCGATCAGCGTCCGTCTCGTCGCCCAGGCGCTCGTGGACGCGGACGTCGACGTCCGGGTGCTGAGCTTCGTCCGGGGCCGCCCGCGCTCGGACGAGCGTCTCGACGGGGTTCCCGTCACGCGGCTGCCGATCCGTCCGCTCTGGCCCGCCGCGCCGCTCGCGTGGCGGGACTGGCTCTACCGGGAGATCGCACGCGGTCTCGAGGGATTCGTCGCCGAGTGGCCGCCCGACCTCCTCCACGCGTTCGGAGGTCGTGCGGTGGTGGGCGTCGCGGCAGTCGCCGAGCGTACGGGGCGCCCGTTCGTCGTGACCGTCAACGGCCCTGTCCTCTTCTGCCCGACGGGCGTGGGTCGGGACCGCGCGGGGCGCGACTGTCTCGGCTGTCGCGGCCGACAGCGGTGGCGCGGGATCATGGACTGGCGCGGGGCGGGCGGCGCGGGGACCAAGATGCGCGCGGTCCTATTCTGGCTCTACAGCCATCCGCACATGGCGCGCGTCGCTCGAAGCCTGCGGCGAGCGGCGCGGCTCCTGCCGGTCAGCCACGGCCTCGCCCACGACCTCGTCCGCCTGGGCCATCCCCCGAGCCGGGTGCACGTGGTCCACAATCCGCTTCGCGTTCCGTCCCGGATCCCGGACGATGCCCGAGCCGCGCTCGGGCTGCCCGCCGGCGTGCGGGTGCTTCTCTATGCAGGGCGTCTCGCGGAGGAAAAGGGCGTCCAGAACGTCCTGCGGGTGATGCCGTCGCTGCCGGACACCGTGCTGGTCGTGATCGGCCAGGGACGATACGGGTCCGCCCTCAAGCGCGACGCCGCGGCGCTCGGGGTCGACGCGCGGGTGCGCTTCCTGGGCGAGCTCCCGAACGCGGCCCTCGGGCCCTACTACGCCACGGCCGACGTCGTCATCATGGCGGGCGTGTTCTACGAGGCCCTGGGGCGGATGCTCATGGAAGCGTGTGCCCACGGGGCCGCCGTGATTGGCACGCGCGTCGGCGGCATCCCGGACGTGATCGAGGACGGCCGGAACGGCTATCTCCTCGAGACCCAGGATCCCGCCGAGCTTCGGAGCCGAATCCGCGCGATCCTCGATCCGCCGGCGCGCGCCCGGCAGATGGGCGAGTACGGGCGTGCGAAGATGGCGCGCGAGTTCTCGCCCGCGGCGTGCGCGGCGGCGCTGGCCTCCGTCTACCGGAGCGTGTGCGACCCGCTCCCGGACGGGATTGCGCCGGCCCGGCCGACCGAGGGCGTGCGATGACCGAGGTGTGGGCCCGGCACGCGGCGGCGGACCCCGCCCGACCCCTGAGGGTCGCCGTCGTGACGCGGGCCCGCGATGCGCTGAGCCTGACGCACGCCCGGGACGCGATCGTCCGCGAGCTCGCCGAGCTCGGCGTCGCCCCGATCGCGGTGCCCGCGCGCGGCGGGCCCCCGGTCGGCTGCGATCTCCTCTGGGATCCGGCGCTCGCCGGGACCCGGGGCCCGCGGCATCTGTGCGCGGCGGCCGCCGGCCTGCCGGTCGTCGTGACGGCGCACGGCGCCGCCGCATGGGTGCTTCCGTGGCACGAGGTGTGGCGCAGCCGGGCGGCGGCGCTGTGGGGCCGGCTGCGCCGGCGCCGGGCGCTCCAGGACTGGCACCGGGCGATGCCCCGTCTGGACGCGGTCGTGGGGGTCTCGGACTTCGGGAGGCGGGAGATCGGTCGCGTGTTCCGCGTGCCCCCGGGGCGACTCCATCGCATCTATCCCGGCGTGGCGGCGATTCCGTTCCGGCCGGAGGGGCCGGCCATCCGCGTCGGGCGCCCGTACCTCCTCTACGTGGCTCAGTATCGGCCCAAGAAGAACCTCGAGACCGTGCTCGCCGCGTACGCCCAGGTCCCGAGGGAGAGACGGCCCGAGCTCGTCGCGATCGTGCCCGGCGCCCCGAGCATCCGGGCCGGGCTCGACGGGCTGCGTCTGGTCCGGGAGACCGTCACCCCCGCGGAGCTGGCGGGGTGGTATCGCGGCGCGCGGGCGCTCGTCTTTCCGTCGCTCCACGAGACGTTCGGGCACCCGATCCTCGAGGCCATGGCCTGTGGCTGCCCCGTCATCACGTCGAGCGAGACGGCCTGCCCGGAGGTCGCGGGGGACGCAGCGCTCCTGGTGGATCCGCGCTCCGCGGCGGCGATCGCCGACGCCATGCGACGGCTGGAGGCGCCGGCGATGCGGGACGCGCTCCGCGAGCGAGGCCTCGCCCGGGCCCGACGGTTCACCTGGCGCGAGACCGCGACGCGCTACCGTGAGCTGTTCGCTGCGCTCGTCCGGCGCGCCGGGCCGCCGTCCACGCCCGGCGGGACGCCGCGTCCGCTCGACACGGCCGGACCCTCGGGAGGCCGTCAGGCGGCCCGATCCCCGCACCGGCGATGAGACATCCCGATCTGTTCGTCGTCGGGGCGCCGAAGTGCGGCACCACCGCGCTGTACACCTACCTCCGGCGCCACCCCGAGGTCTTCATGTCGCCGCTGAAGGAGGCCCACTTCTTCGGGACCGATCTGCGCTTCGTGGATCGGCCGCCCCTCAGCGAGCGGGAGTACCTCGGGTACTTCGCCGGCGCGCGGAACGAGCGCTGCGTCGGAGAGGCGTCGGTGTGGTATCTCTATTCGACGCGGGCGGCTCTCGAGATCAAGCGCTTCAGCGCGGCGGCCCGCATCGTCGTCATGCTCCGGAACCCCGTCGATCTCATGTACGCGCTTCACGCCGAGCGAGTCGTCCAGGGTAGCGAGCCCATCCGGGAGTTCGCGGCGGCGCTGCGGGCGGAGCCGCGGCGCCGGCAGGGCCTCGATCCGCCCCGTCGGGGCCTGGTGGACGCTGGCCTGTACCGTGCGGTGGCGCACTATCCGGACCAGCTGATGCGGTACTTCGAGACCTTCGGGCGGGAGCGTGTGCACGTGATCGTGTTCGATGACCTCGTGGCCGATGCGGCAGCCGTCTACGCGGCCACCGCGAGGTTCCTCGGGGTGACGCCCCGCCCGGTGGCCGGCCTGCGGCCGGAGAACCCGAGCCGCCGGATCCGCAGCGCGTGGCTGGCGCGGGCGTTCCACGACCCCCCCCGGGTGGTCCGCGTCCTCGGGCGCGCCGCGCTGAGTCGCCCGGCGCGGACGCGCCTCCTCGCGGCCCTGCGCCGGCTCAACAGCCGCGTTGCCCCGCGCCCCCCCATGCCGGAGGCGCTGCGCCGCGAGCTCCAGGCGGAGTTCCGGCCAGACATCGTGCGGCTCGGCCGGATGCTCGACCGCGATCTCGCCCACTGGGCGGACGCCGAGGCGCTCGCGCCCAGGCGATGAGGCGCTGATGCCGGTCTGCGTCGCCGGGATGCATCGATCGGGGACGTCGCTCGTCGCCCGCCTGCTCGCCGCGAGCGGGCTGGATGGCGGGCCGCCGAGCGAGCTGGTCGTCCCGGCTCCCGACAACCCCGAGGGATTCGGCGAGAACCTGCGATTCCTCCGGCTCAACGACGAGATCCTCGCGAGGTTCGGCGGTACCTGGGACCGGCCACCCGTCCTCCGTCCGGGTTGGACCGGGGACCGCCGGCTGGCCTCCCTCCGGCGCGAGGCGGCCGCCTTGGTCGGACGGTTCGGATCCGACAGGCCCTGGTTCTGGAAGGACCCCCGGAACTCGCTGACCCTGCCCTTCTGGCGCGAGATGATGCCGGACCTGCGGGTCGTCCTCTGCCTCCGGGATCCGCGGGAGGTCATGGCGTCGCTGTGGCGGCGCCGGCAAGTCGTCGGCCCCGCCGGCTGGGCGCTGTGGCTGACCTACAACTCTCACGCGCTGGCGAGTGTCCCACGCGACCACCTCGTGGTGACGCACCACGAGGCGTATCTCCATGACGCGGCGGCCGAGCTCGAGCGGGTCGTGGAAGCGCTGGGCCTCACCGTCGACGCCCGCCGGCTCGCCCATGCTGTCGCGACCGTGTCCCCGCGCCGCCGCGTTCACGGCGGGGCGCCTGCCGGTGCCGAGGCAGCGATGCCCGCCGAGGTCGGCGCGCTCTATCGCGTGCTGTGCGCCGGAGCCGGTCCGGTGTGGGCGCGGGCCCGGGATGCGGAGGCCCGGGCGGGCTCTCGCGCGTCCGCGCCCCCGAGCGGGTCGCGGCCGAGCCCGGCGCGACGGGGCCTCCTGATCTGGGGGATGCACGCGGTGCGCCGGGTGTGGCGCCAGGAGGGCGCCCGCGCGCTCGCGCGGGTGATGACGCTCCGGATCCGGAGCCAGTTGCGCCTGGCGCGCCGTCACCTCGGGCGTCGTGCTCCCCGCTCGTCGCCCCCGCTCGCGATCGCGCGCGGCGACGGCACGGAGCCGACGGGAGCCCGCCCGCGTGCGAGTTAGTTAGTGTCTTCGGCCTCGGGCACGTGGGGTGCGTGACCGCCGCATGTCTCGCTCGGGCGGGCCACGACGTGATCGGCGTCGACGTGAGCCGGCCCGCGTGGCGATGGTGCGGGCCGGGGCGGCGCCCGTGGCCGAGCCGGGTCTCATTTCGCTCATCACCGCGATGGTGAGCCGGGGGCGGCTCCGCGCCACCGAGGATGGCGCGGCTGCCGCCGCCGCGTCGGATGTCGCGCTGATCTGTGTGGCCACGCCGCCACAGCCGGGCGGCGGGCTGGACATCGGCGCCGTGCGCGCGGTCGGCGAGCTGATCGGCCCCGTCGTGGCCCGCGCGGATCGGCCCTGCACGGTCGTCCTCCGGAGCACGGTCATGCCGGGCACGACGGAAGGCGTGCTCCGTCCGGCGCTCGGCGCGGCCCGGTCGGGATCGCGGGTGCGCGTGGCCGTGAATCCGGAGTTCCTGCGTGCGGGCTCGGCGCTGACCGATGCCGAGGCGCCGCCCTTCATCCTGGCTGGCTGCGACGGGGACGAGGCGGCGGCCGTGGTGCGCGCGCTCTACGGCTGGCTGGATGCCCCGTTCGTCCGGACCGATCTCGGGACAGCCGAGATGGTCAAGTGTGTCAGCAACGCCTTCCATGCGCTGAAGGTGGCCTTCGCCAACGAGGTCGCCGACCTGTGCGCCGCGCTCGCGGCCGATGCCACGGAGATCATGCGCGTCTTCGCCCTGGACCGGAAGCTCAACGTCGGTCCGGCGTATCTCCGTCCCGGGTTCGCCTTCGGCGGGCCCTGTCTCGAGAAGGACCTCGCGGCGCTCGGGGCGGCCGGCCGGCACGCCGGCTGGGACTTGCCGCTCCTGTCCGCGATCTTGCCCTCGAACGCCCGGCAGATCGCCCGCGCCTCGGAGAGCATCGAGACCCCCACGGCCGACACAGACCCACCGAGACCCACGGCGCCTGCTGGGCCACCGGCGCGTCGGTGTCGCGGGCCTGGCGTTCAAGCCGGAGGCCGCGAGTCTTCGAGGCAGCCCGATGGTCGAGCTGGTGCGCCGGCTCGCGGCCGGCGGCGGCGCCGTGCGGGTCCTGGCCCGGGACGCCACGGAACGGGAATGGGCCGAGCTCGCCTGCCGGCGGTCGTCCGCTGTGACACGGTGGCGGAGCTCCTGGCCGACGTGGACGTCGGGCCCGACGCGGCCGCGGTTGCCACCGAGGCCCGTGGGGATCAGCTCGTGCTGGATCTCGGCCGCGGGGACTTTCGCGTGCGGTGGGCGCGGCGGTGCGCCGGGAACGGGGCGGCGCCACCCGACCCGCCCCCGTGAACGTCGGCATCTACAACCAGCCGTCGGGCACCGGCCTGGGCGGAGCCTCGTACACCATCGCCGTCCTCGCGGGAGCCCTCGCGCGGCGCCATCGCGTCGAGATCGTGCATCACGCGGCCCCTGCGGGGGGGTTGACCGTGCCGCGGCTCGAGGCATTCTCCGGCGTCGGCCTCGACGGCGTGCGTCTCCGGTACGTCGACCGGACCCGGACGCGGCTTCGACCGGCGGAGCTCAGCCGTGGCTACGATCTGTTCATCGCGCTCGCGTACGGGTGGCCGCCACCCGGCCACGCGCGCGTGAACGTCCTGCGTGTTCTGTTCCCGCTGCGAGACCGTGACGGGGGGCCGCGCTGGCGCCGGGGAGTTCGTCGGATCGAGGACGCGCTCGACCGCGTGCGGTGGCGCGCCTCGCCGCGCACCTACCAGGTCGTCGTCGCGAATTCGGACTACACGCGGGAGTGGACGCCGTCGATGCTGGGGCCTGTCCTGCGATCGGCTCTACTCGCCCCTGGAGCTGCCGGCGGCGCCGAGCGCGAAGCGGCCCCTCATCCTGAGCGTGGGCCGATTCAGCCGGGGAAGAAGCAGGCGGAGATGCTCGCGGCGTACCGAGCGCTGGCGGCCGACGGGGCGCGGGGCTGGCGCTACGCGAGCGGGGGGAGCGCGGAGCGCTCGGGGCGCGGTGTGCGCTATCTCCGGGTGATCCGGGCGCTCGCGGAGGGACTCGACGTCGATGTCCGGCCGGACGTGGATCGCCCCACGCTGCGCCGGCTGCGCGGGGAGGCGAGCATCTTCTGGCACGCGGCGGGCTTCGGCGAGGATCTCGAGCGCGACCCCAACCGCGCGGAGCACTTCGGCATCGTGACAGTGGAGGCGATGGCGGCCGGATGCGTCCCGGTCGTGTTCGATGCGGGGGGGGGGCCGCGGGAGATCGTGGAGCACGAGCGGACGGGATTCCGGTGGCGCACCCTCGAGGAGCTGTGCCGGTACACGCGCCTGCTGATGACGGACGAGCGCGTGCGGAGCCGGCTGGCCGCCGCGGGGCAGGCCCGCGCCCGGACGTTCGGCCGCGACGCCTTCCTCGCCGGATTCGCGGGTCGGCTCGCCCCGCTGCTGCCGGAGCTGGGATCCCTGGCGCCGTGACGGGTCGGGCCGCGCTCCGGGAGGGGCGGGCCCGCTGCGCGGACCGCCCGGCTGCCGGCGGCGCGGCGGCGGGCGCCGCCCGTGCTTGTCGGGTGCTGGAGGGGCCGGGGGATGCGGGTGGACCGGAGGCGGAGCCCGCCCGGGGCCGAACTCCGGCTGCCGCCCGGCACCGTCACGGGCGCTGCAGAATGCAGCGGTACCGCGGCCCGATCCATGGGTCTCCTGGACGCTCCGGGCACCGGCATCTCGGCGCCTCGCCGCCTGCCGGGCCATCCCGGCGGCGCCTGGATCCGGCAGGAAGCCGTCCCGGCGCCAGCGCCGCAGGAGGTCCGCCGGATGATGATCATTCCGCGAGCGCGCGGGCGTCTCGCGGGCGGTGGCCATGAAGCTGACCGGGCACGAGACCGAGAGTGTCTGCCGCGGCAACGCCGTCGTCGCCGAGCAGGACCTGGCCGAGGGGGCCGGAAGCTCGCGACCTTCCGGCAAGGCCGATCGCCGGCGGGCCGTCGAGGGAGCCCGGGGGCGGGGCCCCGCGGGTCGGCCGAGACCTCGTCATGGGCGGTCGTCCGGCCTGCGGGGCCACCAGGAGTCCCGCCACTTCCGGCGCCGGCCGGGCTTGGGCCGGCCGGTTGGTTGTGCTAGCCTTGCGTGGCGGACACTTAGCGCACGTCCCCGTCGTCTAGCCTGGCCCAGGACCCCAGATTTTCAATCTGGAAACACGGGTTCGAATCCCGTCGGGGACACCACAAAAGCGCGTGTGAGTTCGTCGAGGTTCGCGGTGACCTCGAGACGCCGCCGCCACGGCGTCCCGACCTTCGGCCAGAGCCGCTCCGATGCCGCGTCGCTCGAGATCGCGCGAGATGGCGTCCCGGGCCTCGCCGCCCGGTCGCCGCCGGGAAGTACTCGCCCGCATCGGCCGACGCCATCTGCGATCGCCTGCCCCACGAGGTGCACCGGCTCGTGCCAGAAGGTCCCTCACGGAGAGAGGAGGG
>DASRDR010000162.1:0-6763 GCA_035652475.1 Candidatus Methylomirabilota bacterium | reverse complement strand
TGACCGCGCGGTTGTTCGTGAGCTTGATGATCCCCGCGCGGTCGACCGCGTGCCGGATCGCCTGCCGGACCTCCTTCTTCGCGAGCGCGGGGTGGAGCGCCGGATCCACCGTCATGCCCATGTACATGTTGTCGAGCGACTGCCCGATCAGGATCCGGACGTTCTTGTTGTTGCGCATCGACGCGGTGAGGTCGGGGGTGACGTTCACCGCGACGTCGACGTCCCCGTTCTCGACCTGGAGCTTCTGGGTGGCCGGCGAGGGCACGTCCCGCACCTCGATCTTGGCGATCTTCGCCGGGCCCCGCCAGTAGTTCGGGTTCCGCTCCATGATGATCACGTTGTTCTTCTGCCACCCCTTCAGCACGAAGGGGCCGCCGCCGGCCGAGTTCTGGTTGAGCCACTCCTCCGCCTTGTCGTCCTTGTCGGCCGTCGGCGAGTCGCTGGCGCCGTGCTCCCGGGCGAGCTTCGCGTCCATGATCGCCGAGTTCGGGCCGGACAGCACCGCCAGCCAGTCGGCGAACGAGTCGTTGAGGACGGTCTTGACCGTCATCGGGTCGACGACGACGACCTCCTTCAGCGGGTCCATCATCCAGCCGGGATTGCCCTTCAGGTTCTTGAGGCGGGTCAGGCTGAACTTGACGTCCTCGGCGGTGAACGGGTTGCCGCTGGCGTGCTTGACGTTCGGGCGGAGCTTGAACGTGTACTCCTTGCCGTCCGGCGAGATCTTCCACTCCGTCGCCAGGACCGGCACGAAGGTGTTGAGCTCCTTCGGGCTCTTGTGGGCCACCAGCGTGTCGTAGGCGTTGAGGTCGACGAACGCCGCCCCGAACTCGAACTCGCGCCCGGGATCGAGCGTCTTCACGTCGGACTGGTCCAGGGCCATGATCAGGGTCTTGCCGGCGGCAGGCTGGCCGGTCGCGACCCGCGACAGCCCCGCGCCAGCCATGACCAGCACGGCGGCGACCGCGAGACAGAGCGCGCGCTTCATGAGGAGCACCTTCTTCGCCGGAGACCCGGCCTCCGCCCAGCCCGGTGCGCGCGCCGTCCGCCTGGGTCGCCCGGAGCGGCGCGCGTGGTCGACGCGCGATCGCCTGGATCGGCAGGGGCGTCGCGTGTCGGCCGAGCGCCGCCACGCCCCGAGCCCGGGCGCGGCGGAGCGTGATGGACGGTAGCGCAGCGCCCCCGGCCTGTCAATCAGCGGCCCCCCCACCCGCGGCTCCCCGGTGCGCGTGTCCCCTCGGGTCCGCTTCCGTATAATGTGCGCCAGCATGCCGCGCTCCAGGCCACATCCGGCGCCGCGCGCGCCCGGTCGCGCGCCCGCCCGTCCCGCGACCGCGCGAAGGAGTGCCCCCATGAAGCTCACCGGCGAGTTCTGCGAAGGGCTCTACACGACGATGGTGAAGATCCGGCGCTTCGACGAGAAGGTCGCCGAGCTCTTCCAGCAGGGCGTGGTCAAGGGCACCGCCCACAGCTACGTGGGGCAGGAGGCGGTGGCGGCCGGCGCCTGCGCCGCCCTCCGGACCGACGACTACATCGTGTCCAATCACCGGGGCCACGGCCACACCATCGCCAAGGGCGCCCGGATGGACCGCATGATGGCCGAGCTCATGGGGCGCGAGACCGGATACTGCCGCGGGCTCGGCGGCTCCATGCACATCGCCGCGCTGGATCTGAACATCCTCGGGTGCAACGGCATCGTGGCGGCCGGGGTGCCGATCGGAGCCGGCGCCGCGCTGGCCGCCAAGCTCCAGGGAACCGACCGGGTGGCCCTCACGTTCTTCGGCGACGGCGGGGCCAACCAGGGCGTGGTCCACGAGACGATGAACCTCGCGGCGGTGTGGAAGCTCCCGTTCGTGTTCCTCTGCGAGAACAACAAGTACGCGCTCTCCACGGACACCCGCCGCACGACCGCCGGCGAGATCGCCCGCCGGGCGGCGGGGTACGACATCCCCCACGCCCGCGTCGACGGCAACGACGTGCTGGCCGTCCACGAGGCGGCCCGGGAGGCGGTCGCCCGCGCGCGCCGCGGCGAGGGCCCCACGTTCATCGAGGCGGTGACCTACCGGTGGGGCGGCCACAGCATGCGGGCGAACCTCCCCGACTACCGCACCAAGGAGGAGGAGCGCGAGTGGATCGAGCGGGATCCGATCGCCCGCTTCGGCCACACGGTCGTCGAGCGGAAGGTGCTGACCCCGATGCGGCTCAAGGAGCTGGAGCAGGCCGTCGAGGTGGAGCTGGATGCGGCGGTGCGGTTCGGCCTCGCCGGCCCGGAGCCGACCGTCGAGCTCATGGAGGGCGCGGTGTACGCGCCGCATCCCCCCGCCGAGGAGCCGCGGAGCCGGACCGCGCGCCAGCTCGCCATGCACGAGGCGCTCAACGAGGCGCTGCACCAGGAGATGGCCCGGGACCGCCGCGTGTTCGTCATGGGGGAGGACGTCGGGCTCATCGGCGGGATCTTCCAGGTCACCCGCGGGCTGCGCGACCGGTTCGGAGAGGACCGCGTCCGCGACACGCCGATCTCCGAGGCGACGTTCGTCGGCGCGGGGGTCGGGGCCGCGGTGGCCGGCATGCGGCCGGTGGTGGAGATCCAGATCTGGGACTTCATCGCGATGACGATGGACCAGGTCGTGAACCAGGCGGCGAAGTTCCGCTACATGCTCGGCGGCACGCCGACCGTGCCCCTGGTGATCCGCGGTCCCCAGGGCGGGGGGATCCGCCTGGCGGCCCAGCACTCCCAGAGCCTCGAGGCGTGGTTCACCCACGTCCCGGGCCTGGTCGTGATCGCCCCCTCGACCCCGTACGACGCCAAGGGCCTCCTGACCGCCGCCATCCGGGACGACAACCCGGTCATCTTCCTCGAGCACAAGGCGCTCTATCCCGTGAAGGGCGAGGTGCCGGAGGAGCCGTACGCGATCCCGATCGGCAAGGCCGACGTCAAGCGCGCCGGGCGCGACGTGACGGTCGTCGCCACGCTCGCCATGGTGAGCCGCGCGCTGCAGGCTGCCGCCGAGCTCGAGAGGGAGGGCGTGAGCGTGGAGGTCATCGACCCCCGCACGCTGGCGCCGCTCGACGAGACGGCGATCCTGGAGTCGGTCGCGAAGACGCACCGGCTGGTGATCGCCCACGAGGCGGTCAAGCGGGGCGGGTTCGGGGCGGAGGTGGCGGCCCTGGTCAGCGAGCGGGCGCTCGACGAGCTCGACGCGCCGATCGTCCGCGTCGCGGCCCGGCCGGTGCCGATGCCCTACAACGACAACCTCGAGCGCGCGACGATCCCGGCCAAGGAGGACGTCGTCGCGGCGATCCGCGCCACGCTCGCCTGAGCGCGCGCGCCACCATGCAGCTCTCGGGCATCCCCTTCCACACGACGGACTGGAGCGGGATCGCGCCGACCCGCCGCCCCGGCGAGACGGGCCACGCCACCTCGCGCACCCTCGAGGTCGGGGGGATCCGGGTCCGCATGGTGGAGTACTCCCCGGGCTACCGGGCGGACCACTGGTGCCGGAAGGGGCACGTCCTGCTGGTGCTGGAGGGCGAGCTCGAGACCGAACTCCAGGACGGGCGACGCTTCCTGCTCCGTCCCGGGATGAGCTACCAGGTCGCCGACGACGCGGATGCCCACCGCTCGTCGACCCGCACCGGCGCGCGCCTGTTCATCGTCGACTGACCCCGTCGCGAACGGCACGGCGCCCCGGCCACCGCCCGGGCAGGGCCGGCCCGCGGGATCGGGCGCCGGCGACGCCCGCGACCACGGCAGCAGCCGGAACGGGAGGCGGCTGGCGTCCGGGCCGTCGCCACGGGCTGCCGACCGGCCGACCAGCCGGAAGGCGGTCCGCGCCGGCGTGACGCGCGGCGGGCGGCGGCCGCCGGAGGGCCGCCCGACGCCCGACGGCCCTCAGCGGGCGTGGGCCGCGGCGTGGGCCTCGCGGGCGGCCGCCCCGCCGGCGGCGGCCGGGGCGCTCAGGTCGACGGCGACCCGGAGGGCGCGGAGACCCTGCACCCCCTGGAGCTCGTCGAGCGCCAGCTCCTCGACCTCGCCGCGGAGGTAACCGCGCGCCGCCAGGTACTCGAGATACCCGCGGTACTCGACGCCCTCGCCGGGCTGCGAGTAGACGATGGCGATCCGCCCGGGCTGGGTCACGCGCTCCCCGGTCCCCTGCACCACCGCCTTGTCGATCCGCTTCTTGATGACCTCGTACCGGATGTCGTAGGCGCCCTCGACGTCGAACCGCTTCTCGTCGAACCGGAACCGGATCGAGAGCGGGGCGTGATGGGCCAGGATCAGGTGCGTGGTCTCGAGGGGCACCGGGAGCCCCGCCCGCACCGCCTCGGTCCGGCGGGCGATGCCGCACGCCACCATGAGCTGCCAGAGCCGCAGGTTGCGGAGGTAGAGCTCATCGAACTCGCCGCTCTCCACCAGGCTCCCGCCGACGTAGATCGTGTAGTCGACACCGTCGGTGCGCTGGCGCTCGAAGTAATGCGGGAACATCGCCTGCGCGACGTCCTCCTCGGCGTCCAGGTACGCCGAGATGGTGTCGGCCACCGTCGTCACGCTGGTCTCGTACGCCCGCCGCTGCCGGTAGACCGAGCCGGCCGCCGGGTCGAGCGCGGCCCGGTACGCGTCGATCCGCTCCCGCACCGCCGGCGCGAACCCCGCCAGGTGCTCGAAGAGCGGCTCGACGTGCTGGCGGAGGAACGACAGCACGAGGGCCTCGTCGCCGGACGCCAGGCCGCGCTCGAGCCGGGCGGCGTGCCGGCCGATGCGGTAGGCGACCTCGTCGAGGGCCGGCAGCCGCCGGGCGGCCGCCGCGGTCTCGACGACGGCGAGGGCCAGCCGGAGCTGGGCGCCGAGGTCGGCCTGGACGGCGAGGTTCCGCTGGACCGAGGAGCCGCGGATGTCGGTCGCGGCGTACAGCGGGTGGACGTCCCGGAACACGATCGGCTCGAGCTCGGTGACGTCGCCCTCGCGCCGCTGCTCGATGGCGTCGAGGACCGCGCGCCGGAACCGCCACTCGACCGAGGGGTGGATGGCGGTGCACTGCTCCTTGATCACGGCCTGCACCCGCCCCTCCAGCTCGTCCAGGGTGCGCCGCACCGCCATCGCGAAGAGCGGCAGGACCTGGCGCAGCTTCAGCACGGCCATCGGGCCCAGGCCCCCCGGCGTCGGCGAGCCCAGCTCGAGGGTCCCGATCGGCCGGTCCTGGTAGACCAGCGGCGCCACGACGACGTTGCGGAGCCCGAGATCCAGCAGCGCATCCTCCACCTTCGTGCGCCCCGGCTCGCCCTCCAGGTCCTCCACCAGGAGCGGGGTGCCGGCGGTGACCGCCCGCTGGTAGATCGACCCGGCGAAGTCGCTCATGAGCCGGTGCTCCGAGTCGGCGAAGATGCAGCCGTGCTCGAGGCGGCACCCGTAGTTCAGGATCAGCACCCGCGGGCCCTGGAACGCGGCCAGCCCGAGCCGGAGATCGGGCCGCCGGAACAGCGACCGGAGCTTCTGCTGGAGCCCGCGGAAGCGCTCGTCGGAGACGATCGTCGCCCGGTCGATGAGCTCCCGGCCGAGCGCCGCGAGCACCTCCTGGTCGGTGACGTCGAACGCGCGGACGACGACGAAGCCGGAGAACACGAAGTCCTCCAGCCGCACGAGCTCCCCGAGCGCCCCGACGTCGGTCGCCCGCGCCTGCGCGCGCGCCCGCGCCTCGGGCGAGAGCGGACGAACCGGGCGCGCGGCGCGGATCTCGAGGAACCGCGTGTCGTAGCGGATCCGGACGTGGCGCTCGAGCCCGGTGTCCGGGTCCTCGGCGGTGAAGATGATGGGGTAATCCAGCTCGAGCTCCAGGCCGTGGAACCGGGCGAGCACCGCGCTGAACGCGTGGAGCAGCCGCCCGGTCGCGTACGCCTGCGGGTCGAGGTTCACGCGGGCGCGAAGGGCGCCGCCCCCGTCGGTGAGGAGCCGCCGGAAGGGCGGCGTCGCGAAGAACGCCCGCAGCTCGAACGGCGGGATCGCCGCCCCGAGCGCGTCCTCGCGCGCGGCGGGCGCGAAGACCTCGGCCATGAGCGCGCCCACCAGGTCGGCGTGCCGGTCGAGCACCGCGGGGTCGTCGATCGGGTGGCGCAGCTCGGGGGCGCGCTCGAGGCCCGCCAGGACCGTCCGCGCCATCTCGGCCTGGAGCCCGGCGTCCTGGCGGGCGACCCGCTCCCAGGCTGCGATGAGCGGACCGAGGCTCAGCTCCCGCCGGAACGGCAGATCGACGGGGTCGGAGTCCAGTGCGAAGCCGGTCCGGTATGTGCTGTCGGCGTCCCCCACGATGGGCCCTCCCGGCGCGCCCGGTGACTCACGGCGCGCGCGGGCCAGCCGACGGCCGGCCCGGTTCCCAGGCTACCACGTGGGCCCGCTCCGGCCGGGGCCGGGGCCCCGGTGACCCCTCCGGGATCGTCGGCGCGGGACCGTCGCCGAGGCCCCCCGGGCGACCGGGACCGCCGGGGATGTCTGTTCGCGCACGGGCCGTGGATGGCGGCGAGTGTGCCGCCGCCCCAGCGTTACCCAGATCGGGGCCGCCCCCCGGCTTCAGCGATGGCCCCGGCGGTCCCCGCTCGCCGCGCCGCGGGGCCGCGCGCGCCGGCGGACGCCGGTCCGGTCGCGCTCGACCTACCCGCGATCGGTCCGGCGCAGCGCCCGCTGCTCGACGAGCTCCCGGAGCAGGTCGTCGAACGCCCCGACGGTCGCGTCGATGTCGGCCGCCTCGTGGGCGGCCGACGTCATCCCGCC
>DASRDR010000161.1:0-11195 GCA_035652475.1 Candidatus Methylomirabilota bacterium | reverse complement strand
GGCGGGATGGCGTACTCGACGTACTTCGACCGGCGCGTCCGCCGGATCCTGGGCGGCGACTACACCCCGACGTTCACGCTCGCGCTCATGCACAAGGACGTGACCCTCGCGAGCGAGATGGCCGGGGACCTCCTCCCCCGGCTGCCGATCCTGCGCGAGGCGCTCGCCGCCTACGGCGCGGCGCTCCGGGCCGGGCTCGGGGGGGAGGACTTCTCGGCGGTGACGCGCGTCCTCGAGCAGCGGCTGGGGCGCCGCCTCTCGGCCGAGTAGCCCGCCGGACCGAGGCGGCGGTGGACAGCGGCGCGCGGCCGACCATCCTGGAGCGGCTCCGGAGCGCGTTCCCCGACTCCTCGGGGCGGCGGCTGCGGGCGTGGCTGGCCGCGGGGCGGGTGCGGCTGGGCGGCCGGGTGGTCCGCGACCCGCGGACGCCGGCCCCGACCGACGAGCCGGTGGCGCTGGGAGCCCCGCCGCCCCCCGCCCTGGCCCCTCCGCTCCGGCTGGTGCACGAGGACGAGGCCCTCCTCGTGATCGAGAAGCCGGCCGGGCTCCTCACGATCGCCACCATCCACGAGCGGGAGCGGACCGCGTACCACCTCGTCTGGCGCTACCTGGCGGCCGGGCGTCCCGCCCGGCGCCCGTTCATCGTGCACCGCCTGGATCGGGAGACGTCGGGGCTCCTGGTGGTCGCGAAGGCGCTCGCCGCCAAGCGGCGTCTCCAGGCCGACTTCGCCGCGGGCCGGGTCGAGCGCGGCTACGTCGCGGTCGTCGAGGGCGCGGTGGCGGCGGCCGAGGGCACGCTGCGCGACGTCCTGGTCGAGGACCGCTCGCTCCGCGTGCGCCCCGCCCGGGCGCCCCGCGCGGCCGGGAGCAGCCGGGCCCGCACCGCCGTCACGCACTACCGGGTCCTCGAGCGGCGGGGCGACGTCACGGTGCTCGCCCTGACGCTCGGTACCGGCCGGCGGCACCAGATCCGGGTGCAGCTCGCGGCCCTCGGGCACCCGATCCTCGGCGATCGCCCGCACGGCGCGCGGCGCGACCCGCTGGGGCGCATCGCCCTGCACGCCGCGCGCCTGGCGTTCCGCCACCCCGTCTCCGGCCGGCCCGCGGTCTTCACCAGCCCGCCGCCATCGGCGTTCGAGCGGATCGGCCGCGCGCGGGCCGGCCCGCGTTGACCCCCCCCGCGAGGTCCGCTAGGCTCGCTGGCAATACCCCGAGACCACGGAGGACGACATGCCCCAGCCGGCGCGGGAGCGAGTGGCCTACTTCAACGGGCAGATCGTGGCGGAGCGCGAGGTGCGCGTCCCGTTCCGGGACCGCGGCTTCAAGTACGGCGACGCGGTGTTCGACACCACCCGGACCTTCGGCCATCGCATCTTCAAGCTGGACCAGCACCTCGAGCGGCTGTACCGGTCGCTCCGGTACCTGCGGATCGACCCGGGGGTGCCGGTCGCGACGATGCGGGCCGCCACCGAGGAGGTCGTGCGCCGCAACCTGCCGCTCCTGGAGCCGGACGAGGACTACTGGGTCACCCAGCGGGTCACCCGCGGCCTCGATCCCGCGGACCGGGCGGTCTTCGGCCAGGACGGGCCGACCGTCATCGTCGAGTGCCTGCCGCTGCCGCTCCGCGAGCGGGCGGCCCTCTACCGTGACGGGATCCGGGTCGTGGTGCCGTCGGTCCGCCGGGCGACCCCCGACGCCCTCTCCCCGCGGACGAAGACGAACAACTACCTGAACGTCATCATGGGCGACCTCGAGGCCAAGGCCCGCGACCCGCAGGCGTGGGCCATCCTGCTCGACGGCCAGGGGAACCTCGCCGAGGGGATCGGGAGCAACATCTTCCTCGTCCGCGACGGCGCCCTCCACACCCCGCGCGCCCAGATGGTCCTCGCCGGGATCAGCCGGGAGACGGTGGTCGAGCTCGCCCGCGAGCTGGGGATCTCCGTCCACGAGCAGGACCTGGACCTGTTCGACGCCTACAACGCCGACGAGGCGTTCCTGACCTCGACCAGCCTCTGCATCTGTCCGGTCCGGAGCGTCAACGGGGCTGAGATCGGCCAGGGGGCGGTGCCCGGGCCGGTGACGCGGCGGCTCATCGAGGCCTACTGCCGGCTGGTCGACTTCGACTTCGTCGCGCAGTACCTCAAGCGGCTCGAGCGGTAGGCGGCCGATGCGGGAGCTGTACCCGCCGATCGAGCCGTACCAGCAGGGCTACCTCAAGGTCTCCCCGATCCACGAGCTCTACTACGAGCAGTCGGGGAACCCGCGGGGCCGTCCGGTGCTCTTCGTCCACGGGGGGCCCGGCGGCGGCACCGAGCCCTACCAGCGCCGCTTCTTCGACCCGGCCGCATACCGGATCGTGCTCTTCGACCAGCGGGGCGCGGGCCAGAGCCGCCCGCACGCCTCGCTTGAGGAGAACACGACCTGGCACCTGGTCGCGGACATCGAGCGGCTGCGGGAGGAGCTCGGGATCGAGCGCTGGCACGTGTTCGGCGGGTCGTGGGGCAGCACTCTCGCGCTCGCCTACGCCGAGACCCACCCCGCCCGGGTGGCGAGCCTCGTCCTGCGCGGGATCTTCCTGGTCCGGCCGCGCGAGATCCGCTGGTTCTACCAGGAGGGCGCCAGCTTCATCTTCCCGGACGCCTGGGAGGCGTTCCTCGAGCCGATCCCGCCCGCCGAGCGGCACGACCTGGTCGCCGCCTACTACCGCCGGCTGACCGATCCCGACCCGGCGCTCCGCGCCCGCGCGGCGCGGGCGTGGAGCGTGTGGGAGGGTTCGACCAGCCGGCTCCGGCCGGACCCGACGCTGATCGCGCGCTTCGCGGGCGAGGCGTTCGCCGAGGCGTTCGCGCGCATCGAGTGCCACTACTTCGTCCACGGCTCGTTCCTCCGGCACCCGGACCAGCTCCTGGACGACGTGGACCGCATCCGCCACGTGCCGGCGGTCATCGTGCAGGGCCGCTACGACGTCGTCTGCCCGATGGTCTCGGCCTGGGAGCTCCACCGCCGCTGGCCGGAGGCCGAGTTCCACGTGGTGCCCGACGCCGGGCACTCGGCGATGGAGCCCGGCACCGTCGACCGGCTCGTCCAGGCGACCGACCGCTTCCGGACCGGATAGCCGCGCGCCCGACGACCGGCCCGCCCCCCCGCCCGCTCAGGCGGGCCGCGACGAAAGTCGCGGGCGGATCACGCGCGCGAACGCCTCGATCTCGCGCTCCGGCATCTCGTACCCGCCCTCGAGCGTGTGGGCGGGGAACAGGAACACGTGCTCGACTCCCGCCTCGTCGCGGGCGCGGAGCAGCCGGTCCGCGCACGCCTCGGCCGTCCCGAACAGCCCGAAGGCGTCGCACACGTCCGCGGCCAGCTCGGGGCCGAGCGCCTCGGGGACCGGGGTGTCCGGGAGCGGCAGCCCCGCCTGCCGCAGCCAGTACAGATTCCCCGCGCTCGGGTAGACGAGCCAGGGCTGGCCGGGAGCGAACCACCGCCTGGGCCATTCCCGGGCCGCCCCCGAGCCGTCGTCGAGCCCGATCGTGGTGATGAAGATGGTGCGGAACCCGTCGAGCGACCGACCGGCGCGGCGGGCGCCGGCGGCGAGGTGCCGCCGGGCGGCGGCGACGGCGTCCCGATGGAGGCCGACCATCAGGAGGGCGCCGTCCGCCACCTCGCCCGCCAGCTCGACCATGCGCGGCCCGGCGGCGAGCAGGTACACCGGCGGCGGAGGCGCCGCAACGTTGCGCAGCCGGGTCGACCCCTCGCCGACGGCGATCGCCTCCCCCGCCAGGAGCCGGCGGATCGCGACGACCGCCTCGCGCATCGTGCCGAGCGCGGCGCGCCGCCGGCCGAGGCTCCGCACGCCCAGGAACCCCGGGGCGATCGTCAGGGCGATGCGGCCGGGCGCCACCTCGTGGAGGCTCTGGGCGAGCGCGGCCAGGAGCACGGGATGACGGACGACCGGGCTGGAGGTCGCGGGATAGAGGCGGAGCCGGCGGGTCCGCGCCGCGGCCAGCGCGAGCGCGACGTAGGCGTCGCGACCGCTGTGCGGATGATCGTGGACCCCGACGCCGTCGAACCCGGCGGCCTCGCAGCGGGCGATCAGCGCGGCGACCTCGGGGAGCGGCCGCCCGACCGGGACGCGGATGTCGACCCGCACGCGTCAGGCCGGCCGCGCGCCGACCGCCGGCCGGGCGGCGGTGGACGCCGGCTCCGGCCGGAGCGCGAGGCGGGCCCCGCGTCCGGCGCCCGGCCGGGGCCAGCCGGTCGCCCGGCGGCGGTCAGGCATCGAGGCCGGTCAGCCGGCGCGCTCGGACCGCGCGCCGGAGTCTCCCGGCCACCGCACCACGGAGCGGTCCAGCTCGCCGACGCGCGGGACGCCGACCAGCGCCAGCGCGTGGTCGATCTCGCCCTTCAGGAGCTCGAGGACCCGCCGGACGCCGGCCCCGCCGCCCGCCGCGAGCCCGTAGAGGTACGGGCGCCCGACGAGGACGGCGCGTGCGCCGAGGGCGAGCGCCTTCACCACGTCGGCGCCGCGCCGGACGCCCCCGTCCATCAGCACCTCGGCACGGTCGCCGACCGCGTCGGCGATCTCCGGCAGCACCTCCAGCGCCGCCGGCGCGGAGTCGAGCTGCCGCCCGCCGTGGTTGGACACGATCAGGCCGTCCACCCCGTGCTCGACCGCCCGGCGGGCGTCCTCGGCGCTCAGCACGCCCTTCAGGACGAGCGGCCCGCTCCAGAGCGACCGGAACCACGCCAGGTCCGCCCAGGAGACGGACGCGTCGACCTGCCGCTGGGCCACGCCGCCCAGGGTCACGATGTCGGCCCGGGGCGCGCCGGGCGCGCCGACCAGGTTGGCCAGCGTGAGCCGAGGCCCCAGGAGGACGCGGCGCGTCCAGCCGGGATGCCGGAGCACGTCGAGCGCGTTCCGCACCGTGACCCGCGGCGGGATCGTGAACCCGTTACGGAGGTCGCGCTCGCGGCGGCTCACGATGGGGACGTCGACCGTGAGCACCAGGGCCCGGTAGCCGGCTGCCCGGGCCCGGTCGACGAACGAGCGGGTGAGCTCGCGGTTCTGCCAGACGTAGAGCTGGAACCACAGCGGCCCGGGCGCGTGCGCCGCCACCTCTTCGATCGAGCAGCTCGCGTGCGTGCTCAGCGTGTAGATCGTCCCGGCGTCCTGGGCCGCGCGCGCCGCGACCGCCTCGCCCCTCGGCCAGCAGAGGCCGGCCATGCCCGTGGGCGCCACCAGCACGGGCGTCGCGACCGGCTCGCCCAGGACCATCGTCGCCTGCTCCCGCTTCGAGACGTCCACCAGCACGCGGGGACGGAAGGCGACGCGCCGGAACGCCGTCCGGTTCCGCTCGACCGTGACCTCGTCACCCGCGCCCCCCTCGACGAAGTCGAAGACCGCGCGCGGCAGCCGCCGGCGGGCCAGGCCCCGGAGATCCTCGACCGTGACCGCTCGGGCCAGGGCGTTCATCGAGCGAGTCGAGCGGTCGCGTCCATCGGATCTCCTCGCGGGCGGATCTCCTCGCGTGCCGATCGCGGCCGCGCGCGACGCCGCGTCCGGGTCCGCGCGGCGATGATACCGCCGGGACGGCACTTCGACTAGACTGGAGGCGGAGTCCGCCGATGAGCGCCAACCCGCCGCCGATCGTGGTCAACCTCACCTGGCAGGGCGACGTCCGGTTCGAGGCCCGGGCCGATCAGGTCCGGCTCGTCCTGGACGGCGAGCGACGCGCCGGACCGTCGCCGATGCAGGCGCTCGCGCTCGGCCTGGCCGGCTGCATGGCGATGGACGTCGTGGACATCCTGCGGAAGGGGCGGCTCCCGGTGGCGGGCCTCGAGGTCGAGCTGACGGGGGAGCGCGCCGCCGAGCCCCCGCGGCGGTTCTCGCGGATCGCGATCCGGTTCCGGGTCGCCGGCGACGTGCCGGCCGACCGCGTGGAGCGCGCGCTCGCGCTCTCGCGCGAGCGCTACTGCAGCGTGTGGCACTCGCTCCGTCCGGACATCGAGCTCCGGACGTCGTTCGAGGTGGTCGCGGCCGCCACTCACTGACCGTCGCCCGCCACGTGCTGGACGATGAGCTCGCGGTGGTAGTCGGCGTCCCCCCAGGTCGCCTCGAGCGCCTTGGCGCGCTTGACGTAGAGGTGCAGGTCGTACTCCCAGGTGAAGCCGATGCCCCCGTGGACCTGGATCGCCGCCCCGCAGACGCGCCGCGCCGCGTCCCCGACGTACGCCTTCGCGACGGACGCGGCGAGGGCCTCGTCGGCTGCGCCGGCGTCGAGCGCCCACGCGGCGTAGTACGTGGCGGCGTGGGCGTTCTCGACGTCGACCAGCATGTCCGCACAGGTGTGCCGGACCGCCTGGAACGAGCCGATCGGCTGGCCGAACTGCTCGCGGACCTTGGCGTAGCCGACCGCCATCTCCAGGCAGCGCCGGGCCGCGCCCAGCATCGCCGCCGCCGCGCCGACGGCGCCGCGCCGCAGGAGCCCCGCCCCCAGCGCCTCCCCGCTGCCCGGGCCGCCGAGCGCCGCCTCCCGCGGGACCGCGACTCCCTCGAGGCGCACCGTCGTCCAGCGCGTTCCGGGATCCATCCCCGCCACCGGGGCGAGCGCGAGCCCGGGCGCCCCCGCCTCGACCAGGAAGAGCTGAAGCCCGGCGGGGCTTCGGGCCGGGACCAGGAGGGCGTCGGCGACGTGCGCCCACGGCACGAAGTGGTGGACCCCGCGCAGCCGGAACCCGTCCGCCTCCGGGGTGGCGCCGGTGGTCGTCGCCCCGGGCCGCCAGTCGAGCTCCGCCCCGAGCAGCGCGACGGTCAGGCGCGCCGAGCCGGCGGCGACCGCGGGGAGCCAGCGGGCCTGCTGAGCCGCGCTCCCGGCTCGCGCGATCGCGTCGGCGGCGACCACCGTCTCGAGGTACGGTCCCGGCCAGGCGACCCGGCCCAGCTCTTCCAGGACGATCGCGGTCTCCACCATCCCGAGCGCGCTCCCGCCGGAGGCCTCGGGCAGCGCCAGGCCGAGCCACCCGAGCCGGGCCATCTCCTTCCAGAGCTCGTCGCCGTGGCCGGCCGGCGTGTCCCACAGCGCCCGGACGACCCTGGGTCCGGCGCGCTCGTCGAGGAACGCGCGGGCCGCGGTCCGCAGGAGCTGCTGGTCGGGGCTGAACGCGAAGTCCACCGGCGCTTCAGCCCCGGGCGCGGTCCGCCCGCGCCTCCTTGGGCAGCCCGAGGACGCGCTCGCCGATGATGTTCCGCTGGATCTCCGAGGACCCCGCGTAGATCGTCCCCGCGCGCGACCACAGGAAGGCGGTCGCCCACGTCCCCGGCTCCCCGGAGGAGGTGTCGACCGCCAGCAGCTCGTCGGGCGGAGGCGGCATCGCCTGCCCCCACGGCCCCAGGATCTCCTCCGCGAGGTCGAGGTACCGCTTCTCGAACTCGCTGTACGAGAGCTTGGTGATCGACGCCGCCGGGCCCGGCGGCTCGCCCTTCTCGAGCGCGGAGAGCACGCGGAGCGCCGCGTAGCGCTGGACCTCGAGCTCCGCGTAGATCCGGCCGAGCTTGGCGCGGACGAGCGGGTCCTCCAGCAGCGGGCGGCCGCCCCGCCGCAGGGCCCGGGCCGCGTCGAGCAGCCGCTGGAAGGCGGCGGCGTAGCGGGTCACGCGGGCCAGCGAGCTCCCGCCGCGCTCGTACGCCAGCGTCGTCTGGGCGATCTCCCAGCCCTGGCCCGGGCGCCCGACGAGGTCCGCGCGCTCGACGCGCGCGCCGGAGAGGAAGACCTCCGCGAACTGCGCGCTCCCGGTGATCTGCCGGAGCGGCCGCACCTCGACGCCCGGCTGGCGCATCGAGAGCAGGAAGCAGGAGATCCCGCGATGCTTCGGCGCGGCCGGGTCGGTCCGGGCGAGCAGGAGCCCCCAGTCCGCGGTGAGGCCGCCGCTGGTCCACACCTTCTGGCCGGTGACCGCGAAGTGGTCGCCCCGGTCCTCCGCCCGCGTCCGGAGGCTGGCCAGGTCCGAGCCGGCGTCGGGCTCCGAGTAGAGCTGGCACCACAGCTCCTCGGCGGTCAGGATCCGGCGGAGGTACCGCTGCCGCTGGGCCTCGGTGCCGTGGACGATGAGCGTCGGCCCCACGAAGGCGATCCCCAGGGCGTTGATCGGGGCGGGCGCCCGGGCCCGGGCCATCTCGTCGGCCACGATGGCCTGCCGGAGCGGGCTCGCGCCGCGACCGCCGTACTCGACCGGCCACCCCATCCCGACGTAGCCGGCCTCGTGAAGCCGGCGGTGCCACGCCCGCCGCTCCTCGAGCGACGCCGGCTCGCGGGCCGGCCGGTTGGCCTCGAACCATCGTCGCGTGGCGTCGCGGAACGCCAGGTCGTCCGCCGAGTACCGAAGGTCCATCCAGGGCGCCTCCCGCCGGCCGGGGCCAGCCGTTCTCCACGATATGCATGCCCGCGTCGACACGCCAGCCCCGAGGCGCGGCCAGGCCCGGGGGGAGGCTCACCGGCCGGCCCGCCGCGCGACCGGGCCGGCAGGCCCGGGCCGGGAACGGCGCGTCGGGCTCGCGGCGGCGACCGGCCCGGGCCGGACGGCCACCGCCGGGCGGCGCGGGCGGAGGGCGCCGGGAGGCGCCGATCAGGCGGGGACGACGCGGTGGGACGAGTCGCGGAGGAGCCGCTCGGCTTCCTCGGCTGGAACCGGCTTGCCGAAGAGGTATCCCTGGCCCTGATCGCACCCGAGCGCGCGGAGCTCCTCCAGCTGGGCCGGCGTCTCGACGCCCTCGGCGACCGCCTTGAGCCCGAGCGCGCGGGCGAGGCTCACCACGCTCCGGATGATCGCGGCGTCGCCGCCGTTGCCGGGCAGGCCCGCCACGAACGAGCGGTCCACCTTGAGCACGTCGATCGGGAAGCGGCGCAGGTAGCTCAGGCTCGAGTACCCGGTCCCGAAGTCGTCGATGGCGAGCCGCACGCCAAGGGTCTTCAGGCGCTCGAGGGTCCGGACGGTCGCGTCGGCGTCGCCCATCGCCGTCCCCTCGGTGATCTCGATCTCCAGCGCGTCGGGGTCGAGCCGCGTCCTCGTGAGGACCTGCGCCAGGTCGTCCACCAGGTGGGGATGCCGGAACTGCCGGGGCGAGAGGTTCACCGCCATCACGATCCCCCGGCGGATCTCCGGGTCCGCACACCACTCGCTGGCCTGCCGGCACGCGGTCTCGAGGACCCACCGGCCCAGCGGCAGCACCAGCCCGCTCTCCTCGGCGATGGGCACGAACGCGGCCGGCGCGAGCAGCCCCCGCTCGGGGTGCTCCCAGCGCACCAGCGCCTCGAAGCCGACGATGCGGCCGGTGGCCAGCTCGACCTGCGGCTGGTAGTGGAGCCGGAGCTCGTCGCGCGCGAGGGCGCGCCGCAGGTCGGCCTCGGTCTTGAGCCGCCCCTTCCCCGACTCCCGCATGCTGGCCCGGAAGACCTCGTACCCGGCGCGGCCGTTCGCCTTCGCCCGGTACATGGCGACGTCGGCGTCCCGCAGGAGCCCTTGCCCGGTCGCGCTCTGGGCGGCATCACCGAGGGCGATCCCGATGCTGGCGGTGACGAACACCTCCTGGCCGTCCAGGCGGATCGGCTCGCGAAGCGCCTCCACCACCCGCTCGGCGATCAGGATCGCGTCGCCGGCCGAGGTGAGGTCCTCCAGCAGGATCGTGAACTCGTCGCCGCCGACCCGGGCGATCGTGTCGATGCGGCGGAGGCACGTGCGCAGCCGCTGGGCGACGTCGACCAGGAGCTGGTCGCCGCGGTCGTGGCCGAAGTTGTCGTTCACCAGCTTGAACCGGTCGAGGTCGAGGAACAGGACGCCGACGAAGCGCCCCCGGCGGGTGCAGCGGTCGATCGCGTGCTCCAGGCGGTCCATGAACAGGGTCCGGTTCGGGAGGCCGGTGAGCTGGTCGTGGAGCGCGCGCTGCACCAGCTCCTGCTGGAGCGACTTGTCCCGCGTGAGATCGCGGGCGTTGAGGACGAGCCCGCGCACCTCGGAATGCCCGAGCAGGTTCGCCCCGGAGATCTCGACCCACCGCGCGGACCCGTCCCGGTGCTGCCAGCGCAGCTCGATCGAGCGGGCCTCCCCGGGCTGCTCGACCAGCCCGGCGTGGAACGCCAGGGCGGCCGCGACGTCGGCCGGGTGCACCATCGTCCACATCTGCGTGCCCACCAGCGCCGCCGGGTCGTGGCCGAGGATCCGCTCGATGGCGGGGCTCACGTGCCGGAGCGTGCCGTCGGCCTCGACGACGAGGAGGATGTCCACCGCGTGCTGGACGAGCGCGCGGAACCGCTCGGCGCTCACCCGCAGCGCCCGCTCCTCCCGCTGCAGCCGCCGGGCCGCCCGGGAGAACCGGACCACCCGCCAGCCGACCCACGTCATCGCCGCGCTGGCGAGGGCCGCGCTGATGGCGGCCGCCGCCGCGACCGGCCGGTGGGCCCGCGCGACGGTCTGCCCGTACGCCCCGCCGGCGCGGGCCACTGCCTCGTGCACCTCCGGACCCAGGTCGCGGAGCGCGACGGCGCGGGCGACCTCGATCTCGCCGGCCAGGACGTGGGCGACCAGCTCGTCGACGGTCCGGGCCTGCTCCTGGACCGCGGCCCGGACCCGGGCGACGGCGCGCACCCCCGCGCCGACCCCAACCAGGCGGTCGAGGTGCCGGCCCGCCGGCTCCGCACGCTCCACCTGCGCGGCTGCGCGAGCCAGGCGCTCCCGGACGGCGCCGAGCGCGTGGAGCAGGTCTGGCGTCGGGTGGAGCCCGATCCGGCGGGCGATCCACTGCTCCTGGGCCGCCGCGTCGTCGATCTCGCGGAGGGCCGCCAGGGCCTCGCGCTCGGCCGAGACCTGCCGGAACAGCACGGTCGCCCCGAGAGCCGCCAGGAGGGCCAGCCCGGCCACGCCGGCCATCGCCAGGCGCTCGGCCATCCCGAGATCCGGCAGCGGCCGGGGCGCGGCCGTGGCGCCCGGTCCGGGAAGCGGCCGGGGCGACGTGGACGACGTGCTCCGCGACCGGGCGCGCCGGCGCCCGAGCACGCTCAGCGCGCCGAGCGAGGGACGCCCCATGCCGTCTCCAGGGACCAGATTGAGTGGCCAGACCACCCGGGTCGGAAGGGGAACCGCAAATCCTGTGCCGACTCCGGCCCGATCTCCGGAGCCCCGAGGCGGGCTCCCACCGGCTCCCAGCG
>DASRDR010000160.1:0-7048 GCA_035652475.1 Candidatus Methylomirabilota bacterium | reverse complement strand
CACGCTGCCCTCCGGGTCCGGACTCAGGCGCAGTGGGCCGCGCAAGGGATGCCTTTCGCCCGCGCGGGCGAGCCGGCACGGGATGGCCGGATCGTCCGCCGCGCCCGGCACGGCCCCGGCCACGTGAACACCCTCACCCGCGAGCGCGATGCCCCGGCCGATGCCGCGCGCGGCGCGGGTCACCAGGGTGGCCGATCCGGCGAGCTCCGTCGTCCCCGCTCCGAGCCCCCGCACACGGCGGCGCCGGCGCCACGCGTCGAGGCGCGCGGCGGGTGGGGGGCGATCGCGCCCGACGAGCCGCACAGAGCGCCAGTCGCCCGGCCCGGCCCGGGGGCACCCTGGCCATCGCCCACCGCGGGCTCGCGACTGTCGGCACGCATCACGCGCCGCCGAGGGCGGTCGGCAGCACGGGCGTTCTCGGGCGCCGGGCCTGCGTTCTCCGCGTCCAAGGGAGCCGGCGGGTGATCGTCCGTGGCCGGGATACTCCGGCGCGGCGTCCGCCGTGTCAAGAGGCGGCCCGCGCCGCCCCCCGCCCGTGCCGCCCCGGGCGGCTTGACCTCTCCGCTCGTCACGCGGGGGGAATGAGGCCGATTCGGAGCCGGATCGCGACCCTCGAGCCGCCCCGCCGGTACCCGACCGGCATCGCCTGGGTGCTCGTGAACGGCGAGCCGGTCGCCGCCGACGGCCGTCACACCGGCCGCCGGCCGGGCCGCGCGCTGACGCGCCGAGCGTCCCGAGCGCGCGGCCACCGGGCCGCGATCGGATTTGACGTCGTCCTCCGGCCGGGGCCGCCGTAGTCTTGCCCTCGTGACGGACCGGGCGCCCCGCACGTCGTCGACGTGGCCGGCGCGGGGCTCGCCGGACGCGGCCATCCGAGCGCCCGAGCCGGCGGGCCCCCCCTGCCCTCCCCCCGGGGCCCGGTGCGCACCGCCGGAGCCCACGCCGCCTGGAGAGCCGTGGCGTCGCCCCGCCGCCCCGGCGCTGGTGGCGGCCGCGGCATTCGCCGTCTTCGCCGGCGGGCTCCGGGGCGAGTTCCTCACGTACGACGACCTCCAGAAGATCCGCTACAACGCGCAGCTCCATCGCCTCGGGGCCGCCGAGCTCCGGTGGATGTGGACGACCACCTATTACGGGCTGTATCAGCCGGTCGCCTGGCTCAGCTGGGCCCTCGACCACGCGCTCTGGGGCGTCGAGCCGTTCGGCTATCACCTGACCAGCCTGCTCTGTCACGCGGCCACGGCGGTTCTCGTGTACCGGCTGGCGTCGCGACTCCTCGAGGAGACCCGAGCGAGTGACGCCGCGCGCGCCCCGTGCACCCGCTCGGCGGCGATGGTGGCGGCGCTTGTCTTCGCGGTCCATCCGCTCCGGGCGGAGCCCGTGGTCTGGATCAGCGCCCGGGGCGACGTCCTGGCCGGTCTCTTCGCGGCAGCGGCGACGCTCGCGTACGTCAATGCCGTCGGACGCGGGCCACGGAGCGGCGGGTGGCGACGAGGCTGGTACGCGGCCTCCGTGCTCCTGTTCACGGTCGGCCTCCTGGCCAAGCCCTCGACCCTCACCCTCCCGCTCGCATGGCTCGTCCTCGACGCCTACCCCCTCCGCCGCCTCGGCGGCCAGCCCGCCGGCGCCGGCGCGCGAAGCCGCTGGACGGTCCTGCTGGAGAAGGTTCCCCACCTGGCCGCCGCGAGCGGGATCGCGCTGCTCGCCATCGCCGCCAAGACGCACACGGCCACGATGCTGCCGCCGTCGGCCCGGCCGGCGGTCGCGGCCGCGGGGCAGGCGCTCTACTCCGCCGCCTTCTACCTCCGTGCCACGCTGATGCCGACCGGCATCGCGCCGCTCTACGAGCGGCCCCCGCACCTCGGGACGCTCGCGTGGCCGTTCGCCGCCAGTGCGGCCGCCGCGGCGGGGATCACGGTCGCGCTCGTCGCGCTCCGGCGGCGCGCCCCGGGGGCGCTCGCCGCCTGGCTCGCGTACCTCCTGCTGCTGGCGCCCGTCTCGGGCCTGGTGTCGTATGGCTCACAGCTCGTCGCGGCCCGCTACACCTACGTCACCTGCCTCCCGTGGGCGCTGCTCGCCGGCGCGGCGATCCCGGAGCTCGTCCGCCGCTCGGGGCGACGGCTCGCCTGGACGATGGTGGGCGTGCTCTTGGCGGGCCTCGCCGCGCTCTCCTGGTGGCAGGCCCGGATGTGGCAAGATTCGGCGACGCTCTGGACGTACGCGCTCGAGATGGCGCCGGAGTCGGTCGCGGTGCGCGTCCGCCTGGGGTTCCTCGCCGAGCGGCGCGGCGATTTCGCCGCGGCCTCGGCATGGTATCGGGAGGCGCTGGCCCGATGGCCCGGCGCGCGGCTCGACGACGCGGGACTCGGGGAGATGCTCGAGCAGGAGGGCCACCACGTCGCCGCCGTGCGCCACTATCGCGAGGCGCTCGCCCGCGAGCCGGACAGCCGCCGCCTGAGCCTCGCGCTCGGCCGCGCCCTCCTGCTCTCCGGCCAGGCCCCGGAGGCGGTCGCCCACCTGGACGGGGTCGTCGCGCGCGGGCCAGACTTCACCGATGCGCGCCTCCTGTACGGGATCGCGCTGCTCGCCAGCGGGGAGGTGGCGCGGGCCGTCCGCGAGCTGGAGCGGACGCTCGAGCGCGAGCCCACGTCCGCGCTCGGGCACTATCACCTGGCGCATGCGTTGCTCCACGCCGGCGAGCCCGCTGCCGCCGCGGCCCACCTCCGCGAGGCGGTGCGGCTCGATCCGCGTCTCGAGGGTCCCGCGCGCGCTGCCTGGAGCCGGCTCCGAGGGGTGGACCCGCCGGTCCCGCGCCCGCGGCGCGACTGAGCGCCGCCCGCACCCGGGCGAGACATCCGTGTCCTCGGTGGGGCACGCGAGCCCCAGCGCGGTGGCGGGACGACCGTCCGGACGGACACGGGCAAGCCCGCGGGATCACGACTGAATGCGCCCGTCGCGCCTGGTGGCACTTGCGTTGCTCATCCGCCTCGCAGGCGCGGTGCGGCGGTACGCCCCGCGCCCGAGAGGAGGACCCCGGCCATGTTCAAGCACATCCTCCTACCCACCGACGGCTCCGAGCGCTCGGAGCGGGCCGTCCACAGCGCGGTCGCGATGGCCAAGGCACTGGGAGCCAGGATCACGGGCATGACGGTCACCAAGCCTTACCACGTCGTGGCCCTCGACCCGCTCGTGGTGACGGACACGCGCCAGACGTACGCCGCTCATGCCGACGCCGTCGCGGCCGACCGCCTGTCGGTGATCGAGAAGGCAGCCACGGCGGCCGGCGTGCCGTGCCAGCTCGTGCATCGCGTCGGCGAGCACCCCTACGAGGAGATCATCGCCACGGCGACGGAGACCGGTTGCGACGCCATCTTCATGGCCTCGCACGGCCGCCGCGGCATCTCCGCCCTCGTCCTGGGGAGCGAGACGACGAAGGTGCTGACCCACACCAAGCTCCCGGTGGTGGTCTACCGCTGACCCGCGCGCGCCGGTTCTGGTGTCCCTCGGGCGGGCCGCGACGGGAGGTCGTGTTCGAGGAGCGGGGCCCGCCCGGCCTGCGGCAGGCGGTCCGGGTCGCGACCTGCAGTGCCTTCGAGCCGGCATCGGCCCCGGCGTGCCGCCGGACCCCCTGGACGCGACATGCCGCCGGCCCGGCGTCCCGTTCGGGCCGCCACGCTCCAGGCGCGAGGCGTCTGCCGCGAATCGGGGGTGGCGGGCCGGGGCCGCGTGACCCCCCGCTCGCCCCGGGCGATGAGGTCCCGCGAGTATGCGCGGGATCCGCCCGGACCCCATCGCCCGGAACGGCCCGTCAACCCCGGGCGGCCACGCGGGACGGGCGAGCGCCGGAGCAGGCGAGCGGCGAGGCGGCTCCGGTCGACGCCGGTTCGAGTCAGTCGTCGATCGCCTGGTAGGCCGCCGTCCAGAAGTCGAGCACGAGCGGCGACGGACGCAAGGCGGCGGGACGCACCTGCGCCAGCAGGACGCCGATCATCCCCTCGCGGGGATCCACGTACCACGACCCGCTGAACGCACCGTCCCAGCCGAAGCGTCCGGGACCCGCGATCTCGGCCCGTCGCGTCACGACGGAGAGGCCGAGCCCCCAGCCGCGCGAGTCCCAGAAATCGTCGAACAGCGGCGAGGCGGCTTTCTGCTCGGGCGTCAGGTGATCGGTGGTCATGAGCTCCACCGCGGGCCGGGACAGGAGGCGGTGCCTGCCGTGGGCGCCCGCGCCCAGCATCATCCGGCCGAACGCGAGCAGATCGTCGGCCGTCGACACGAGCCCTCGAGCCCCGGCGCCCGACTCGAACGCGGGCGGCTCCGTGATGCGATCGGCGTCCGCCTCGGGGAGGACGGTGACCTCGCCGGTCGACACGTCGGTGCGGTAACAGGTCGCCAGGCGATCGCTCTCCGCCTCGGGCACCGCGAACCCCGTATCCCGCATCCCGAGCGGCTCGAAGATCCGCTCGCGAAGAAACGCCGAGAAGGAGGTCCCGGACGCGCGGGCGATCAGGACGCCCAGGATGTCGGCGCTCAGGTGATAGAGCCACCGCTCTCCCGGCTGGTGCGCGAGCGGGAGGCGGCCGAGAGCCCCCATGAACGCGTCGGCCGCTCCGGGGAACATCCACGTGCTCAGCGGCAACCGCGCCTCGATCATCGCGCGGTGGAGAGGGCACATCGGCGCGACCAGCGCCACCTCGCCGTACCCGGATCGGAAGGTCAGCAGATCGCGCAGGGTGATCGCTCGCTTCGCGGGCACCGTGTCGTCGAGCTCGCCGTCAATCCGGCGCAGCACCCGGCGGTGGCGGAGCTCCGGCAGCCATTCATCGACGGGGTCGTCCAGCCGGAGCGTGCACTCCTCGACGAGGATCATCGCCGCCACGGCCGTGATCGCCTTCGTGAGCGAGGCGAGCCGGAACAGCGTGTCCCGCCGCATCGGCGCCGGGCGGTCGAGCCCGAGCGTCCCGATCGCACGGGCGTGCTCCGCGCCGCGCCGGCTGATGACCGCCACCAGCCCAGGGAGCCGGCCCCCGTCGACGTGCCGCCGGAGGATGTCGTCGAGCCGCGCGAGCCGCCCGGGGGACAGGCCGCTCCTCGGCCGCCGCCCGGCCGGGCGGGAGCCGTCGTTCGGCTGCCCGTGAGCTCGCCCATCCCGCCGTGGCACTGGTGGCGACTCCCCTCCGGAGCTGCTCGCGGCGAGGGGCCGACCCCTACCCCGCGAGGACCTCGCGCGCGAAGGTCGTGATGAACGCTTCGAGCGTCTGCCCGGGCACGAGCCACGGCACCACCGCCAGGTGGGTGATGCCCTGCCCCGCCAGCCTGGCCACCTCGGCCCGGCACTGCGCGCCGTCGCCGGCCATCGCGAAGTGGGCCAGGACGTCGTCGGGCACCTGGGCGGCCAGGTCGGCCGCCGCGCCGGGCCCGGCGTAGCGGGCGCCGGCGATCGCCCGGGCCAGCGCGGGGGGCAGCCTCACGCCGAGGTCGCCCAGGACGGCCCGGGACGAGACCAGGATCCCGAGCACGATCGGTCGGACGGCTGCGCGCGCCTGGCGAGGATCCGGGTGAAGCGCGGCGTGACACCAGAGGATCCTCTCGAACGCCTCGAGTCCTCGCCCGGCCCCGGCCGCGCCGGCGCGAACGTGGTCGAGCGCATAGGCGAGCGTGGGCGGCGAGAACAGGGCCCCTATGATCACGCCGTCCGCGAGCGCGCCGGCCAGCTCGAGGATCCGAGGCCCCCGCCCTGCGATCAGGACGGGAATCGTCGAGCGCGCCGCGAAGTCGAGCCGTCCGCCGTGGAACTGCACGACGCGCCCGGCCTGCGACACCGTCTCGCCCGCCCACAGGCGCCGCACCAGCCCGACCGCCTCGCGCATGGCCGTCGCGGGATCGTCGCGGGCGATCCCGAGGGCGCCGAAGCCGCTGATGCCGGCGCCGAGGCCGAGCACGGCACGGCCCCCCGCCAGCTCGTCGAGCGTGGCCAGGGCCACGGCGGTCAGGGCGGGGTGACGCGAGTACGGGTCCGTGACGAACGGCCCGAGCCGCGCCCGCGCCGTCGCCTGAGCGATCGCCCCGAGCGTCAGGTAGCAGTCGCGGTGGAAGCGCTCGTCCGGAACCCAGATCCCCTCGAAGCCGTGCGCCTCGGCCAGCGCGGCCAGCCGGGCCGCGCGCGGCGCGGGGTGATCGGGCCAGAGCCCGAGCCCGAACGCCATCGGCACGCTCACCACCGCGACGTGCCCGAACTCGTCGCCACCCGCCTGCGGTCGCGGCCCCGCCGCTGGCGAGCGGCGCCGCCGGCGGCCGCTTCCTGACGGATCAGAGGCGCCATCCACCCTCGACGTGGAAGACCCGCCCGGTCACCCACGTCGCGGCTTCGCTGCCGGGGGAGACGCACATCCCGAACGGCGCGCCGCCGCGGCCCACCGGAGCCGGCACCTCCCAGCGCGCCGGCAGTGGCGGATCGGCCTCCCGGATGGGCAGCGTCATCGGTGTCCCGCGCCGGTGCGTCGGCAGTCCTTCCTCGATCGGGCCCGGCCCCGACGACACGGACGCGAGCCGGCTGCGGCGCCCGCCCGCGGGCCAGCGCCCGGGTCAGCGCGTGGCGCCGCGCGAGCCATCCGGCGGGCCTTGGGCAGCGCAGCGGGCCATGAATGCGTCGCCACCGTGCTACGTGCGTGGAGCGTACCGTAGCGTTCGCCCCCGGGCATGTCAACGGGACCGACGGCGGTCGGCCCGCGTCGTCCCTGGCGATGACCACCTCCCGGGTCGCGATCGACATGGGCCAGGGGCGACATCGCCGAGCGGGTCCTGCGCAACCTCCCGGGTCTGGCGGTCCGGACGCATCCCGCAGCTCTCCCACGCCCGACTCGAGGCGACGCCGCCGGCCAGGCTGGTCTCCATGGTGCTCGCCGAAGCCGGAAGCTACCCGCGTTCGCCGACCACGCGTTCCCGATGCCGCTCGGGAGGGAGATCGCCAGCCGCTCCGACCGCGGGCCGGGGCAACCCGGGTCGAGGTCCGACGCGATCAGGCGCGGAAGACGTCCGTGCTGAGGTAGCG
>DASRDR010000159.1:0-24949 GCA_035652475.1 Candidatus Methylomirabilota bacterium | reverse complement strand
GTAGACCTCGTGCTCCCGCACGTGCTTGTCCCGGTGCACGCCGACGTACTGGAACAGCCGCGCGTACTCCTCGGAGAGCCGCGACACGATTTCGTAGTACGAGCGCGACACCAGGATCTGGTTCGGCTCGGCGAAGCTCATGACCCGCTGGGCGACGTTGATGCCGTCCCCCAGGATGTTCCGCTGGTTGTTGACGTCCTTCACGATCCGCAGCGGGCCCAGGTTGATCCCGATCCGCAGCGCGAGGTCGGACCCGGCCTCGGCGACCGCGCCCCGCAGGTTGCTCGCCGCGAAGAGGGCATCCTCCGGGTCGCCGAGGAAGCAGAGAGCCGCGCCGTCGCCGGTGTCGAGGCTCATGCGGTCGGACGCCGGCACCGACGCCAGCACGCCGGCGATCATCTCGTTGAGCCGCGTCTTGAGGGCGACCTGCTGGGTGACCGGGCGCGACGAGTAGTCGACGATGTCGAGGAACACCACCGTCGCGATGAAGGTCCGGTGCCCGGAGTCGGACGGATGCGGCGGCTCCATCGCGGGCGTCAGCTCTCGATCATCTGCAGGGCCTTCTGGAGGCTCCGGCGCATGCGGTTGAAGGCCCGGCCCAGGATCGCGATCTCGTCCCGGCCTCGCTCGGGAAACTCGGGAAGATCGAAGTTGCCGGTGCTGACCTGGTCGGCGGCGTGCGACATCCGGGCGATCGGCCGGACGATGAGCCAGCTCAGCATCACGTTCAGCACCAGGAACACGAGCGCGAAGACCGCCACCAGCGAGCCCATGAAGGTGTAGAACGCCCGCTGGGCGTTCCGCAGGGGGAGTGCCATTGGCACCGACACGACCTGGGCCCCCACCACGTCGTTGAGCTTCCACCCGAAGCCGTTGGCCGGGCCGTACAGCTTGATCATCGTGGGCGGTGCCGCCTCCGGCGTGCTGTGGCAGCCGAGGCAGGCCGGGTTCCCGACCTGGATCGGCCGGGCGATGTAGAGGGCGCGGCCGGTCGGCGTGTCCCGCTCCCCCACCAGCTCCTTGAGGTCGGCACGGTTGCGGAACTCCTGGACGAGGTCCAGCTCCCAGTCCGCCGCCCGGTTCCGCGGATTCGTCGGATTGAGCGTGGCCTCCTTGTAGAAGTAGTCGGGATACCGCTTCCGGAGCTCGTTCAGGGTCTCGGTGGCCGCGTAGGCGGGGACGCTCTGGGGCAGGAAGGTCCGCATGAGCTGCAGGTCCAGGTGAGGCCGGACCTGGTTGATCGTGTAGCCGCGGATGGCGAGCGCCGTCTCCATCATGAGCCCGGCGTTGCGGGCGACCTCGTCGCGCGCGTTCGCGATCAGGAGGTCGCGCGAGATCCAGCCCGCCACCCCGAGCCCGGCGAGGAAGACGACCAGCAGCACCAGGTTGAACTTCAGTCGCAGTCCCATACGTCCTCCGACCCTCCGACCCGCGCCGGCGGCGCCTTCTCAGCGGCAGCCGGCCAGCGCGCCGTAGGCCTTGGTGAACCCGAGCAGGCTGAACGTCGCCGCGTGCGTGCCGGTCGCCGGCCACTCCGGCCAGAAGCGGAGCCGGGCCTCCACCCGGGCGCCCGCCATGAACTGCGCGATGAGGCGCTCGTACGCGGACTCGAAGACCGCCGTCCGGCGGCCCTCCAGCCGGTCCATCGGCACGAGCGCGCCCCCGTCGATCGCCAGGCCGATGTCTCCCGACCCCGGATCAAGGTTGGACGGCGACGTGACGGCGATGGTGCGGCGGTCCACGACGATCTGGGCGGTCGTCGTCTGGTAGCCGTCCGACAGCGGCTGCCGGCGGGATTCGAGGACGCAGCGTCCCCCCGTCCCGTCCGGGCGGGTCACCCGCTTGACCTCCCAGTCCGCCGCCACGGCCGGACGCGCGCCACCGAGCGCGAGCGCGACCACGACGGCCGCTCGGACGAGGTCACGCCGGTCGGGCCCCTCGCGCCTCGCCGCCGCCCGCTCCACGTTCGTTCAGTGTAGGAGAAGGCCCCGGCTGCCGGAACTGCCTTTTTCCTCCGGCGCCCGCGGCGTCAGAAGCGCGAGCCCGTCAGCGCCACGTCGGCCTGCGCCCACGCCCGCTGGAAGCGCGTCTCGACGACGGCGGCGTCGGCCCCCTTGCCCTGGGCGCGGAGGCTCTGGGCCAGGCCGTACAGCGACCAGCCGTTCTCGGGGTTGCGCCGGAGGTCGTCCCGGTACACGGCCTCGGCCTCGACCGCCCGTCCGCCGGCGAGCAGCGCCGCGCCGAGCGACTGCCGCACCGGGTAGTACCAGGGCGGCGGCTCGGTGAACCAGTGGCCGTCCTGCGTCGCGACCGCGCGCAGGAGGTGGCGGACCGCCGTCTCGGTGTCGCCGCGGCGCAGCGCCAGCTCCCCGGCCAGGGTGTCGCTGGCCAGCGCCAGGAGCTCCCGGGTCTTGAAGAACTGGGCGATCGGCCGGTCGGCCGGCGTCTCGTCGGCGAGGCGCTGGAGGGCCCCGAGCTCCCGGCGGGCCTCGGCCGGATGCCCGGTGGCCGCGAACGCCAGGCCGCGCGCGTACCGCCACGCGCCGGACACGTAGGGCAGGTCGGCCGGCGGCGGCGGCGCGGTCAGGATCTCCGTCCACCGCCCGAACCGCGCCAGCGCGAAGAAGGGGGCGGCGGGCGCGAACTCCATGTCGGGCACCTGCCGCACCACCTCGACCGGGACCGCGGCGGCAAACTCGCGGGCCGCCCGGATCGTCTCGGCGCTCCGGCCCTCCATCGCGGCCGACTGCCACACGAAGTCGAGGTTGTGCGGGTAGTACCCGTACCGGTAGATGTCGCTGGCGGGTCGGGCCGCCAGGTACCGGCGGTCCGCCTCGGCGGCCCGGACGTTCACCGCGTGGGCGTCCGCGTACCGGCCGATCCGGAAGTAGATGTGGGACGGCATGTGGACCAGATGGCCGGCGGCGGGCATCAGCCCGCGAAGGGCGTCCGCGGCGCGGGCGCCCCGGGCCGGGTCCGGTCCGCCCTCCACCGCGTGGATGTAGAGGTGGAGGGCACCCGGATGCCGGGGGTGCCCCGCGATCACCCGCTCGAGGGTCGCCAGTATCTCCGGGGTCTCGGGCTGCGGTGTGCCGTCGGGCTTCCAGAGGTTCCACGGCCGGAGGTTCATGAGCGCGTCCGCGAACATGGTCCCCGCCTCCGGGTCGTCCGGGAACCGGCGGCTCACCTCGCGCATGGCGTCGGCGTATGCCCGGTCGAGACGCGCCCGGTCCGCCCCGGGATCGTCCTCGTGGCGGCGCGCCAGCGCCGCGATGAGCGCCTGCTCGACCGGCGTCGCGCCTCCCGCCACCGCCTGGGCCCGCCGGACGGCGGCCCGCGCCGCCCGCTCGCGGTCGGCGTCGGTCGGGCTGTTGTAGTTCGAGCCGTGCGAGAGCGCGATCCCCCAGTAGCACGGGGCGCAGCCGGGATCGAGCCGCGCCGCCTCCTCGAACGCGCGCTGAGCCTCGAGGTGGTTGAAGCCGTAGAGCAGCCGGAGCCCCTGATCGAAGAACGCCTGGGCGGCCGGGACCTGGGTGGTGACGGGCCGGTGATAGGTTCCCAGCCCCTCCAGGAGCGCCGGCGGTGCCGGCGCCCCCTGGTGCCCCGCCCCGTGGGCCATCGCCGGCGAGCCGGATGACCCGGCGGAGCCGGGCGGCGGCGGCGAGGCGGAGGCGGACGCGGCGGCTCCGGGGAGGGACGCCGGCGAGGCGGGGGCAGACGCGGAGGCTCGGGGGAGGGACGCCGACGAGGCGGGGGCTCCGCGGGGCATCGAGGAGGACGCCGCGCACCCCCCGATCCCGAACCCGAGCAGCACGAGGGCGGTCATCCGCTGGAGCATCCGTCGCCTCCTCTCCGGCCGAGGGCCGTGGGTCCCGGGGCCATGATGACATGACCGCGGCGCAGGCCCGAACCCCGGGCTTCCGGCCCGGTGGGCGCGCGCATAATACCGGACGTGGTCCCGTTCCTCCTCTGGCAGCCGGCCCCGACCGCGTTGCCCCCCGATCGCGTCGCCCCCCGCGTCGCCGCCCTCCTGGCCGAGTTCCTGGAGGTGCCGCTCCGTCCCGCCGTGTTGCGCCATCCCGCCTGCGATCTGGTCTGGGTGCCGCTGCCGCTGGCGGGCTGGCGCGCGCCGGTCGAGGCCGTCCAGGGCGCCGAGCGGTGCCTCGCGTTCGAGTACCCGCTGAACCTCCCGGCGGTGGCCTCGAGCCTCTGCGCCCTCGGGCGGCTGCTCGCCGCCGACGACGGCGGGCACCTGGCGGCCGTCGCCCCCCCGATGTGCCTCCTCCACCTCACGCCTGACCGCGCGTGGCTCCTGAGCGACGGGCTGGGCGCCGCCCAGCTCTACCTCCATCGCGGCCGCGGCGGCTGGGCGATCACGAACCGCCTCGCCCTGTTCGAGGCCCTGGGGATCCCGCTCCGGCCTCGCGCCGAGGACTGGGCGCTCCGGCTGAGCCTGCCGTACTTCCCGGAGGCACGGACCGGGTTCGCGGACGTCGAGTACCTGGGACCGGGGGCGCGGTGCCGGATCGACGCGGACGGCCTCCACCTGGAGCGCGTCGACGCGGTCGCGCACTGGATCGGCGGCGAGACCCCACCGCTCGGCGCGGCGCTGGACGCCGTCGACGCCGCGGCGCGCCAGTACCTCGACCTGGCCGCGCCGCTGTGCGCCGAGTTCCCGTGCGGCCTCTCGGGCGGCGTGGACAGCCGGGCGGTCGTGGCGGCGGTGCGGGCGTCGGGCCATCCGTTCCGGCTCCGGACGAAGGGCGCGGACGACAGCCCCGACGTCCGGGTCGCCCGCGAGCTCGCCCGGGTGGCGGGGCTGCCGCTCCGGGTCAAGACGGACGGGGAGCGCCCGCCCGATCCCGAGGATCCCCCCGACCTCGTCCGGGCGCTCCGCCGGGCCCTCCGGTGGCAGGGCGGCGCGATGATCGTCCACAAGCACAAGACCCTGTTCGCGCGCGGGCAGCGCCTGGCGGCGGGCGCGGTGAACGTGATGGGGCAGTACGGCGAGGTGCTCCGGGCGCGCCTGCTCCGGCTGCTCGGCGGCGCATCCGCCACGCCGGAGGACGCCAGGCGGGTTCCCGACACCGTCGCCGGCCGCCTCCTCGCGAAGGCGCCTCGGTTCTGGCGCCCGGAGATCGCGGCGTGGGTCCGCGCCGAGACGGCGCGCCTGGCGCGGGCCGTCCCCGCCGGGCTCGACGGCCCGGTGGCGCGGCTGGAGGCCTTCTATCTCCTGCAGGACGTGCGACGGTGGACGACCGGGACGCTCCGGGCCCAGCTGGCCGTGACGCTCACGCCCCTGCTGACGCCGGCGAGCCTGCGGGCGGCGATCCACTCCCCGCCGGGGGCGCGGCTCGCCGACGCCTTCCAGTGGGACCTCGTCGCCCGGCACGCGCCGGAGTGGCGGACCGTGCCGGTGGCGACCGCCGTCCCGGGCCCCTCGCGGTACTTCGACAACCGCGCCTTCTGGGCCGCGCTGGGCTGGGCGCGCCTCCGGCGCGCGACCGGGGACGGCCTCGACTTCTGCCGGGAGCTCTGCGACGTCGAACGCCTCGAGGCGACCTGGCTCGACCACCCCGACGAGGTCGCGCTCCTGCTGGCGCTCCCGGAGGCATTCCGGGGCTGACGGCCCGGCCGGCGCGCTCCCGGCCGGGCCCGGCCCCGCGCGGGGGCGCGGCCGCCGGGGCTACCGGCCGTGCTGCTGAAGCAGCGCGCTCGAGCGCTCGACCCGCTGCGCGAGGACGGTCATCACCTGCATCCCGATCTCCGGCGACTGCCGGACCAAGTCGAGGAAGACGTTCGCGGAGATCTTGAACGTGGTGACCGGCCCCTTGGCGCGGACCGAGGCCGTGCGGCGTCCCTTCGAGAGCACGGCGGTCTCGCCGAACAGCGTGTGGCGCCCCATCGTCGTGAGCAGCATCTCCCGGCCCTCGGCGTCGCGCAGCCAGACCTCGGCCTCGCCCTCGGTCACGATGTAGACGGCGTCGGCCGGGTCGCCCTGCTGGACGATCGACTCCCCGGGCGCGAACCGCACCACCTCCGCGGTGTAGGCGATGAGCTTCAGCCGTGCGGTCGAGAGCCCGGCGAAGAGCGGGATGTTCCGGAGGGTCTCGACGTCCTGCTCGAGCGGCTCCATGCGCGTGGTCCCCCTCAGCGAGCGAGGCCGACCTGATCGGCCAGGTGGCGGAACAGGCCGCGCCCCTGCAGGAGCTCCTGGTAGGGGCCGCTCTCGGCGACCTTCCCGCGGTCCAGCACGACGACGCGGTCGTAGAAGCGCGCGAGGTCCAGCCGCTCCACCACCGCCACGACGGTGCGGCCCTTCAGGGCCGCGGTGACGCGCTGGTGCAGCTCCGCGCGCTCGGCGGGCTCCAGCATCGCGAACGCCCCGTCGAGGATCACGACCTGCGGCCGCTTGAGCAGCGCGCGCGCCAGGGCGAGCCGCTGGCGCTGGGGCGGGGACAGCCGGGCGCCGAGCAGCCCGACCTGGTAGTCCAGACCGGCCTCCATCACCACCTCGCGGAGCCCGTGTCGCGAGACGACCTCCTCGACGATGGCGTTCACCTTCTTCACCGCGAGCGCGCTGGTCGCGACGACCTTGCCGAACAGGAGGTTCTCCAGGAGCGTCCCGTCGGCGAAGTACCGCTCGCGATCGTACGGGACGAACCGGCCCGCCAGCCCCGGCGGCAGCGTGTCCGCGAACCGCCGGCGGGCCGCCACCACCTTGGTGGTGAACGCCTCGTCGATGCGCCCCACGCGGTGCCGGGCCGGGATCAGCCGCAGCGCCAGCCGCACCAGGCGTTCCCGGTCCGGCAGCGCGAGCCCGGTTGGCGCGGTTCGCTCGAGCCGTGACACCAGCGCCGCGTACTCCGGGAGCTCGGCCCCCGAGATCAGGCTGAAGCTGGCGAACAGCTCGTTCTCCGGGCCGATGTCCTTGAAGATCTCCACCATGTCGCGGGCCACGCGGGCGCCGAGGTCCAGCAGCAGCGGCTCCAGGCCCACCTCGGCCAGCACTCGCCGGAAGTGCGGGTGGTCGGCGACGCGGTCGAGCGCCAGCTCGCGGGCCGTGCTGTGCCCGAACAGGATGTTCTCCCCGATCGACGCGTAGGCCGAGAACCGCGCCCGGTCGAAGAACTCCACCGACGGCTCGCCGGGCTCGGCGGCGAAGCGCTCGATGACCAGGCGCCGCGCGGTCAGGAGGCGCGCGGCGGTCTCCGGCCGGGCGGCCGGGTCGACCGTGGCCCGCAGCCCGAACTCGAACAGGTCCTCCTCGAGGCCGGCGAGGCGCAGCGTCTCCAGCACGGCAGCCACCAGCCCGGCTCGGTCCGTCACGCCGATCGCGGCGAAATCCAGCCACTCCGCGGGGCCGTCGCCGGCCGCCGGCCGATGCCGGAGGCCGTACACCGCGTTCTCGAACACGCTGCCGGTCACCAGCCGCGCGTCCGGGCCGACGTACCCGATGCGGCGGTTGGTGGCCAGGAGCGGCCACTGGCCGAGGTCGCGGCCGTCGAGCAGCACCGACCCGACCGGGTCGTAGAGCCGCGCCAGCAGCATGGCGAGCGTGCTCTTCCCGCTCCCGGCGGTGCCGACGACCGCGACGTGCTCGTGGGGGCCGATGTGCAGCTGCACGTGGTCGAGGGCGTAGGTGGTCCCGTCGAGCACGACCGAGGCCTGGCGCAGCTCGTACTCGCCGTTCAGCTCGGGCATGCCGTCGACGGCCGCCGGCTGGGCGACGGTGTCCGGCCGCAGCTCCGGCGGGTCGAACGCCGCGATCACCTGCTCGTACTTGATCCGGGCGCTCTCCTTGGTCTGGAAGTAGTTGATCAGCTCCCGCCACGGCTCGTTCAGCTGGCTGTAGGCCTGCAGGAACGCGACCAGGCTCCCGACGTCGAACGCGTGCGGCCGGCGGATGATCAGCCAGCCGCCGATCAGCAGGATCATGAACTGCCCGAACTTCTCGAGGAAGTTGTTGATCCACTTGACGAGGTACTTGAGCCGGAAGATCTGGAGGCGGATCCCGAACATCCGCGAGAGCTGGCCGCTGAACGCGGCGGCCTCGTACGGCGCCGTCGCGTTGGCGTAGATCTCCTGGATCGCGCCGGTGGACTCCTGGATCCGGTCGGAGAGGGTCCGCGCCTGCCGGACCCGCTGCCGCGAGAGCTCGCTGACCTGGCGCTGGAGCTTGCGGACGACCCAGGCCTGGATCGGGAAGAGCACCCCGGCCACCAGCGCCATCGCCGGGTTGGCGTACAGCATGAAGCCGACCGTGCCGAGGAACATCGCCCCCTGGAACGCCGGCGTCGACAGCGCCTCCCCGAAGAACCCGCCCAGCTCCTCGACCTCGCCGAGGATCATGGCGACCAGCTGCCCGGTCGACGTGTTCCGGAAGTGCGGCAGCGGGAACCGGAGGATGCGCCGGTGGAGCTCGCCCCGGAGGTCCCGGAGCATCGTCTCCGAGATGTAGCCCTCGATGTTCTGCTTGACGTACTTGAGGGCGCCGTTGGCGAGCACCGCGCCCAGGAACGCCCCGGCGAACCAGTACAGCCGGTCCAGGTTCCCCTGCCGGATGGCGGCGTTGATGATCCGCTTCGAGAGGTCGAGCATCAGCGGGTTGATGACGAGCCCCAGGACGAAGCTGATCGCGATGAGCACGATCTGCGGGCGCAGGCTCCGCCGGATGATGTACTGGTAGAGGTTCGTCTCCATGCCGGCCGGGGCGCTCACGCGTAGGGGTCCGCCGCGTCGCGCAGCCCGTCCCCGAGGAAGTTGAACGCCAGGACCGTGAGCACGATCATCGCCACCGGGGACATCAGCCACGGGTACAGCGCGACCGCGTTGATGTTCTGGGCCTCGGTGAGCAGGACGCCCCAGCTCGTGATCGGGGGCCGGAGGCCGAGCCCGAGGAAGCTGAGCGCGGTCTCGCCCAGGATCATGTGCGGGATCGCCAGCGTCCCCGAGACGATCAGGTGGCTCGCGAACGCCGGCAGGAGGTGGCGCCGGATCAGGTATCCCGGCGAGGCGCCCATGAGGACCGCGGCGGTGGCGAAGTCCTCCTCGCGGACGGCCAGCAGCTTGCTCCGCACGCTCCGCGCGAGGGCCGTCCACTCCAGGAGGCCGAGGATGATCGTGATGCCGATGTAGACCAGGATGGGATCCCAGCGCGGCGGCAGGGCCGCCGACAGCGCCATCCAGAGCGGCAGCTCCGGGAACGAGCGGATCACCTCGATGAGCCGCTGGATGCCCAGGTCCACCACCCCGCCGTAGTACCCGGAGATCCCGCCCAGCGCCAGCCCCAGGACGAAGCTCACCGTGACGCCGATCAGGCCAACCGTGAGCGAGACGCGGGCGCCGTAGATCAGCCGGGAGAGGCAGTCGCGGCCGAGCCGGTCGGTCCCGAGGAGGAACAGGGTCCCGCCCTCCTCGACGCCCAGCACGTGCCGGTCGCCGGACCAGATCCCCCACAGCTCGTACGGCTCCCCGCGGCCGAAGAGCTCCAGACGGTAGATCCGGCTCCGGTCCTCGCGGTAGTCGCGCTTGAGGTTGGCCATGTTGATGGTCATCGTCGTGCCGTACACGAACGGTCCGACGAAGCGCCCCTCGTGGAACAGCCGGACCCGCTGGGGCGGGTGGTAGACATGGTCGGCGTGGCGGGTCCGCAGCCCGTACGGCGCGAGCACCTCGACGACCGGCACCGTCGCGTAGAGGGCCACCAGCACCCAGAGCGAGGCAACCGCCACCCGGTGCTTCCGGAGGCGCCACCAGATGAGCTGCCACTGCGAGGCGAAGTAGTACCGCTCCTGCTCCGGCGTCAGCGCCGCGCCCCGGGGTGCGGCGATCGGCACGGTGGCGGTCACGCTCACCGGCTGACCCCCGAGCCCTGCCGGATGCGTGGATCGAGCATGGCCAGGGCGACGTCCGAGATGAGCACGCCGACGACGGTCAGGACCGCCAGCAGCATGAGGAACGACCCGGCCAGGTACATGTCCTGGGCGCGCAGGGCGCGGAGGAGGATCGGCCCGGTGGTCGGCAGCGACAGCACGATCGAGACCACCACCGCGCCCGACAGGAGGTGCGGCAGGAGGTTGCCGATGTCGCTGATGAACGGGTTCAGCGCGATCCGGAGCGGGTACTTGAGGAGTGCCCGCCAGGCCGGGACTCCCTTGGCGCGCGCCGTCACGACGTAGGGTTTCCGGAGCTCGTCGAGGAGGTTCGCCCGGAGGCGACGGATCATGGCCGCGGTCCCGGAGGTGCCGATGACCACCACCGGGATCCACAGGTGCTTCAGCAGGTCCAGGACCTTCGCCGCGCTCCAGGGCGCCTCCTGGAGCGCGGGCGAGAACAGCCCGCCCACGCTGATCCCGAAGTAGGTGAACGCCACGAACATGAGGACGAGCGCGAACAGGAAGTTCGGCGTGGCCAGCCCCAGGAACCCCACGAACGTGAGCACGTGGTCGAGCCAGCTGTACTGGTGGGTGGCCGAGTAGATCCCGATCGGGAACGCGACCACCCACGTGAACAGGACCGCCCCCAGCGCGACCACGACCGTGAGCGCCACGCGCTCCCCGATGATCGTCGAGACCGGGCGATCGTACTCGAACGAGTACCCGAGGTCGCCACGCAGGAGCCCCCCCACCCACAGCAGGTACTGCTTCCAGAGCGGCTGGTCCAGCCCGTACTGTTGCCGCAGGACCTCCACCCGCTGCAGGTCGGCCTTCTCGCCGGTGGCCTGGGCCTCGCTGATGAGCGTCTCCAGGTAGTCCCCGGGCGGCAGCTGGATGACCACGAACGTCACGATCGAGATGGCGATGAGCGTCGGGATGGTCAGGAGCAGTCGCTGGACCAGGTAGCGGATCATGGCTCGTCCCCCGCCCGGCCGGGGGTCGGCGGCCCCGTCACGCCCGGCCCGTCCCGGCGCTCACCGGTGCCCGTTCTGCCAGTAGAAGGTGTCCGGGCTGTAGAGCCCGAAGTGCGCGCCCGGGTCCCAGGCGTACACGCCCTTCTCCGGCACGCCGCGCAGCCCGTTCCTGACCACGATCGGCTGCAGCGCGCCCCCGACGACGCCGATCGTGAACACCTCGGAGGCGTTGATGTCCAGCATCTCGGCCCAGATCCGGGCCCGCTCCTCGCGGCTGGTCGACACGAGCCAGCGGTCGTAGAGCGTCACCAGCCGGCGAGCCTCGGGCAGGGCGGGCGGCTCTCCCTGCTTGCCCTTCGTCTCGTAGTAGCGGCCCCAGCGCGACCACTGCAGGTGCTGGATGCTCACCGGCGCCAGCCAGTCCGGGTTCATGTCGGGCGTCGGCAGCCCGAACCCGAAGTTGCCGTAGTAGGCGCTCATGACCGCCTCGCCGGAGAAGACGCGCCGCCGGAAGACCTCGAGCTGGCTCGGGCGGGCCAGGAGCTCGACCCCGATCCCGGCCCAGTCGTCGCGGATCAGCTCCAGGACGTCGGCCGTCTCGTTGGACTCCCCGGAGGTGTCGACGATGATGTCCAGCCGCTGGCCGTCTGGCCGCAGTCGGTACCCGCGGCTGTCCCGCCGCGTGAGCCCCATCTCGTCCAGCAACCGGTTCGCCTGGGCCGGCTCGTAGCGGGCGTACGCCATCCGGCTGTTCTCCATCGCAGCCGGACTCCGCAGGACCGTGTTCTGCCCCACGATGGCGAAGCCGTAGTACAGGATCTTGTTGATCTCGTCGCGGTTGATCGCCAGCGAGAGCGCCTGCCGGAACCGGCGGTCCCGGAGGAGCGGCCGCATGACCGGATCGGTCGTGGTGAGGTTCGGGTAGAGCGCGACCGAGGCCGGCATGGCGGTGGACCAGAGCAGGACCCGATAGCCCGCCGCGCGCTCGTTCTGCCGGAGGAACGTGTACTCGTCGAACGAGAGATAGCGCGCCTGCAGGTCGGCATCCCCGGTCGACGCCTTCACCGGGATGACCGACTTGTCGACGAGGATCATCGTGATCCGGTCGATGTATGGCAGCTGCCGGCCCCGCTGGTCCACGCGGTGGTAGTACGGGTTCCGCTCGGCCACGTAGACCTGCGCTGGCGGCATGGTCGTCTGCCGCCACGGCTGGAGCGTCGGCAGGTCGGGGTTGTCCATCTCGTACATCGTGTCGCGGGCCCGGTGGAGAGCGGCCCAGCTCCGCCGCCGCTCGGCCTTGGCGAGCTTCTCGAGCTTCGCCGGGTCGGTGAACGCCCGGTGGAACTGCTTCAGGTAGTGGGCGGGCCGATAGAGCGTGGTCGGGTAGGCGCCGGCCTGGTCGAGGAGGAACAGGTTGTTCGGCTTCGGCCACCGGTAGCGGATCGTCCACGGATCGATGATCTCGACCGTGGGCGGCACCCCGTCGACCAGGAGCCCCGCCGGCGGGCCTCCGGGGGAGAGCTCCTTGTCGTTGGCCACGTGCTCCCACCAGTAACCGAAGTCCGCGGTGGTGAACGGGGCGCCGTCCGACCAGCGGTGGCCCCTGCGGAGGTGGAAGGTGAAGATCCGCCCCTCCTCGACCTCGAACGCCTGGAGGATGTCGGGGACCAGCCGGTACGACGGGTCGAAGCGAACCAGGCGCGCGTAGCCGTACACGGAGAGGAGCTTCGTGTCCTTGGGGGTGCCGATCAGCGTCCGCAGCTCGCCGCCGTACACCGCCTCGGGGTCGGCGTGCATCACCAGCGGGTGCTCCGGCAGCCGCTTGGCGAGGGGCGGCAGGGTCCCGGCGGTCACCTGCGGCAACAGCGACGGCGGCTCCTCGGCGGCCCGCGCCGCCCCCGTCGGCAGCGCGAGCGCCAGGAGGGCGGCCATCACGCCGAGCGCGCCGGCCCGCCCGGGGCGCCTAGTCCAGCACCGCATAGCTCAGGTGTGGCTCCCAGGGGAGGTGCCGGAGGCGGAGGCTGCGGAGCCCGATCGTCTCGAGCGCGGCCAGCGTCTCGCCGGGCCAGGCGGGCCGGTCAAGCTCGTCGAAGGCGAGCACCGCCCCCCGCGGCATCCGCGGCACGAGGTGCTCGAGCGCCGCCCGGGTCGGCTCATAGAGATCGCAATCCAGGAAGAGCAGGGCGACCACCAGATGAGGGTGGCGCTGGACGAAGGCCGGGATCGTGTGGACCATGTCGCCCGGGATCAGCTCGACCTTGGGGATGTGCCCGTGGGGCCGGTCGGCGTCGTACGCCTCGAGCAGGGCGGCGAGCTCCGCCTGGACATCGGCCGCCATGTCGCCCACCGCGGGCTCCGGCCCGAGGCCCCGGTCGCGGTCGGAGACGACCGGGAACCCGGCGAACGAGTCGAAGCCGTAGATCCGCCGCGTCACGTGCTCGGGCTCGAGCACGCTGGCCACCTTGGCCCACGTCAACAGGCTGAACCCCCGGTAGACCCCGCACTCCACGACCGCCCCCTTGACCGGCTGCGCGAGCTTGAACAGCTCGTAGAGCGCCAGGAACCGCCCGAGCGGCTCCCGGGGCACGTACTTGGGGAAGCCCCTGAGCTTCCGGGACACGCTGTCCGGCGAGGCGCGGAACAGGTGCGCCAGCCGCTTGGCGACGTCGAGTTCCAGCTCGGGTGGGGGCGTGGCCATCGCGTCGGGGCCGGGCGAAGACGGGGGACCCTCGCCCGGTCCGCGGTCAGCGTACACCGGAACCCGCTCCCGTGGCGACTCCCGCTCACGCGACGGCGGCCGGCGCCCGGCCGAGGGCGGCGCGGAGCGCCGCCGCCAGCGCCGGATCCCCCGGCCCCGCCTCCACCGCGCGGAGATTGTCCTCCGCGAACGCCCGCAGGTGGACGGTGTCCAGCGCCAGCGCGGCGACCGCGTCCAGGTCGAGCGGCCGGCCGAAGGTCCGGCAGCGCTCGAGGGACCCGGCGGCCCGGAGGGCGACCATCGTGCGCAGGCACTTCTCGCACCGGCCGCAGTTGAGACTCGCCCCGTCGCCGGCGGCGCACACGCGCAGCCACCGGAGCGCGACCGGGCTGGCCGCCACGCGGGCCGCCCGCTCGGCGCGCGTCGCCTCGCAGCCGTCGTGGACCAGCTCGGTGGCCTCGGTGCTCCAGAGCGGGTCGACCAGCGGATGGCTGCCGAGCGGGTAGAGGTCGGCGTAGGAGTGGCTCGCCGGGATCAGCACGCGCCGGAAGCGCGCTCCGAGGAGCAGCGCCACGCTGGCGAGCGCGGCGCCGTGATAGAGCCGCCACGAGACGACGCGGTCGCGCAGCGGGTGGAGGTTGGTCTCGACCGTCACCAGGGGGAGCCCCAGCTCGCCCGCCGCGGCCCGCGCGGCGACGAGGGCCCGCGCCCAGCGCCCGCCCGCGTCGCGCGCCGGATCCCAGCCGATGCAGAACACGAGCGCGCTCAGGGCGCCGGCGTGCTTGAGGACGGAGTAGAAGGAGTCGACTCCACCCGAGAAGAAGCACGCGACCCCGCGCTTTCCGGGCGGGGGCGGGGCGACGGCCGGGTCGGCCTCGACCGGCACCGGCCGGAGCCGGCGGTCCCAGACGTGGAAGATCTCCTCGATGCGCTCGAGGCCGCTCAGGAGCCGCGGCGACACGCGGCCCGGCACCCGGAGGGGCTCGCCGGCCCGCATGCAGAGGAGCAGGCTCGCGGCGACGAACGGCTCGGGACCGCTGGCGACCTCGTCCCCCTCCACCTCGTAGCGGAACGGGAACGCGCCGGCCGCGGTCGTCAGCGCGGCGCCCGCGCGCACCGCCGGTCCGGCGAGGCGATCGATGCGGGGCGGCGTCAGCGTGGCCATGCGGCTCCCCGGCGCGGGCGCGGCGGCGGCCGTCGCGGCCGGCCCGGCCCGGCCCTCACGCCGTCGCCCGAACCCCCGCCGGGCGCCGGGGCAAGGGGGCCAGCGTGAGCTCGCCCACCCGGTGGCAGCGCGCCGCGTGCCCCTCGCCCACCTCCCGCAGGGCCGGCGCCTCGCTGCGGCAGCGCGCGACCACGTACGGGCACCGGGCGACGTAGGCGCACCCGCCGGCCGGCGCCACGACCCCGGTTCCGTCCGTCGCGCCGGGGCGGGCGGGTCGGCGGAGCCGCGGATCGGGCTGGAGCACGGCGGCCAGCAGGGTCTCGGTGTACGGGTGCTGGGGGTGCTCGAAGAGCACCCGCTTGGGCGCGAGCTCCACGATCCGCCCCGCGTACATGACCGCGACCCGGTCCGCCATGTAGTCGACCACCGCCAGGTTGTGCGAGATGAAGAGGTAGGTGAGCCCGAGCTCCGCCTGGAGGTCCTTCAGGAGGTTCAGCACCTGGGCCTGGACCGAGACGTCCAGCGCCGACACCGGCTCGTCGCAGACGATCAGCTCGGGGTTGAGCGCCAGTGCGCGGGCGATGCCGATGCGCTGCCGCTGGCCGCCCGAGAACGAGTGCGGGTACCGGCGCAGATACTGGACGTTCAGGCCCACCATGCCCATGAGCGCCTTGACGCGCTCCTGGATCTCCGCCGGGTGGCCGCGCCGGTGGAGCCGGAGCGGCTCGCCGATGATCTCCGCCACCGGCATCCGGGGGTTCAGGGACGAGAAGGGGTCCTGGAAGATCATCTGGATGTGCGGCCGCAGGGCGCGGAGGAGCTTGCCCTCGAGCTGGTCGACGCGCACCTGGCGATCGCCCAGCCGGAAGAGGATCTCCCCGCGCGTCGGCTTGAGCGCGCGGAGGATCAGGCGTGCGGTGGTCGTCTTGCCGCACCCGCTCTCCCCGACCAGCCCGAGGGTCTCGCCGCGGGCGATCGTGAAGCTCACGCCGTCCACGGCGGCGATCGTGCCGACCTGCCGGCGCGCCAGCCCGACCAGCCACGGCTGGTAGAGCGGGAAGTGCTTGGTGAGGTCGCGGACCTCGAGGAGCGGCGGCGCGGTCACCGCGCGGCCTCGGTTGCCGCCGCGGTCGGCGGGCCGGCCGCCCCCGGGCCGCGCTTGTAGCACGCCGCGCGGTGATCCGGCCCGAGCACCTCGAGGGGCGGCATGGCGTGCCCGCAGAGCTCGGGCTCCCCCTCGGGGCACCGGGACAGGAACGGACAGCCCCGGATCGGCGCGAGCGGATCCGGCACCGACCCGGGAATCGCCTGCAGCCGCTCGCCCTCGCCGTGGCCGAGCCGGGGCGTGCTCCGCAGGAGCGCCTGGAGGTACGGGTGCTGCGGCTCGGTGAACAGGGTCGCGACCGGGCCGCTCTCCATCACCCGCCCGCAGTACATCACCGTCACGACGTCGGCGACGTGGGCGACCACCCCGGGGTCGTGCGTGATGAGGACGAGGCCCATCCCATGCTCGCGCTGGAGCCGCAGCAGGAGGTCCAGGATCTGGGCCTGCACGGTCACGTCGAGGGCGGAGGTCGGCTCGTCCGCGATCAGGAGCGAGGGCCGCCCGACCAGCGCCATCGCGATCATGGCCCGCTGGCGGAGGCCGCCGGAGAGCTCGAACGGGTAGGCGTCGACCTTCCGCGCCGGGTCCGGGAACCCCACGTCCTCGAGCGCCCCGATCGCGGCCGCGCGGGCGGCGGCCCGCCCGGCGCCCCGGTGCAGGCGCACCACCTCGGCGATCTGCTCGCCGATCGTGTGCACCGGCGAGAGGGCCGTCATCGGCTCCTGGAACACCATCCCGATCGCGCCGCCCCGGATGGCGCGCATCTCCCGGGACTCCGGGTCCAGCGCCGCCAGGTCGCGCGGTGCCTCGCCGGCCGGGGCGAACAGGATCCGTCCGCCGTCGATCCGGGCCCGGCGCGGCAGGATGCGGAGAATGGCGTGGGCGACCATCGTCTTGCCGGAACCGGACTCGCCGACCAGGGCCATCGTCTGTCCTGGCTCGACCGTGAACGACACCCCGTTGACGGCGCGGATCACGCCCTCGTCGAGGTAGATCGACACGCAGAGATCCTCGATGGACAGCAGCGGGGCGCCCATGTGCGCCCCATGACTACCACCGCCCGGGGACGCGAGCAAGCATTCCGGGGGCCAACCCGGCCTCCGCGGGGGGGCGGGCCGCCCCCGGCGGCGGGCGCCCGCGGGGCTTCCCCCGCGCTTTCCTTTCCCCCGGGTTTTTGGTAAACGTGTGCTGATTCGGCTCACGGGTGGGGGCTCGACGTGTCCCCGGACGCGCCGTTTTCGCCCCTCCGGGTGGCCCAGGCCCGGAACCCGGGATCGGCACGGCGCCGCGGCGCCGGGAGGGACGACGTCGGCTGTGGCCCGCTCCGGGACGGCACCCACCAATGGTCACGACATCCGGGCCACCGGCATGCCGGAACTCCCCCCTTACCGGGTCCTGATCTACAGCCACGACTCGTTCGGCCTCGGTCACCTGCGGCGCTGCTGGACCATCGCCCACGCGCTCGTGACCCAGCATCGGAAGCTGAACGTCCTGATCCTGACGGGGTCGCCGATCATCGGCCGGTTCAGCTTCCCGGCCCGGGTCGATTTCGTCCGGGTCCCCGGGATCATCAAGCTCGGCAACGGCGAGTACACGAGCCTGAACCTCGACTTCCAGGTCGAGCAGACGCTGGCGCTCCGGGCGTCGATCATCGAGCACACCGCCCGCGTGTTCCGGCCACACCTGTTCCTCGTCGACAAGGAGCCGCTCGGGCTCCTCGGCGAGGTGCGCGGTGCCCTCGCGATGCTGAAGCGGCGCGGCGGATGCCGTCTGGTGCTGGGCCTCCGCGACATCATGGACGACCCGACGTCGCTCGCCGAGGAGTGGCGCCGGAAGCGGGCGCGGCCGGCGCTCCAGCGCTTCTACGACCAGATCTGGGTCTACGGCGTCCGCGAGGTCTACGACCCGGTCAAGGCCTACCGCTTCCCGCCGAAGGTCGCGGCGAAGACGCTCTTCACCGGCTACCTCCCGCGGGAGACCCGCCCCGAGACCGCCCTGCCGCCGGAGGTCCAGGCGACGATCCGGGGCGGCGACTTCCTCCTGGTCACCCCGGGCGGCGGCGGCGACGGGGCGCCGCTCATCGACGCCACGCTGGCGGCCTACGAGCGGTTCGACGACCGGCTGCCGTGGCCCGCCCTGGTCGTCTACGGCCCGTTCCTCTCGGCGCGCGAGCGCGCCGGCTTCGAGCGGCGCGCGGCCCGGCTCCCCCGCGTGCGCACGCTGGTATTTCACGAGCACCTCGAGAACCTCATCGAGAAGGCGGCCGGCGTCCTCTGCCTGGGCGGGTACAACACGTTCTGCGAGGTGCTCTCGCTCGGCAAGCGGAGCCTCATCGTCCCGCGGGTGACGCCGCGGGCCGAGCAGCTCCTCCGGGCCCGCGCCGCCAGCCGGCTCGGCCTGGCCCAGACGCTCCATCCCGACCAGCTCACGCCGGAGGCGCTCGCCGACGCCCTGGCGCTCCTGCCGAGCCAGCCGCCGCCCGCGAGCGACCGCATCCCCGGCCTGCTCGACGGGCTCCGCTTCATCGACCAGACCGTCGCCAAGTGGCGCCTGAACGGCCATGCCGCGGCGCGCGGCGCGCCCCGGACCCGCCGGGCGCACGCCCGGCTCGCCGTCTGATTCCCCCGCCCGCCGGGCGGCCGCGGGACCCCGGGACCATGATCGGCGTCGTCGTGAAGGGCTACCCGCGCGTGTCGGAGACGTTCATCGCCCACGAGCTCGCCGCGCTCGAGCGGCGCGGGGCGCCGCTCGTGATCGCGTCGCTGCGGCGCCCCTACGACGCCCTCGTGCACCCGGTGCACGAGGCGATCCGGGCCCCGGCGCTCTACCTCCCCGAGTACCTCGGCCGGGCGCCGGGCCGCGTGCTGCGCGGACACGCGCGCGCGCTCCGGAGGGCGCCGGGCCGCTATCTCGGGGCGCTCGCCGCCTGGCTCCGCGACCTGGTCCGGGACCCGACGGCCAGCCGGGTGCGGCGCTTCGGCCAGGCGGGGGTGCTGGCCGCGGAGCTGCCGCCCGGCGTCCGCCACCTCCACGTCCACTTCCTCCACACCCCCGCGTCGGTCGCGCGCTACGCCGCCCGAATGCGGGGGCTGCCGCTGAGTCTCTCCGCCCACGCGAAGGACATCTGGACCACCCCGGACTGGGAGCTCCGCGAGAAGCTCCGGGAGGCGCGGTTCACCGTCGTGTGCACCGCGCAGGGCCGGGACCGGCTGCAGGCGCTCGCCCCGGGGGCCCGGCTCGTGCTGCTCCGCCACGGCCTCGATCCCGAGCTGTTCGCGCCGCCGGCGCGGTTCGGCTCGGATCGGGACGGCCGCGATCCCGCCGACCCCGTGCGGCTCCTGGCCGTCGGCCGGTTCCAGGCGAAGAAGGGCTTCGACGTGCTCCTCGAGGCCGTGCGCCAGGTCCACTGCCCCGTGCGGCTCGCGGTCGTCGGCTACGGGCCCCTCGCCCCGGCGCTCCGGGCCCAGGCGGCCCGGCTCGGGCTCGGCGACCGGGTGACCTGGCTCGGCCCGCTCGACCAGCCGGCGGTCCGCGCGTGCTACCGGGCCAGCGATCTCTTCGTGCTGAGCCCGCGCGTCGCGCCCGACGCGGACCGGGACGGGCTCCCGAACGTCGTCCTGGAAGCCCTCTCGCAGGGTCTGCCGGTCGTCGCGACCCGCGCAGGGGCCATCGCGGAGGCGGTGGAGGACGGGGTGCACGGCCGCCTGGTGCCCCCCGAGGACCCCGTCGCGCTCGCCCGGGCCGTGGAGGCGCTCGCCCGGGATCCCGCCGCCCGCCGGCGGCTCGGGGCCGCGGGCATCGAGCGCGTCCGGACGGGATTCGAGGTCGAGGCCGCGGCCGCGCGCCTGCTCGCGCTCCTCGGCGAGTCCGGGCCCGCGCCGGCCGCGGCCCTCGCGCCGCCGACCGCGGCGGCCCGCGGCTGACGTGCGCCGGGCCCCCGTTCTCTTCTACTGCCAGCACCTCCTGGGCATCGGCCATCTCCAGCGCGCCGCACGGCTGGTCCGTGCGCTCCGGCGGGCCGACGAGCCGGTCGTGCTCGTCCAGGGCGGCCGGCCGGTGCCGGACCTCGACCTGGCGGACGCCGACGTCGTCGGGCTGCCTCCGCTCGGCGCCGCCGATCCCGCGGCCAGCCGCCTCGCGCGGCCCGACGGCGAGCCGCCGGACGCGGCCTACCTCGAGACGCGCCGCGAGCGGCTCCTGGCCGCGCTCAGGGACGCGGACCCGGCGGTCGTGCTGATCGAGCTGTTCCCGTTCGGGCGCCACGCGCTCGCCGGGGAGCTGGGCGCGCTCCTGCTCGCGCTCGAGGCGGACCGGCGGCGGCGCGGAGAGCGCGCTCCCCGCGTGGCCGTGAGCCTCCGCGACGTCCTGGTCGGGCGCGCCAACCAGGCGTGGTTCGAGCTGGCGGCACTGGCGGTCGTCCGCCAGTGGGTCGACCGCGTCCTCGTCCACGGCAGCCCCGACGTGGTCCCGCTGGAGCGGACCTTCGCCCTGGCGGCGGAGCTCGGGGCGCGGCTCGTCTACACCGGATACCTGGGCCCGGAGCCGACCGGCCACGCGAGCCCCGGCCCGGGCGGCGAGGTGATCGTCTCGGGCGGCGGCGGCCAGGTTGCCGGGCCGCTCTTCCGCGCGGCGCTCGCCGCCCGCGAGGAGAGCCGGCACGCCCGCGGGCTGCCGTGGCGGCTCGTGACCGGCCCGTACCTGCCGGCCGCCGAGCGCGCCGCGGTCGAGGCCCGCGTCGCCGGGACGCCGGCCGGCGGCGAGCGGGCCCCGGTCGTGGTCGAGACGTTTCGGCCGGACTTCCCCGCGCTCCTCGGCCGCGCGGCCCTGTCGGTGAGCCAGGCCGGCTACAACACGGTGCTCGACATCGTGGCGAGCCGGGTGCGCGCGGTGGTCGTGCCTTACGAGGGCAGCGGGGACGAGCAGCCGCTCCGCGCGGCGCTCCTCGCCGCCCGCGGCCTGCTCGAGGTCCTCCCGGAGTCGGCGCTCACCCCGGCGGCGCTGGCGGCGGCGATGGACCGCGCCCTCACGCGCCGCGGATTCCCGGCCGCCGCGCGCCTGGCCCTGGACGGGGCCGCCCGGACGGTCGCGGCCCTCCAGGAGCTGGCTGCCCCGGTCCGCCGGGCGCGCGGAGAGCCCGCCGCGACCGCTCAGGCCGGGCGGTGCTCGTAGCGATAGAAACGGGGCGGCCCCGTGACCGCCGCCGCACCCTCGTCGAGGGCGCGGAGGGCGCCGCCGGGGGTGGCCCGGAGCGGACGGTCGCTCAGCACCCACGCCCCCGGCAGGAGCCACGCCCGCGCCCGCGCGACGACCAGCTCGTGGAGGGTCGTGTCCATGGACTCGGCGCGCGCCAGGTCGAGGTGGGCCAGGATCACGCGCCCCGCGAACCGCGCCTGGACAGCCGGGTCCTCCAGCACGGTCCGGAGGTCACCCAGCACCAGATGATCGGCCGGCGGGCCCCATCCCGGATCCGGGGCGTCCTCCCGGTCGAAGCAGTAGATCTCCCGGTCCGGGAAGCGGGCCCGCAGGTGGGAGTAGGAGCGGCCCTTGCCGAGCCCGAACTCGACGATCCACCCGGGACGGCCCGCCAGCCGGCGCGCGGCCAGGTCGATGCTGTCCCGCTGGGCGATCTTCTGCGCGATGTGGAAGTCGAGGCGGCTCGGTCGCGCCTCGCCGGGAATCATCGCGTGGCCCCGGCCCCCGCCCGCGGGCCTCGGCGGCACCGCCCGGGCCGGAGCGCCGGATGACCCCGGCGTGGGACGACCGGGCGTGGGCCGCCCTCGAGGCGGAGCTCGCGCGCTGGGCGGCGGCCGGGCGCCCGGCGACCCTCTGGTGGCGTGACGACGACGCCGGCCCGGCGGGGCCCGCGCTGGATCGCCTGCTCGCCCTCGCGGAGACGACGGGCGTGCCCCTCGCGCTGGCGGCCGTGCCGGCCTGGCTCGAGCCGGCCGCCGTCGCCGGGATCGTCGACGCCGGACCCGGGGTCACGGTGGTCCAGCACGGCTTCGCGCACCGGGACCACGAGCCCCGCCCCGCGCCCGGCGCGCGCCGCCGCAAGGCGGAGCTCGGCGACGCCCGTTCGCCGGCGGCCGCCCTGGCCGAGCTGGCCGCGGGCGGGGCCCGGCTGGCCGCGGCGTTCGGGCCGCGGTACCGCCCCGTCCTCGTCCCGCCCTGGAACCGGATCGCGCCGGCGCTGGTCCCGGCGCTCCCGGCGGCCGGCTACCGGGCGCTGTCGGCCATGGGGCCACGCGCGGCGGCCCGGACGGCGCCCGGCCTGGCCGTGCTGAACTGCCACGTCGACCCGATCCGCTGGCGAGAGGATCGCGCCTTCGCCGGCGCCGACTGGCTCCTGCGCGCGCTGGCCGACCAGCTGGCGATGCGGCGGCAGGGGCGGATCGACGCGGCGGAGCCGACGGGGCTGCTCACGCACCACCAGGACCTCGACCCCGGCGCCTGGGCCTGTCTCGGCGAGCTCCTCCATCGTCTCCGCCGCCATCCCGCGATCGCCCTGCCGCCGCTCGACGCCCTGCTCGCCCGTCCGGCCTGAGCCGGCAGCCCCCGCGCCCTCAGTCGCCGAGGCGCTCGTACGCCGGCAGGGTGAGGAACTCCACGAACGGCTCTCCGAGCGCGACCTCCTCGAACAGCGCGGCGGCCGCCGCGTAGCGGCCACGGGTGTACGCCGCCTCGCCGACCGCCGCGCGGATGCGGGCGAGCTCCTCGGCCTCGATCCCCCGGACCAGCTCCGGGGTGACGGGCGGGCCCTCGGCGAGCGGGCAGCGATGGTGCGCCCATTGCCACACCTGCGAGCGCGCGATCTCCGCCGTCGCCGCGTCCTCCATCAGGTTGTAGATGGCGACCGCTCCCGTCCCGCCGAGCCACGCCGCGAGGTACTGGATCGCGACGCTCACGTTGTTCCGGAGGCCGGCCTCGGTGATGGTCCCCCCCGGCACCCGCACGTCGAGCAGCGCGCGGGCGTCCGCGACGACCTCGGGGCGCTGCCGCTCGAGCTGGTGAGGCCGCGTCCCGAGCCGCGCCGCGAACGGCTCCCGGGCGACCGGCACCAGGTCCGGGTGCGCGACCCACGTGCCGTCGAAGCCGTCCTGCGACTCGCGGACCTTGTCCTCCCGCACGCGGGTCAGCGCTCGCTCGGTCACCGCAGGGTCCCGGCGGTTCGGGATGAACGCCGCCATGCCGCCGATCGCGTGCGCGCCCCGCCGGTGGCACGTCTTGACGAGGAGCTCCGTGTAGGCGCGCATGAACGGCACGGTCATGGTGACCTGCGCCCGGTCCGGCAGGATGAACTCCGGCGACCCGGCGAACGCCTTGATGATGCTGAACATGTAGTCCCAGCGGCCGGCGTTCAGCCCGCCGGCGTGGTCGCGCAGCTCCCAGAGGATCTCGTCCATCTCGAAGGCCGCCGGGATGGTCTCGATGAGCACCGTCCCCCGGATGCTCCCGGGCGGGAGCCCGAGCCTGCCCTCCGCGCGCGCGAACGCGTCGTTCCACAGGCGGGCCTCCGCCGCGCTCTCGAGCTTCGGCAGGTAGAAGTACGGCCCGGTGCCACGCTCCAGGAGCGCCGGGCCGTTGTGGAAGACGTACAGGCCGAAGTCGAAGAGGGCGCCGGCGACCGGCGCGCCGTCGACCCAGCAGTGCCGTTCCACCAGGTGCCAGCCCCGCGGCCGCACCAGGAGCGTGGCCAGCGGCTCCTGGAGCCGGTAGACCCGCCCGTCCGGGCTCGCGTACTCGATCGTCCGGCCCACCGCGTCCACCAGGTTGACCTGGCCCTGGACCATGTTGGACCACGTCGGCGTGTTCGCGTCCTCGAAGTCGGCCATGAACACGTCGGCGCCCGAGTTGAGCGCGTTGATGATCATCTTGCGCTCGGCCGGGCCCGTGAGCTCGACCCACCGCCGGGCCAGGTCCTTCGGCGCCGGCGCGACGGTCCAGTCGGCGTCCCGGATGCCGCGCGTCTCGGCGCGGAAGTCGGGCCGGGCGCCGGCCGCCCACGCGGCCCGCCGCTCGGCCCGGCGGCGGAGGAGCGCCTGGCGGGCGGGCTCGAGCTCGCGGTGGAGCCAGGCGACGAACTCGAGCGCGGCGGGGGTCAGGATCTCGGTGGCGCGGCCCTCGACGGGCCCGCGGAGCGCGATGCCGCCTGTCGTCACGGCGGTCCTCCTGGCGGTCTCGGGGTGCCGCCCGCCGGGGCGAGCGGCCCCGGCGGGTGCGCCCATCGTAGCCCGAACCGGCGCCGATGTCTCCCGGCGCCGGGGGCCCTCAGGCCGCGGACGTCTCGCCGAACCCGGCCGAGCCCCGGAGCCGCGCGGCCGCCCCCGGCACGAACTGCTGCTCGAGCGCCTGGAAGTGCGCCACCCGGGCCATCACGTGGTGGCTCTCGGTGGGGTGCCCGAGCTTCGTCCTCTCCAGCGCCCACTGCGCCTGCTCCTCCTTGGCGACCAGGTCCTCCATCGCGTTCCAGACCGCATACATCGCGGCGTGGGCGCCGTACAGCGTGATGAAGATGAACCGGTACCCCAGCGCGCCGAGCTCCCGGAACGTGAGCGGCGCCGGGTCCCGGTGCCACCGGAACGACGAGGAGTAGTTGAACGCCAGCGGCAGGCCGGGATGGCTCGCCTGCATCGCCGCCGCGAACGTCTCGGCGGGCTCGCGGGCCGCGCTGGACAGCTCGCACCACACGAGGTCCACCCCGGCGTCGGCGTACGCCCGCCCCCGCCAGACGGCCTCCTCCATGCTTCCGCCGACCGCGCCGTAGGCGTCGGTGCGGGCGATCACGACGAAGTCGCGGTCCAGCCGGTCGCGCTCGGCGACGGCGGCCCGGAACTTCCCGACCGCCTCCTCGCGGGAGACCACCGTCTTCCCCGCGATGTGCCCGCACCGCTTCGGATACTGCTGGTCCTCCAGGTGGATCCCGGCCACGCCGCTCTTCACGTACTCGGCGACCGTCCGCATCGTGTTCAGCGCCGAGCCGTACCCGTCGTCAGCGTCGGCGATGATCGGGATCGACACGGCGCTGGCGATCGTCGACGCGGTCCGGGTCATCTCGGTCATCGTGAGGAAGCCCATGTCGGGCCACCCGTTGAGCATCGCGACCGAGTAGCCGCTCATGTAGATCGCCTT
>DASRDR010000158.1:0-7898 GCA_035652475.1 Candidatus Methylomirabilota bacterium | reverse complement strand
CCGCCGTGGGCCGCCCGGCGCGTGCTCAGGGTGAGCGTGCCGCCGGCGGGCATGGCCTGGATCGCGTTAGTGACCAGGTTCGTGCACGCCTGCGCGATGAGCCCGGCGTCCGCGTGGATCGGCGGCAGGTCCGGCGCGGGGTCCAGCACGAGCTCCACGCCCGCCGCGGCGGCCTCCGGGTGCGCCACGCGCGCCACCTCCGTCAGGATCGCGCCGGCGTCGATCGGGGCGAGCTGGAGGTCCTGCGGGCGGATGAATCGGAGGAAGCCCTGGACGACCCGGTCCAGCCGGTGGATCTCGCTCGCGATCACGTCCAGGTTCTCCGCAATCGCGCCCGTCGGCAGCCCCCCGCCGGCCTTCGCGAGGCGGGTGCGGAGGAGCTCGAGGTGGATGCGCATGGCGTTCAGCGGGTTCTTCACCTCGTGCGTGACCCCGGACGTGAGGCGCCCGAGGGCGGCCAGCTTCTGGGAGTACGTCACCAGCGACTCCATTGCGCGCACCGGCTCGAGATCCCGCAGCACCAGGACGGCGCCGGTCCCGCCCGCCCCGCGGAGGGGGTACCCGGAGAGGGCGCACTCGCGCGCGGGCTCGCCGCCCGCGCCGAGGGCCACGGTCTGGTGGATCGGCGCCGCGCCCCGCGCCAGGAGGGTGCGGGTCATGCTGGCGAGGGCGCCGCCCCCGGGGAGCGGTTCGCCGAGGGGGCGGCCGGCCAGGGGTCCGCCGAGGAGCCGCTCGGCGGCGGCGTTCGCGAACGTGACCCGCCCGTCGGCGCCGACCAGCACCACCGCGTTCTGCAGCTGCTCGGCGGGGTCGGCCGCGCGCTCCCCGGGCGGGCCGCCGCCCTGGATCCGCTCGCCCAGCCCCTTCATCCGCTCGGCGAGCCGCGCCATGTCGTCCCCCGGACCCAGGTCGACGGCCGCCTCGCGGCGCGTGACGCGGCGGGCGATCCGCTGGAGCGAGCTCAGGACGACCCGTCCGGCGCCCAGGCCGACCGCGACGGCCAGCAGGATGGAGCCGGCGCCGAACGCGACGCTGCGGAGGAGCGCGGCCCGCAGCGCCTCGCGCACCAGGCTCGTGGAGACGCCGACCCGGACCGAGCCGAACGGCTGGTCTCCGAGCCGGACCGGGAGCCCGATCTCGTAGATCTGCGGCTGTCCCAGCAGCATCGCCACCAGCTCGGGGAGACCGGCGTCCAGCACCCCCTCGAGCGGAGGCCGGATCGGCAGCAGGGTCCCCTCGAGCGACGGATCGCTGTGGACCAGCGCGTACCCCCCCTCGTCCACGATCGCGCCGTAGACCACCAGGCGGGAGTAGCCGACGATCCCGTCCAGCACGGTCCGGAGGCTCGGGTCGGCGGCCAGCGCGCCCGGCGCGGCGGGTCCCCGCTGGAGCGCGTGCGCGGCCTGATGCAGGAGCTGGCGCGAGAGCAGCCGCCCCTCGTCGGCGGCGCTGCCGAGCGTCAGCCGCGCCACGCTGACGAGATGGGCCGCGGTGGCGACGGCGACGACCAGGACGACCACCGCGGTGAGTCCCAGCAGCTCGCGGGTGCGGTCGCCGAGCGTCACGGGAGGGTCCCCCCACCGCGGGACCGGGGCCGTCATGCCGGCCGGCTGTAGCGGTTGAGCTTGTTGTGGAGGGTCTTCAGGCTGATGCCGAGGATCTCGGCGGCCCGGGTCTTGTTGTTTCCGGTGTGGGCCAGCGTCCGCAGGATGAGCCGGCGCTCGGCGTCATCGACGGTCGTGCCGACGGGCAGCCGCACCTCGGCGGCGCCGACGTCCGCGTCACCATCCCTCTCGGGGCCGCCGGGCGCCGAGGCCGCGGGCGGCGAGGGGAGGTGAGGCACCCCGATCAGGTCCCCCGGACACACGATCACCGCGCGCTCGAGGACGTTGCGGAGCTCGCGGACGTTTCCGGGCCACGGGTACCGGCGCAGGAGGGCGAGCGCCGCGTCGTCGACGCCCCGCACCGCGCGCCGGTGCCGCTCGTTGAGCTCCTCGAGCAGCACCCGGACCAGCTCCTCGACGTCGTCGGTGCGCTCGCGGAGCGGCGGCAGGGCGATCGTGAACACGGCGAGCCGGTAGTAGAGGTCCTCCCGGAGCTGCCCGTCCTGCAGGGCCTTCGCCGGGGGCTTGTTGGTGGCCGCGATCACGCGGACGTCGACCGCGATCTCGGACTGCCCGCCGACCCGCCGGAAGCGGCCGTCCTGGAGGACGCGCAGGAACTTGACCTGGGTCGCCGGGCTCATCTCGGCGACCTCGTCCAGGAACAGCGTCCCGCCGTCGGCCAGCTCGAAGCACCCGGGCCGGCGTCCGCTCGCGCCGGTGAAGGCGCCCTTCTCGTGGCCGAAGATCTCGCTCTCGAGCAGGGTCTCGGGGATCGCGGCGCAGTTCACCGCGACGAAGGGCGCGCGGCGGCGCGGCGAGTGCTCGTGGATGGTCCGGGCGACGAGCTCCTTCCCCGTTCCGCTCTCGCCCAGCACGAGGACGGTCGCATCGGTGGGCGCGACCTGCTCGATCTGCCGGGTGACCTCGCGCATCCCCGGCGCGCCGGCGACCAGGCGGCCGAAGGCGCCGCGCTGCCGCAGCTCCCGCCGGAGCCGGTGCACTTCGCGGGCCGCCTCGGCCCGCTCCACCGCGCGCTCGAGCAGCAGCTGGAGCCGCGACGGGTCCACCGGCTTGGTCAGGTAGTCGTAGGCCCCGTCCTTCATGGCCTGGACGGCGGTCTCGATCGATCCCTGGCCGGTGAGCACGATGACCGGGGTCTCGGGATGGTCCTTCTGGAGCGCGCTCAGGAGGCCGAGCCCGTCGAGCCGTGGCATCACCAGGTCGCTCACGACGACCGCGGGCGCGTCGGCCGCCGCACGCTCCAGTCCCTCGACGCCGTCGGCGGCGCTGGTGACGTCGTAGCCCCACACCGCCAGCAGCTCCGCGAGCCCCTTCCGGCAGGGCGTGTCGTCGTCGACGATCAGCACGCGATGGCGCATCGGAGACTCCACGTCTCTCACCGCTGCGACTCCCGCGGCCATGGTAGCAGAATCAACCCTTCTCCGGCCCGCATGGTTCGGCTACCATACGTGCGCCCGACACGTCGCGTCGGGCGTGCAGGCCGGTGGGGAGGGTGCATGGCGGGGCTCGTCGCGCTCGGCGCCGTCGTGGTGGTCGCGCTGGTCGTCGTGGGTCTGTACAACGCCCTCGTGCGGGCCCGGGTCCGCGTGGACGAGGCGTGGTCCGGGATCGCGACGCAGCTGAAGCGCCGCCACGACCTGGTGCCGAACCTGGTCGAGACGGTCAGGGGCTATGCGGCCCACGAGCGCGGCGTGCTGGAGCGGGTCACCGAGCTCCGGGGCCGGGCGGCCGCCGCGCCCACGCCGGCCGAGGCCGCCCAGGCCGAGGGGCTCCTCACCCAGGCCCTCCGGGGCCTCTACGCGGTCGCGGAGCGGTACCCCGACCTCAAGGCGAGCCAGTCCTTCCTCGCGCTCCAGCAGGCCCTCGGGCAGACCGAGGACGCGATCGCCGAGTCCCGCCGGGCGTACAACGCCGCCGTCCGTGACCTGAACACGCGCGTGCAGAGCGCGCCCACCAACGTCCTGGCGGGCCTGTTCGGGTTCACGCCCCGGGAGTTCTTCGAGCTGGAGGATCCGGCCGAGCGGGCGGTGCCGCAGGTGCGATTCTGAGCCGGGTGTCGGTGCAGCGCTCGCGCCTGCTCGTGTCGAAGGGCCAGGTCGAGGTCCCGCACGCCTGCGTGACCGCGGGGCACCCGCTCGGCGCCGAGGTCGGGGCCGAGATCCTGCGGCGCGGCGGGAACGCCGTCGACGCCGCGGTCGGGACCGCGTTCGCGATGGCGGTCGTCGAGCCGTTCATGTCGGGCCTCGCCGGCGGCGGCTCCATGCTGATCCACCGGCCGCGGAGCGGGAGCTCGATCGCCCTCGACTTCAACGTGGAGGCGCCGCGGCGCGCGCACGCCCGGATGTACCCCCTGGCGGCCGGCCGCGGCCGGGACCTCTTCCCGTGGCGGCGGGTGGCCGGTGACGCGAACGTCCACGGCCACCGCGCGGTCGCCGTCCCGGGGTCGGTCGCCGGGCTGGCGCTGGCCCTCGAGCGCTGGGGGACGTGGGATCTCCGCGACGTGGCGGCGCCGGCCGCGCGCCTGGCCCGGCGCGGGTTCCCCATGGACTGGTACCTCGCCGGCGTGACGGCGACCTATGCCGAGGAGCTCGCGGCGTTCCCGGAGGCGGCGCGGACCTACCTCCGCGGCGGCCGCTGGCCGCCGCGCCCGGCCCATCTCGCCGCCGCGGACCGCGTCCGCTACCCCGCGCTGGCGCGCACGATCGAGCTCATCGGCAAGGAGGGCCCAGGCGTCTTCTACCGCGGCGAGCTGGCCGAGGCGATCGACGCCGAGATGCGGCGAGGCGACGGCGTCCTCGACCGGGCCGACCTGGCGGCGTACCGGGTGCGGGTGGCCGAGCCGCTCGTCGGGAGCTACCGGGGCGTCACGCTGCTCGGGATGCCGGGCGCGACGGGCTGCCTCACCGCGCTGGAGGCGCTGAACGTCCTCGAGTGCTTCGACGGCGGCGACCCGGCCGATGCCCGCACGGTCCACCTGCGGGCCGAGGCGCTCCGCCTGGCGTTCGAGGACCGGCTCCGCTGGCTCGGCGATGCCGCGATCGTGCGCGCGCCGTGGGGCGCGCTGGCCGGGAAGCCGTACGCGCGGGCGCTGGCCGCGGCGCTGCACCCGGACGGCCGGCGGGCGGGGGCCGCCCGCGTGGACCCGTGGGCGTTCGAGCGCCGGCGCCGGGCTGCCGGGGGTCGCCCGCCGGCATCCCGACGCCCGGCGCCCGACGAGTGCACGACGCAGGTGTGCGCGGTCGACCGCGACCGGACGCTGGTCTCGCTCACCCACACCGCGGTGAGCCTCTTCGGCGCCAAGGTGGTCGTGCCGGGGACGGGGCTGCTCCTCTCCAACGGAATGATCTGGTTCGACCCCGAGCCCGGCCGCGCGAACTCGATCGCCCCGGGCAAGCGCGCGCTCGTCAACATGACCCCCTTCCTGGCGCTCCGCGACGGCGCGCCGTACCTGGCGTTGGGCGCGCCCGGCGGACGCAAGATCGTGTCGGCGATGCCGCAGGTGCTGGCGAACCTGATCGACGTCGGGCTCGAGCCCCAGGCGGCCGTCGAGGCGCCGCGGGTGCACACCGAGGGGGGCCCGCTCTACGTGGACGACCGGATCGCGCCGCCCGTCCGCCGGGCGCTCCGGGCGCGCGGCCATGCGGTCGTGCCGCTCACCGAGACGTACTCGACCTTCTACTTCGCGCGCCCGCAGGTCATCCGGGTGACCCGGGGCGGCCTCGCCGCCGGGGTCGATCATCTCCGGCCGGCGACGGCCGTGGGCTTCTGAGCCGAGGCCCGGCCGGCGTGGCCCGGCCCGCCGCGGCGCGCCGCCTGATCGTCAACGCGGACGATTTCGGGCTGACCACGGGGGTGAGCCGCGGCATCCTCGACGCGCACCGCCGCGGCATCGTCTCGAGCACCACGGTGCTCGCCAACCTGCCGCCCGATCCCGAGCTCGACGCCGAGGCGGCCGCCGCGCCGCGGCTGGGCCTCGGGCTCCACGTGAACCTCACCAGGGGGCGCCCGCTCTGCCCGGGCCCGCTCGTGCCGTCCCTGGTCGGTCCGGACGGGCTGTTCGTCCGCGATCCGGACCGCCTCGACGTCCACGCCCGCCCCGACGAGGTGCGGCGTGAGGTGGACGCGCAGGTCGAGGCGTTCGCGCGGCGGTTCGGCCGCCCGCCGACCCACGCCGACAGCCACCATCACGTCCACCGCCGGCCGCGGGTGATGGAGGCGATCGTGGACGTGGCGACGGCCGCCAAGCTGCCGCTCCGCGCGCAGGACCCCGGGTTCCGGGACGGGCTGCGGCGCCGCGGCCTCGCGACGCCGGACCACTTCGTGGGGGACGCCGGAGCGGAGCCCTACTGGACGCTCGAGCGGCTGCTCGATCAGCTGGCGACGCTTCCGCTCGGGGTGACGGAGCTCATGTGCCACCCGGGCCGGTTCGACGAGGCGCTCGCCTACAGCCGTTACGGCCCGCAGCGGGAGGTGGAGCTGCGGGCGCTCTGCGATCCCGAGGCGCGGGCCACGCTCGACCGGCTCGGGATCGAGCTCTGCCGCTTCGATCTCCTCGCCCCCGCCTGATCGGGGCGGATCGGGCGGCGGGACGCCCCGGCGCGGCCGGGCGGGGCGGACCGGGCCGGCTCCCGGCCGCGCGGCCGATCGCCGGGCTCCCGGGGTGGCGCCCCCGGGCGGGGCCGCGCGGCCGGTATCCTAGCCTCGTGAGGGGCACGCCTCCGCTGGTCGAGCTCCGCGGGGTGACGAAGAGCTACCGCCAGGGGCGCACGGTCCGCGTCGTCCTCCAGGACGTCGACGCGACCATCGCCCGGGGGGAACTCTGCGTCGTCATCGGCCGGAGCGGCTCCGGGAAATCCACGCTGCTGAACCTGGTCGGCGGCATCGACCTGCCGACGGCGGGCGAGGTCCGGGTCGACGGGGTGGAGCTGACCCGCGCGTCGGAGGAGGCCCGGACGCTGTTCCGCCGCCGGCACGTCGGGTTCGTCTTCCAGGCGTTCAACCTGGTGCCGACGCTCACCGTCGAGGAGAACCTCCGCCTGCCGGTCGAGCTGAACGGGGGCGGGGTCCACGCGGCCCGGCGGCGCGCGCACGCGCTGCTCGAGGAGATCGAGCTGCCGGACCGCGCCGCCGCGTTCCCCGAGGAGCTCTCCGGGGGCGAGCAGCAGCGGGTCGCGGTCGCGCGCGCGCTGGCGCACGAGCCCCTCCTGGTCCTCGCCGACGAGCCGACCGGCAACCTGGACCTCGACACCGGCCGGCAGGTGCTGGCGCTCCTGGACCGCCTCACCCGTCAGTCGGGACGTACGATGCTGATGGCCACCCACAGCCAGGAGGTGGTGGGCCTCGCCGACCGGGTCCTGCGGGTCCACGCCGGGCGCCTGGTCGAGACGGCGGTCGAGGCGCGGTGACGCTGCTCCGGGGGAGCTGGCGCCATCTGGCCCATCATCCCGGGCCGGCGGGCCTGGCGGTGCTGGGGATCGCGCTCGGGGTCGCGGTGGTGGTCGCGATCGACCTGGCGAACGCGAGCGCGCGGCGCGCATTCGCGCTCTCGGCCGAGGGGGTGACCGGACGCGCCACGCACCAGATCGTCGGCGGGCCGGCCGGGCTCGACGAGCGCGTGTTCGTGCGGCTCGTCCGGGACGCCGGCGTGAGTCCCGCGGCGCCCGTGGTGGAGGCCTGGGTGACCGCGGAGGCGGCGCCCGGCCGGGCGCTGATGCTCCTCGGCGTCGATCCGCTCAGCGAGGCCCCGTTCCGCCCGTACCTGGCCCGCGGCGGCTCCGGCCGCTCCGGCGAGCTGGCGGCGTTCCTGACCGAGCCGGGCGCCGTGTGGCTGAGCCGCCGGACGGCCGGCGAGCTCGGCGTCGGGCTCGGCGATCCGCTGCCGCTCCGCATCGCCGGCCGCCCGGCGGCCGCCCACGTGGCCGGGCTCCTCGAGGCCGCGGACGCGCGCAGCCGCGCGGCCCTCGCCGACCTCCTGGTCGCGGACGTCGCGACCGTCCAGGAGCTCCTCGGGCGGCCCGGCCGGCTCTCGCGCGTCGACCTGGCGGTCCCGGCGGGTCCCGCGGGGGATGCGCTGCTCGACCGGGTGCGCGCCCTCCTGCCGCCGGGGGCGACCGTCTCGCCCGCGGCCGCGCGGAGCGAGTTCGTCGCGGAGATCACGCGCGCGTTCGACGTGAACCTCTCGGCGCTCTCGCTGCTCGCGCTCACGGTCGGGCTCTTCCTCGTCTACAACACGATCACCTTCTCGGTGGTCCAGCGCCGGGCGACGCTCGGCGT
>DASRDR010000157.1:0-15189 GCA_035652475.1 Candidatus Methylomirabilota bacterium | reverse complement strand
CGCTGCTGCGCGCCTCGGCGGCGCTCGAAGCGCTCGCCAAGGACGAGTCGCTCGATCACGACGAGCGACTACGACCGCGAGAAGCTGCAGGAGCGGCTCGCCAAGCTCGCGGGCGGGGTCGCGGTCATCAAGGTCGGCGCCGCGACCGAGACCGAGATGAAGGAGAAGAAGGCGCGGGTCGAGGACGCCCTGAACGCGACCCGGGCGGCCGTCGAGGAGGGCATCGTGCCCGGCGGCGGCGTGGCGCTCCTGCGGGCGGCCAAGGCGCTGGACGGCGTGAAGCTGTCGGGCGACGAGGCGACCGGGGTCCAGATCGTCCGGCGCGCCCTCGAGGAGCCGATCCGGCAGATCGTGGCCAACGCCGGGCTCGAGGGCTCGGTGGTGGTCGAGAAGGTGAAGGCGGCGAGCGCCGTGACCCACGGCTTCGACGCCGAGTCGAACGAGTACGTCGACATGATGCACGCCGGGATCATCGATCCGACCAAGGTCGAGCGGATTGCGCTGCAGAACGCGGCGTCGATCGCCTCGCTCCTCCTGACGACGGAGGCGCTGATCACGGACATCCCCGAGGACGAGAAGAAGGCAGCCACCCCGCCGATGCCGCACGGCGGCGACTTCTAGGTCGCCCCGGTCCCGGGCGGGAGAGGCACGCTCTCCCGCCCGCGGCCGGCCGGGCCGTTCCGGAGAGCGCCCCCGGGTGCTGGCCCGGGGGCCGTCCAGCCCTCGGGGCCGGCGGCCGCTGGTCCGGTGCAGGCGCCCGCGACCGGGGCGGGGCCGTGCGGCGGGACCGCCGCGCCTTCCGCCCCCCCCGGCGCGGACGCCACCCGGGCGCCGTCCGGTTGCGCCTCCGTCGGGCCCGCTGTATCCTTAGTCGCTTTCGTGCCCGCCCCGGCCTGCGCGTCGGGGCTCCGGAGGAGGTGATGCGGTCTGCGGACATATGACATGTTGCTGATCCTCGACCCCCGGTTGACGGACGAGGAGATCGCTCAACTCGGGAGCCGGGTCCAGGAAGGGCTGGTCGCGCTGGGCGGCGAGGTGCTCACCTCCGAGGACTGGGGCCGGCGGCGGCTCGTGTTCGAGCTCCGGAAGCAGCGCGAGGGCCACTACGTCCTGCTCCAGCTGAGGGCGACGCCGGCCATCGTGCGGGAGTACGAGCGGCAGCTCCGGCTGAACGAAGCGGTGCTCCGGTTCCTGACGACGCGCGTGGTGGAGCGGCGGCGCAAGGGCGCGCCGGAGCCCGCGGCCGCGGCGGCGCCCGAGGCGGCGGCGCCAGCGCCGAGCGAGGTCGGGTGATGGCGAGCCTGAACAAGGTGCTCCTGATCGGGAACCTCACACGCGCGCCCGAGCTGCGGTACACGCCGAGCGGCACCGCGGTGTCCGACCTGCGGCTCGCGGTCAACCGGTCCTACACCACGCAGGGCGGGGACCGGCGGGAGGAGACGTGCTTCCTCACGGTGGTGGTGTGGGGGAAGCAGGCGGAATCCTCAGCCCAGTACCTCGACAAGGGCAGCCCGGTCCTGGTGGAGGGGCGGCTGCAGACCCGGGACTGGGAGACCAAGGACGGCCAGAAGCGGAACGTCGTCGAGGTGGTCGCCGAGCGGCTGCAGTTCCTCGGGCGGGCACGCCCGGGCGCGGGCGGCGCCGTCGAGGCGGAGCCCGCGGAGGAGCCGGCGGCGGCGGTCGACGATGTGCCGTTCTGAGCCCGCGCCGGCGCGCGGCGCGGGGCGGAGCCGGCACGGGTAGGGAGAGGGAGGCGAACAGGTGGTCAAGCCCGTCAAGCGGCGTCGGTTCGGCCGGCGCAAGGTCTGCAAGTTCTGCGTCGACAAGGTGCTGGCCGTCGACTATCGCGACGTCAAGCGCCTCCGGACCTTCATGACCGAGCGTGGCAAGATCATCCCCCGCCGGATCTCCGGGAACTGTGCACGGCACCAGCGGCAGCTGACGACCGCGCTGAAGCGACTCCGCACGATCGCCCTCATCCCGTACATCGCCGAGTAGGTCCCGCCCCATGGGGCCCCGCCCGAGTGCGCGCCGGGCCCTCCTGCTCGGGGCCGGGTGCGGCGTCGCCCTCACCGTGCTCGAGAGCACGGCGCCCCGCGGCTGGTGGGGCGGGGCGCTCACGCTGGTCCACCTCCTGCCGGTCGCCCTCGCGGTTGTCGTCGGCGGACCGCTCGCCGGCGCGGTGGCGACTCTCGTTGCGATGGTGGCGGCGGTCGGGATCGAGGCCGAGGGCGGTGCGGCGGCGCTCGTCATCGCCTTGAAGTACGGCGCGCCGGGCGCGGTGCTCGGGGCGGGGCTGGCCCGCCGACTGTCTCTGACCGTGACCACGGTCACGACGACGGGGGTCGCGCTGGTGAGCCTGTTCGTGCTCCTCTGGGCCCTGGCCCCGTCCGGCATCACGCCGCTGGTTTACCTCGAGCGCCAGTTGGCCGCCCACGCCGCCGAGTTCGAGGGCTGGCCGGCGCGGATGGGCGGCGCCGGTGAGGGGGGCGTCTGGGCCGCGGAGGCCGCCCGCTTCGTCGTGGCCACCCTGCGGCTGGCGGGCCCCGGCATGATTGGGCTCGGGGTCTTCGCGGGCGTGGTCGCGAACTACGTCCTGGCCCGCGTCTGCCTGCGCGGCCTGGACGGCTTCCGCCCGTTCGCGACCGAGGCGGTCCCGGACCACGTGGTCTGGGCCGTGATCCTGGCCGGCGGGCTGGTCGCCTCGGGCCGGCCGGCGCCGGAGGCGCTCGGGCTCAACCTGCTCCTGGTCCTGATGCCGCTCTACGCGATCCAGGGGCTCGCGGTGTTCCGCCACTTCTTCCAGCGGATCGGCGTTCCCCGGGTCCTGCAGGCGGTGAGCTTCGGGCTCTTCGCGTTGCAGCCCGTCCTCCTGGTCGCGGTATCCTGCATCGGGCTGTCCGATCTCTGGATCGACTTCCGCAAGATTCGGCAGGCGCCGACCGCCGCGTCCGGCTGACGGGGACGGGCGGAGTGAGGAGACGGGATCGATGAAGGTGATCCTCATGGCGGATGTGCCCGCGCTCGGGCGGCGCGGCGAGACGCGCGAGGTCGCGAACGGGTACGCGCGCAACTACCTCTTGCCGAAGAAGTTCGCGGTCCCGGCGACCCCGGCGAACCTGAAGAACCTCGAGCACCTCAAGCGGCAGCGCGACCGGGAGGAGCAGCGGGCGGAGGAGGCGGCGCGGGCCGCCGCCGCGCGCGTCGAGGGCCTTACGCTGTCGGTGGTCGCGCGCGCGTCCGAGGACGGCCGCCTCTACGGGTCGGTGGCGGCCCAGGACGTCGTCGAGTTCCTGGAGCGGCACCAGATCCCGGTGGAGAAGCGGCGCGTGCTCCTGGAGGAGCCGATCAAGGCCCTCGGCGAGTACAAGGTGCCGGTCCGCCTGCACGGTGACATCACGGCGTCGCTGACGGTTTCGGTCACCCGCGAGTAGCCGGTCCGCCCGCCCCGGCCCGCATGGGCACGACGGTCGAGCTGTCCGGCAGGGTCCCGCCGCAGAGCCTGGAGGCCGAGCGGGCCGTGCTCGGCGCCGTGCTGCTCGAGCCGACCCTTCTCCCGCGGGCGATCGAGCTCCTGATCCCCGAGGAATTCTACAAGGAAGCCCACCGGAAGATCTTCGCCGCGATGATCCGGCTGTTCGAGCGCGGCGAGCCCCCCGACGTCATCATGGTCGCGGAGGAGCTGCGACGGGAGGGCGTCTTCGAGGAGGTCGGAGGCCACACCGCCCTCGCGACGCTCCAGGAAGAGGGCACCGTCGCGACGCAGTTCGCGGCGTACGCCGGCATCGTCCGGGAAAAGGCCCTGCTCCGCGAGATGATCCGGGTCGCCCGGGAGATCGTGGAGCAGGGGTACGAGGAGACGGACGACGTCCAGGCGCTCCTCGACCACGCGGAGCAGATGCTCTTCCGGATCTCCCAGCGCCGATTCCAGCGGAGCGCGTTCCCGGTCCGGGAGATCCTCGCCCACGCCATCCAGCACATCGAGACGCTCTACCACCGCAAGGAGGACATCACCGGGCTGGCCACCGGATTCGGGGAGCTCGACCGGCGAACCTCGGGCCTCCAGCGGGCGGACTTCATCATCATCGCGGGTCGGCCGTCGACCGGGAAGACGGCCTTCGCCCTGAACATCGCCGGGCACGCCGCGGTCGAGCTGCGCCGGCCCGCCCTCATCTTCAGCCTCGAGATGTCGAAGGAGCAGCTCGTCCAGCGGCTGATCTGCGCCGAGGCCCGGGTGGACTCGCAGAAGGTGCGCTCGGGATTCCTCCAGCCGCCCGAGTGGCGGCGGATCGTGGACGCGGCCGGCCGGCTCTCCGAGGCCCCGCTGTTCATCGACGACACGGCGAACCTGTCGGTGCTCGAGGCCCGCGCCAAGGCCCGGCGCGTCCAGGCCGAGCACGGCCTCGACATGGTCGTGATCGACTACCTCCAGCTCATGCAGGGCCGCTGGCGCGCCGAGAACCGGCAGCAGGAGATCGCGGAGATCTCCCGCTCCCTCAAGGCGCTGGCGAAGGAGCTGAACGTCCCGGTGGTCGCGCTCTCGCAGCTCTCGCGGGCGGTGGAGGCGCGGGGGGACGCGCTGCCGCGCCTCTCGGACCTGCGGGAGTCCGGCGCGCTCGAGCAGGACGCCGACCTGATCATGTTCCTGGCCCGGCGGGAGAACGCGCCGGAGGTGGAGGCCGGCACGACCGAGCTGGTCATCGGCAAGCACCGCAACGGCCCCACCGGTCGGCTGGAGCTCGTGTTCAACGCCGAGTACACGCGCTTCGACAACCTGGCGCCGCCCTCGCGGCGCGAGCGCCCCTGAGCCCAGCCCGCCGCACCCCGTCCGGGGCCGCGTCGGAGTAGGTGTCCCCGGTGTCCGTGCCGAACGTCAAGCGCCTCCTCCTCGGGACCCCGATCGCGACGGCCCATGCCGGCCACGAGCGGCTGAGTGCGCTCACCGGCCTTGCGGTGTTCGCGTCGGACGCGGTCTCCTCCGTCGCCGGTCCTGGTGACCGCCGGATCGGCCGGGCTCGCGCTGTCGCTCCCGATCGCGGGCGCGATCGCGGTGCTGGTGGCGGTGGTGGTCAGCTCCTACCGACAGACGATCGTGGCCTACCCGCGGGGCGGCGGCTCGTACATCGTCACCCGGGAGAACCTCGGGCGCTATCCCAGCCTGGTGGCCGGCGCCGGGCTCCTCGTCGGTTACGTGCTCACCGTCGCGGTCAGCGTCGCGGCCGGGATCGCCGCCATCACGTCGGCGGTCCCGGTCCTCTATCCGCACCGGGTGGCGCTGTGCATCGCGGCGGTGACGGTCATCGCGATCGGCAACCTGCGAGGGATCCGCGAGGCGGGGCGCCTGTTCGCCCTCCCCACCTACCTCTTCCTGCTCGCCTACGGGATCCTGATCGCGTGGGGTGGGGTCGCCTGGCTGCGCGGCGCCGCCGCCTCCGCCCACGCCCAGGCGGGCGCGGCGCCGGCCGGCGTCGTCCCTCTCACGGCGTTCCTGGCGCTCCGGGCGTTCGCGTCCGGGTGCTCGGCCCTGACCGGGATCGAGGCGGTGTCGGACGGCGTCCCGGCGTTCCGGCCGCCGGAGGCGACCAACGCGCGGCGCGTGCTCCTGGCGCTCGGGGTCATCCTGATCACCCTCTTCCTCGGGATCTCGGCCTTGGCCCACGCCTTCGGCGTGGTGCCGGTCGAGGGCGAGACGGTCAACTCCCAGCTCGCGCGGCTGGTGTTCGGCGAGACCCCGCCGTACTACTTCGTCCAGGCGATCACGATGCTGATCCTGGTGCTGGCCGCCAACACCAGCTTCGCGGATTTCCCGCGGCTGGCCTCCTTCCTGGCGCGCGACCGGTTCATCCCGCGCCAGTTCGCGAACCGCGGCGACCGCCTCGCCTACTCCAACGGGATCATCATCCTAGCCCTGCTCAGCGTCGCCCTCCTCGCGATCTTCCACGGGGACACGCACGCGTTGATCCCGCTCTACGCGCTGGGGGTGTTCGTGTCGTTCACCCTGTCCCAGGCGAGCATGGTGCGCTACTGGCTGCGGCGGCACGGGCCCGGCTGGCCGTGGCGGGCCGCCGTCAACGCGACCGGCGCCACGACGACCGCGGTGGTCGCGGTGATCATCGGGGTGACGAAGTTCGCCAGCGGAGCGTGGATCGTCGTGGTCCTGATGCCGTGCATGATCGCGTTGTTCCTCACCATCCGCCGGCACTACGACGAGGTCGCGCTCCAGCTCTCGATCGAGAGCGTCGCCCCGCCCGCCCCCCCGGCCGGCCACACCGTCTTGGTGCTGGCCGGGGACGTGCACCGCGGCATGCTGCCCGCCATCCAGTACGCGCGGACGCTGTCGCCGAGCGCGCGTGGGATCTACGTGGAGGTCGACCCCGAGCAGACGCGGCGGTTCGAGGAGCGATGGGCCAAGTTCGCCGACGGCATGCCCCTGGTCGTACTCCGGTCGCCGTACCGCTCCGTCACCGGGCCGCTGGTGGACTACCTCGACCACCTCCGGCGACAGGTCCCCGGCCAGCTGATCACGATCATCCTGCCGGAGTTCGTTCCCGCGCGGTGGTGGCAGCACTTGCTGCACAACCAGACGGCGCTGCTGATCAAGGGCGCGCTCCTGTTCCGGAAGGGTGTGGTGGTCGTGAACGTGCCCTACCACCTCGAGCGGTAGCCGGGTCCCCCGCCGCACGGGCGGCGGCGGCGCGCCCGCGGGGTGGGCCCGCGGCGCCCTGGCACCCGCCGGCCTCGCGCGGGCGGCCGCGCCGCATCGGCGCGCCCCACCGACCCGGCATCACTTCCGCGCCCCCGCCGCCGTGACATCGCGCGGGCGCCGGGCGGCCGTCGGGACGGCGAGTCGAATGGACCCGGCGGCCCGCGACGCGAACAGCGGCTGACGCGCCGGGGGCCGTTCCCGCGCGGGTCTCGGGGCGGCGTCGAGAGCCCTGGCGAGGCGACTCGTCAGAGGTCCGCGGGGGCGGGCGCGCCCCGGCCGGGCGCTCCCCGGGCCGGAGGTCAGGGCGTCGGCAGGACCCAGCCGTCCTGGATGGAGAGCTCGAGCGTCTGGCCCGGCGCCGGCGGCGCCTCGCTTGCGACGGCCAGGAGCAGCCGGGTCCCCGGCGGGCCCTCGACCGGCGCCACCTCGAGAGCCCACTGGCCGCCCTGGTACGCGCGGCGCTGCACGATCGCCGCGACGGCGCCGGATCCCGGGGCCGCCGGCCGGACGTCCTCGCTCCGGAGGCACACGAACGCCGGCCCGGCCGGGTGGCCCGGCCGGCCCCGCAGGTGCGCGGTGGTGCCGAGGAGCGCCACCCGGTAGCGCCCGTCCTCGGCCCGGCCGAGGACGCGTCCCGGGACGACCGTGCCCCGCCCCACGAACCGGGCGACCACCGGGGTCGCCGGCTCGCTGTAGAGCTCGGCCGGCGAGGCCACCTGGAGGAGACGCCCGCCCTCCAGCATGGCGACACGGTCGGCGAGCGCCATCGCCTCCGCCTGGTCGTGGGTCACGTAGAGCATCGTGGCTCCGGTCGAGCGGTGGAACGCGAGCAGCTCGTCCTGCAGCGTCGCCCGGAGGTGGACGTCGAGGCTCGCCAGCGGCTCGTCCAGGCAGACGACCGTGGCCTCCATGGCGAGACAGCGCGCGAGCGCCACCCGCTGCCGTTGCCCGCCCGACAGCTCGGCCGGCCGCCGCCCCTCGAGGCCGGTCAGCCCCACGGTCTCGAGCACCGCGGCGACCCGGCGCTCGTACTCGGCGCGGCCGACCCCGCGTACCTCCAAGGGGTAGCCGACGTTCCGCTTCACCGTCATGTGAGGCCAGAGCGCGAAGCTCTGGAACACGACGCCGACCCGCCGGTGCTCGGGCGGCATTTGGCGCCGCGCATCGGCCACGAGCTGGGTCCCGAGCGTGATCGTGCCGGCGTCCGGCGCCTCGAAGCCGGCGATGAGCCGGAGCAGGGTCGTCTTGCCCGAGCCGGAAGGCCCCAGCACCGCCACGAGCTCGCCGTCCTCGATCGCGAGGTCGATCCCGTCAAGCGCGGGCGGCACGGGAGGCGGCGCGAAGCGCTTGCTGACGCCCCGGAGCGTCAGGCGTGCCAGGGGAGCCCTCCCGCGGGGACGCGCCGGGCGAGCGCCGAGCCGGCCAGCATGGCCGCGATCGTCGCGGCCACGCTCAGCACCGCCACCGCGGCGGCTGCGACGGAATCGCCGCCCTGCTCCAGGCTGAACACGACGACTCCGACGGTCTCCGCCCCGGCCGACCAGAGGAGGGCCGAGACGGTGAGCTCGCTGAACGCGGTGAGGAAGACGAGCAGCGCCCCGGCGACGGCCACCGGGGCCAGGAGCGGGACGACCACGGTCCGGAGCCGGTAGCCGAACCCCGCCCCGGCCATCCGCGCGGCCTCCTCGAGCGCGGGGTCGAGCTGCTGGTACCCACTCACGACCGGGCGCAGGGCGAGCGCGAGGAACCGCGCCAGGTACGCCAGCAGGATGATCCACGGCGTGTTGTACAGGTGCCAGTGGACCAGCGGCAGCGGACGGAGGAGCACGAGGATCATCGCGATCGCGAGCACGATCCCGGGCAGCGCGTACGGCAGCTCCGCGAGCGTGGCGAGCGCCCGGAGCCCCGGCGTGCGCCGCCACACGAGGAAGTACCCGAGCGGCATCGCCAGCCCCGCGAGGAGGACCGCGGCACTGCCCGCCAGGGCGGCGCTGTTGCGGAAGGCGCGGCGCGTCGGGGGGTGCTCCCGGAGAACGAACGCGTAGGCGTCCAGGGTCGCGTTCGCGCGCGTGAGCGTGACCCCGGGCGCCGGGACGAGCGAGGCCGTCAGGAGCGCCACCAGCGGGAGGAGGGCGAGGACGCCCACCAGGAGCCAGGCCGCGAGCTCGAGGCGCCACCGCTTGCGGCCGAGGTGCCAGAGCGGCGGCGCCGGCTGCGGGATGACCCGGACGTCCCGGCGGCCGGCGCTCCAGCTCTGCAGCGCGACCCCGGCCAGGGCCATGCCGGCCAGCAGGAGCGACAGGGCAGCCACCTCCGCCAGGACGGCCGGACCGAGGCCGGCCAGGCGCTGGTAGATCAGCGTCGTGAGCACCGCGTACCGACCGGGGATCCCGAGCAGGGCGGGGATCCCGAAGTTCCCGATGGCGCCGACGAACGCCAGCGAGGTTCCGGCCAGCAGGGCGGGGGACGCGAGCGGGAGCACCACCGTCGCGAGCACGCGGGGCGGCCGGGCGCCCGCCGCGCGGGCGGCCTCGATGAGCTCCCGCGGGATGCCCCGGAGCGCCGCGCGCACCGCCAGGAACACGAGCGGAGCCTGCTGGAGGCCCAGGAGCAGCACGATGCCGCCCGCCGAGTACAGGGGGTGAGGGGCGCCGGGCGGGGGCGCCAGGCCGAGAAGGCGCAGGAGCGGGCTCTGCGGGCCGAGCGCCTGGCTCCAGGCCAGGGCGGTGACCTGGGGGGCGATCATCAGGGGGAGCATGAAGGCGAAGACCAGGGCGCCCTTGGTCCGGATGTCGGTCAGCGCGACCAGCACCGCGACCGCGGTGCCGAGCAGCGCGGCGAGGGCTGCGCCGCCGACCCCGGTCTCGAGCGTGTGCGCCGTCGCCCGCCAGGTGGCGGGCGCGGTCAGGATGCGGCGGAACGGGGCGAGATCCGGGCGGCCGTCGGGGCCCAGGCCGGCCTGGACGAGCCGGGCGAACGGGACCGCGGCGAGGAGCACGATCGCGAGCGCCAGCCCGGCGAGGACCACGCGCTCGCCGGCACCGATCACCCGGGTGGCGGCGATGGCGACCGGCCCTCAGCCGCCGAAGAGCTCTGCGAACCGACGCTTGTTGGCCTCGTCGTGGGCGAGGAAATCCGCGAAGTCGACCGGCAGGATGCGGATGGCCGCCAGCGGCGGGAACCCCGGCGGCGGCGCGACGTCCCGGCGAGCGGGGAGGTAGCCCTGCCGCGTCGCGAGCGCCTGGCCGTCCCGCGACAGGAGGAAGTCGACGAACGCGCGGGCCGCCTCCACGTTGCGGGCGGTGCGCAGGATCGCGACCGGCTCCGTGACGGCGGTCACGCCCTCGGCCGGGAACACGAAGTCGATCGGCGAGCCCTTCGCCTTGGCGTTCAGCGCCATGAAGTCGACCAGCACCCCGTACATCTTCTGCCCGCCGGCGACGGCGCTCGCCACCGCGCCGTTGCCCCGCACGGCGACCGCCTGGTTCCGGGCGAGCTCCTCGTAGTAATGCGGACCGAGCGCGGGGCTTGCCAGGAGCGCGGCCATGTGAATGGCCGCCGCGCCCGAGTAGAGCGGGCTCGGCAGGACCACCTGGCCGCGCGCCTCGGGCGCGAGGAGGTCCTTCCACGAGGTCGGCTTGCGGGCCGCGGCGGCGTGATACGCGATCCCGGTGGTGATCAGCTTCGTGCCGAAGTACGTCCGTTCCCGGTTCACCGTGCCGGGCGGGAGCTGGGCGACGTCCGCCCCGGGGTACGGGAGGAGCCGTCCCTCGGCATGCAGCCGCTCCATCGAGCCCGCGTCCGCGATCAGCAGCACGTCCGGGCGGGGGCCGCCCGCCGCGAACTCGGCGAGCAGCTTGTTCAGCACCTCCGTGGTGCCGGAGCGGAAGACCTCCACCTCCACCTGGGGGGCATGGGCGCGGAACCCCTGGACCGTCTGCGCCGCGTCGCGGTCCGGCTGCGAGGTGTACAGGACGAGCTTCCCGGCCGGCGCCGCGCCGCCGGCGGCGGGCGCGACCAGCGCAACGACGAGCGCCGCGACCCTGGCCAGCACCGGGCCACGGCCGGAGATCCGATGGCGATCACCCCTCATCTCCCTCTCCTTCCGCGTGCGGCGCGGGTCGCGGACCTGGCATCCGCCCCTTCGCGCGGGGCGAGCGCCGGCCGGCCCGCCGGCGTGGCGCCCGCCGCCCGGCGCCCGGGGTCCCGGCGCGCCGGCGGCTCCGGGGGGCGATCGACGATCCGGCATGACAGCCACGGCGGGACGAGCCGACTGTCCGCTCGGGCCCCGCCGTGCTACACTGCAATTCCGCCAGACGCCGCTGACGCGCCGTCCGGCGGCACGGCCTTCTTAGCAAAAAATGCAGGGTCCTTCAAGGAACGGTCGGCGCGTCCTCGCGTTCCGCCCGCGTCCCCCGCTCGATGCCCGGCTCACGCTCGCCCGGTACGGCCTCTGGGGCGAGGATCCCGCCGCGCCGTACCGGGACGGCGTCCTGTACCGGGTGACCCGCGTGGGAGACCGCGCCGTGCCGTTCCGGCTGCGGCCCGCGGGGACTCCCGACACGCCGGAGGTCACGCTGGAGTTCGAGGGCCCCGACACGCCGGCGGTGCGCGCCGCCGTGCGCCGGGACGCCGCCCGGCTCCTCGGGGAGGGGTGGAACCTCCCGGCCTTCTACGGAAGCGTCATGGAGGACCCGGTGCTCGGGCCCCTGGTGCGGCGGGCGGACGGCCTCTGGGGGTTGCGCCCGACCCTCGCCCCCGACCCGTTCGAGCTGCTGGTCGGGGCCATCAGCGCCCAGCAGGTCAACCTCACGTTCGCCCTCGTCACGCGGGCGCGGCTCGTGCGGCGTTTCGGGGAGCCGGTCCGGTTCGCCGGGGTCTGCGTGTACGCGTTCCCGCGCCCCGCCACGCTGGCGGCCGCGGCCCCCGAGGCGCTCCGCGCGATGCAGTTCTCCCAGCGCAAGGCCGAGTACATCGTGGGACTGGCCCGGACGCTCGCCGACGGGCGCCTCGACCTGGACGCGCTCGCTGGGGCGCCCGACGACGAGGTCGTCGCCCGCCTCACCGCGGTCCGGGGGCTCGGTCGCTGGACGGCGGAGTGGTTCCTCGCCCGGGGCCTGGGGCGGCCCGACGTCTGTCCCGCCGACGACCTCGGAGTGCGGCGGGCCGTCGAGGCGCTGTGCTACGCGGGGCGCGCCCGCGACGCGCGCGCGGTCCGGCGGCGCGCCGCCGCCTGGCGTCCCCATCGCACCCTCGCCGTCCACTACGTGCTGGCGGCGCACCACCGTGCCCGGGCGGCCGCGCGCGGGAGGCGGGGCTGACGATGCCGGGTCCACGCCTCCCGCTGCTCGGTGCCGATCCCAACCGTCCGCGCGAGCTGGCGCTGGTCGGGCGCTACGCGCTCGGCGTCACCTGGGAGGACGGCCACAAGAGCATCTATCCGTACGAGGCGCTCCGGGCCGCGTGCCCGTGCGGCGCCTGCCGCCCGGACGGCGCTCCGCCGCGGGAGATCCACCGGGAGCCCTCGGGGCTGCGGGTCGTGTGGCCGGATGGGCACGCAGCGCTCCTCGAGGGCGCCGCGCTCCGCGCCCGGTGCCCGTGCGCTCAGTGCACCGCCGCGCCGCCGCCGGGGCGTCCGTGACCGCCCGTCCGACGCCGCCCCGCGCGCTGGTCATCGGGGGCGTCATGCTCGGGCTGTTCCTGGGCGCGATGGAGTCGACGGCGGTCGCGACCGCCATGCCGACGGTGATCGCGAGCCTGGGCGGGCTGGCGATCTACTCCTGGGTGTTCTCCGGGTACATCCTCGCCGCGACCATCTCGATGCCGCTGTGGGGGCGCCTGGCGGACCTCTACGGCCGCCGGCGGCTGTACCTGACCGGGCTGGCGATCTTCCTGGCCGGCTCCGTCCTCTCGGGGCTGGCGACCTCGATGGCCGCGCTGATCGTCTGCCGGACGCTGCAGGGCCTCGGGGGTGGCGCGCTCATCCCGCTCGGGATGACGATCATCGCCGACCTGTACGGCCTCGAGGAGCGGGCCCGGATGCAGGGCTACTTCTCGGCGACCTGGGGGCTGGCCTCCATCATCGGCCCGCTGATCGGCGGCTTCCTGACCGACCACCTCTCCTGGCGCTGGGTGTTCTTCGTCAACGTGCCGTTCGGGCTCCTGGCGGGGGCGATGCTGGCCGTGGCGCTCGCCGGGCTGCACCGCCCGGGGAAGCGAGTCCGGCTCGACGTGCGCGGGGCGGCCATCCTGACCGCGGGGCTCGGCGGGCTCCTGCTCGCGCTGGTGGAGGGGGGACGGAGGGGGCGGTTCGGCGCCGGCGCGATCGTGCTGGCGGTCCTGGGGGTCGGACTGCTGGTGGAGTTCGCCCGCTGGGAGCGCCGCGCGCCGGAGGCGCTGCTGCCGCTGCACCTGTTCGGCAACCGGATGTTCCGCGCTGCGGCCCTCTCCGGATTCCTCGCCGGGATGGCCATGTTCGGCACGATCTCGTTCATCCCGCTGTTCATCCAGGGCGTCCTGGGCGGGAGCGCGACCGAGGCCGGGACGGCGCTCACCCCGTTCGTGCTCGGCTGGGTGTCGTTTTCCGTGCTCTCCGCCCGCCTCCTGCTGCGGGTCGGCTACCGGCGGCCGGTCCTGGCGGGGATGGTCTGCCTGGCGCTGGCGTTCCTCCTGATGAGCCACATGGGCCTCGGCACCACGCGCGCGATCACCGCGCGCAACATGCTCCTGGCCGGCATGGGCATGGGGCTCATCATGGTGCCGCTCCTGATCGCGGTCCAGAACGCGGTGCCGCGGAGCGACCTCGGGGCGGCGACCTCGGCGACCACCTTCTTTCGCTCCATCGGCGGCGCGCTGGGGGTCGCGGTGATGGGCTCGGTGCTGTCCGTCGAGCTCTCCCGCCAGCTCGCCGGCCTCATGGGGGCGGTGGAGGGCCCGGCCCGCGCGCAGCTGGCCGCCCTGCTCGCGCATCCGGACGCGATGATCCAGCCGACGCTCCGGAGCGCGCTGCCGCCGGCGGTCCTGGCGGCGTTCAGCCAGGGTCTGGCCAACGCGCTCCATGCGGTGTTCCTGGTCGGGCTGGCCATCGCGGTCCTGGCGTTGCTCTCGGCGTTCCTGGTCCCGGCCGGGCGGGCCCAGGACCTGGCGCTCGGGGACGAGCGCCCGTCGGGGCTGTCGTCCTGAGTCCCGCTGTCTCGGAGGTCACGGCATGGGCCGTCCGCCGCGCGTCGAGGACCTGAAGGTGGTCGAGGAGATCCCCATCCCGGGCGGCACCGGCGCGGGCTTCCGGGTGCCGGCCGACGCGTACGTGCAGATCGTCGACGTCGAGGGGCGCGGCTGCGCCGACTTCTTCGCCTTCGCCGCGGCCGCGCCCGAGGAGTACCTCTCGGCGTCCCACACACGGGTCGCCATCGACCGCCTGTTCCCGCAGGTCGGGCAGTCGTTCTTCTCGAGCCTGCGCCGGCCGCTGTTCCAGTTCGTGGAGGACCGGACCCCCGGCATCCACGACATGCTCTTCGCGGCCTGCGATCCCGCGCGCTACGCCCAGTACGGCGTCCCGGACCACGCCTCGTGCGCCCAGAACCTCCGGGCCGCGCTGCGGGGCCTCGGGGTGCAGCTCTCCCACGTCCCGCAGCCGGTCAACTTCTTCATGAACGTCGGGGTGCGCCCCGACGGGACGGCGGTCTTCGCCCCGCCCCAGACGGAGGCGGGGGATTTCGTGCTCCTCCGGGCGTTCGTGGACTGCCTGGCCGTGATCTCGGCCTGCCCCCAGGAATGGAACCCCGCGACCAACTACCACCCGTCGAGCCTCCTGGCGCGCGTCCTCCGGCGCTGACGCCCCCGGCCGGGGGGTTCATCAGCCCGGTCACGGAGGCCGAGCTCCGTCTGGAGCGGGTCCGGGCCCGCGAGCTGCGGGCCAGCGCGTGGTGGAAGCGCCGCCGCGCCCAGGGTCGCTGCGGGTACTGCGGCCGTCGGACGCCGCCGCGTGAGCTCACGATGGATCACCGGGTCCCGCTGGTCCGGGGCGGCCGCTCGGTCCGCGGCAACGTCGTCCCGGCGTGCCGCGCGTGCAACGCCGCCAAGAAGTACCTCCTGCCGGTCGAGTGGGCGACGTACCTGGAGCGCCTCGCCGGCGCCGAGGACAAAAACTCGTAGACAGCCTCTTCGCGCGGAGCGTAGGATGGCCGAAAGTCGATCGGGGTCACACAGCCCCTGCGCGCTCTGATCCCGACAGGCGAGCCGGGCGGAGCGGATCGAGCCTCGGGCCGGCAGTCGGCGGCCGGTGCGGGGTGGCGGGAGCGGGCCCGCGTGGTGGGTGCGCCGAGAAAGGAGGTGGTCCAGCCGTGAGTGGCAGTCAACCGGTGAGCTGTGAGGTGGTGACCTCCTAGGTCGTGCGCACCCGGTAGCACCGAGGGTGGCTCGCCTGGGAGCCCCAGGCACCACCGGCCCCGAGGGCCCCGCGGCTCACCTGCGGGGCGGCCCGC
>DASRDR010000156.1:0-8328 GCA_035652475.1 Candidatus Methylomirabilota bacterium | reverse complement strand
AGGCCGTAGAGGGTGGCGCCGGCCAGGGCCTCCTCGAAGTCCTTCGGCTCCTTCAGCCAGCCGCCCAGGCCCTTGGTCATGATCTCCACCGACTCCTTCGGGTTCGAGCGCCAGTAGTCGACCGCCTGCGAGACCGCGCGGACGACCTTCTTCACGTCGGCCGGCCGGCCCTTCACCACGTCCTCCCGGAAGGCGAGCGTGTCCACGATCAGCCCGGGCGTCTTGCTGGAGTCGATCAGGAGGTGGCCGTGGGGGGCGTTCTTCCCCTTGCTGAGCCACGGCTCCCAGACGACCGCGGCGTCGACGCGGCCCGCGACGAACGCCGCGCCGGCGTCCCCGGTGGTCATGTTCATGGGCACGACGTCCTTCTCGGTGAGCCCCTGCTGCTTCAGCAGGTAGTTCAGGTAGAACTGGGAGATGGACCCCTCCATGAAGGCGACGCGCTTGCCCTTCAGCTCGGCGATCGAGCTGATCTCCTTCCGGGCCACCACCCCGTCGCCGCCCTTCGAGTCGTCGACCGTCATGACCATCACGAACCGGTTCTCGGGCTTGACGTAGAGCAGCACGGTGTTCGGGGTCGCGCCGTACGCCTCGATCCGCTTGGCGGCCAGCGCGGCCATCCCGACCTTCGTGTCGTCGATCACCTGCAGCTCGACGTCCACGCCCTGCTGCTTGAAGAAGTTCTTCGCCTGGGCCAGGTAGATGGGGCCGAACCCGATCCAGATCGGGTACCCGATCCGGATGGGCTCGGCGGCGCTCGCCCCGGCCGAGCCCAGGAGCGCCAACAGGCACGCGCCGACGATCCATCCGCGCTTCATCCTCGATCCCCCTTCGGGTCGCCAGATCGCATCGACCCGGTCAGCCAGGAGTTTCGTGCTACGACGCGCCGGGCGCGTCCGATACCGGCTCGGGCGAGGCGACGTTACGGGACTTCTCCGGGGGTGTCAATGCAGGGGGGACGCCGGAACGCGGCCGCGCGGCGCACCCGGCACGCGAAAGCCCGGGCCCGATGATCCCGGCCGGGCGCCGGCCCCGCGCGACATCGGACGCGGCCCGCTGGCCGGCGGGGCCGGGCTCGGTCCGGCGAGCGGGAGGCCGGCGTGTCTGCGGGGCCGGGCCGCGGCCGGTTCCGCTCAGGAGGCGGAGGGCCGGAGCCGGCCGCTCCCCAGGGTCTCGCGGGCGCGCCGGAGCGCGTCTCCCAGCGCGGCGACGTCGTCCGCCCCCGTGTGGACGAAGAAGCTCGCCCGGACCGTCCCGGTCACCCCGAGCCGGCGCATGAGCGGCTGGGCGCAGTGGTGCCCGGCGCGCACGGCCACCCCTTCCCGGTCCAGCGCCGCCGCGAGGTCGTGGGGATGGATGCCGGGGAGATTGAACGCCATCACCCCCGCCCGGAGCTCGGGGTCCTCGGGGCCGTAGACGACGAGGTCCTCCAGGTCCGCGAGCTGCTCGAGCGCGTCCCGCACCAGGGTCAGGTCGTGGAGGCGGATCGCCTCCCGGCCGAGGCGCGTGACGTACTCGACCGCGGCCCCGAGGCCGATCGCGCCGGCGATGGGGGGCGTCCCCGGCTCGAACCGCCACGGCAGGTCGTTCCAGGTGACGCGGTCCAGCCAGACCTCGCGGACGCTCTCGCTCCCCCCGAAGAACGGCTCGAGCGGCTCCAGCACCTCGCGGCGCCCGTAGAGGGCGCCGATGCCGGTCGGCCCGCCGAGCTTGTGGCCGGAGAAGGCGTAGAAGTCGACCCCGAGCGCCTCGACGTCGACGGGCAGGTGCGGCACCGCCTGGGCCCCGTCGATCAGGACGCGCGCTCCCGCCGACTGCGCCCGTTCCACGATCTCCCCGACCGGGTTGATCGTCCCGAGCACGTTCGACACGTGGGTGAGCGCGACCAGCCGGGTGCGCCGGGTGAGGAGACGGTCCATGACCCCGAGATCCAGGGTGCCGGCCTCGGTCACCGGGACCGCGCGGAGGCGGAGCTTCCGCTCCCGGGCGAGGAGGATCCAGGGCACCAGGTTCGAGTGGTGCTCCATGTCGCTCACGAGGATCTCGTCCCCCTCCGCGAGCGCCCGCCGCGCCCAGGTCTGGGCGACCAGGTTGATCGCCTCTGTGGTGCCGCGGGTGAACACGATCTCCTCGCGGTACCGCGCCCCGAGGAAGTCCCGCACGCGGTCCCGCGCGGCCTCGTACAGCTCGGTCGCCTCCTCGCCCAGCGTGTGGATCGAGCGATGCACGCTGGCGTTCGAGCGCTCGTAGAAGAGCCGGAGCGCCTCCAGCACCGGGCGCGGCTTCTGGGCGGTCGCCGCCGAGTCCAGGTAGACGAGCCGCCGGCCCTCCACGGTCCGGGCGAGGATCGGGAAGTCGCCCCGCACCCGGGCGTCGAGCGTCACCGGCTCCCTCCCCCGGTGCCCCGGGCCCGGTCGGGCGACGCCCCCGGGCCGGGCCCGCCGCCGATCGCGCGGAGGGCTCCCCGGAGCACCCCGACCGGCAGGTTCACGCAGGCGAGCCTGGAGGGTCGGACCGGCGCGCCGAGCCGCCCGAGGATCGCCTCGCGGTCGACCTCGGACGCGTCCCGGGCGGGACGGCCCTCGACCATCTCGGCGAGCAGGTCGGCCGAGGCGGTGGCGATCGCGCAGGCGTCGCCCTGGAAGCGCACCGTCTCCAGCTCGCCGCCGGGCCCGAGCCGCACCTCGACCCGGAGGCGGTCGCCGCAGAGCGGGTTCACGTCCTCGTGGACGAGGTCCGCGCCCGGCAGCTCGCCGAAGAACCGGGGATGGCGGAAGCGGTCGAGGATCACCCCGCCGTACAGGGCGCCGGCCATCCCCTACTCCGGGACGGCGCCGCGGTCCTGTCCGGCGCGATAGGGAGGGAAGCGGAACGCCATGTCGCGTCCGAGGAGGCCCCCGTGTCCGTACGCGGCGAGCGCCGTCGCGTCGACCGCCTCGCCGGCCAGGAGCCGCGGGAGCAGGAGGTCGAACAGGGTCGCCTGCGAGAACATGCCGCAGCCCGGCATCCCCAGCACCGGGACGCCGCCGACCAGGGCGACCCAGAGCAGGCTCCCCGGGTGCGCCGGCACGCCCTTCCGGACGAAGCGCCCGCCCAGCCGCTCGATCGCGACGAACACCGGGTCCAGCGGATCGAGCGCGTTCGCGCCGGCGGCCACCACGATCCGCGCGCCGGCGGCGATGCCGTCCGCGACCGCCGCCGCCAGGGCCGCGGCGTCCGGGGTGGCGTACGCGAGCGTCACGAGCGGCGCGCCGAGCCAGTCGAGCTTCTCCCGCAGCACCGCCTCGAAGCGCGCCCGGCCCCCCGGCGCGAGCCCGGCCGGCGCGACCGCGGAGACCCCGAGGGGTCGGAACCCGCGGACGGCGACCAGGCCGCCGGCGCGCCGGCTCAGCGCCTCCGCCTCGCGGACGACCCCGTCCGGGATCACCAGCGGGGTCACCTTGGCCCGCGCCACGACCTCGCCGGCATCGACGACCTGGCCATCGTAGAGCGTGTAGACGGAGATCCCCTCCAGGGCGTTGACCGCCGCCAGCGCGGGCACCGTCACGGCGAGGATGCCGCGCCGCCCGGCGAGCAGCGACCACTGCCCGCCGCCGGCGGCCCGGAGGGCGACCTCCGCCCCGGCCGCCGCGCGGCCGAGCCGCTCACCCGCCGGGACCTCGTGGAGGTCGCCGGCCTCCATCTCGAGAAGATGCACCTCGGTGGCGACGGCGGCCGCCAGGCGGTCCGCCGTGGCGGCGTCGAGCAGCGCCCCCTTGTGGCCGAGCACCCGTCCCTCGGCGTCGCGCACGTCGTGGCACAGCACCCAGCCCACCAGCCGCTCGGCCCCGACCGCCGCCGGGACCACGGCGTGCGCCTTCACGCCGCGCTCCGGTCGCCGCCCTCCGCCGGCCCGGGCGGTGTGCCTCCCTCCCCGCGTGCGCGCCGGGCGAGCGCCAGCGGCTGCCCGGTCCCGCCGTGCCGCGCGGCGACGATCTCGCCCAGGATCGCCAGCGCGATCTCCGGCGCCGTGCGGCCGCCAAGGTCGAGGCCGATCGGCACGCGGATCTGCGCCAGCGCCGCTTCCGGCACGCCCTCCTCCCGCAGCATGCGCAGGATCGTGTCGCCGCGGCGCCGGCTCCCCAGCATGCCGACGTACCCCGGGCGGCCGGCGAGGACGTGTCGCAGGACCGGGAGATCGTACTTGTAGTCGTGGGCCACCAGGACGACCGCGGTCTCGGCGCGCATCGGCACACGCCGCACCAGCTCCGACGGGATCCCGACGTGCAGCTCGTCCACCTCCGGGAACCGCTCCCGCGTGGCGAGCCGGGGGCGGCCGTCCACCACGACCGTCCGGAACCCGAGGGGGCGGGCCAGCGTCACCAGCGGCATGGCGACGTGGCCGGCCCCCACCACCAGGAGCGTCGGCGGCGGCACGTGCACCTCGACGAAGCAGCGCACCGCCTCGTCCGGGCCGAGCCGCACCGTGCGCGACACGCCGGTCGGGACCGCGGCCCGGGCGGCCGCGGCCGCCGCCTCGTCCAGGGTCGCGTCGCCGACGGAGCCCAGCCGCCTCCCGTCGTCGAGCCAGAGGAGCTTCGCCCCCGCCTGCGGCGGATCCATCCGGGTGACGATGGCCCCGGCGCCGCCGCCGGTGACGTGGGCTTGCACGGCCTCGTACAGCTGGAGCCCCCCCTCCGGCGCGGCGCCGGGACCCAGCGCCAGCGGCTCGACGAAGACCTCGATCGTGCCGCCGCAGGTGAGGCCGATCTCCCACGCGTCCTCGTCGCCCAGGTCGAGCGACAGGAGCCTGGGGCGCGAGTCGGCCAGCACGTCCTCCGCCTCGGCCATGACCTGGGCGTCGACGCAGCCCCCGATGGTCACCGAGCCGAGGATCCGGCCGCCCTCGCCGACCCACATCCGGGCGCCTTCCTTGCGAGGCGTGGTGCCATGCGTGCTCACCAGCGTGGCGGCAGCCGCCCGGCCCTCGACCCGGCGCAGCTCGTCGAGCTGCTCGAAGAGCTCGCTCATGCCGCTCATTGTAACAAGCGGCCTCGACGCGAGCCGGCGGGCTCTAGGGGCGGGGGTCGCGGATCGCGACGTCGTCGAACGCGGCCGGGAGCGTCGGGTCCAGCGCGCGGGCGGCGGCGAGCTGGTGGGCCGCCTCGTCGGACTGGCCCGCGAGGCGCGCCAGGGCGGCCAGGCCCACCCGCGCGGCCGCGCCGGCGCCGAGGGCGAGCGCGCGCTCGTAGTGGCGGCGCGCCGCATCCGCGAGGTCCGTTCCCGCGGGCGGCAGCGCCGGTGGCGACACCACGCTCTCGATCGGCGTCCACGTCCCGGCCGGGCTCCGGACCCAGTCGCTGAACAGGACGCTCGCCGGGCCGGGTTCCGGCCCCCCGGCCGCCACCCGCACCGGCTGGCGGGCGGCCGCGAGCCGGGCCGCCGCGTGCCACCGCACGAGCTCGTTGCCGAGCGCGAGCTGGGCGGCGGCCGCCGCCTCCCGGTCCTCCGCCGCCGCGCGGTACCCCGCGAGCGCCGCCTCGATCCGGCCGGCCTCAGTGTCCCTCAGCGCCGGGGCCAGCCGCGGCGCGCCGAGGTACGCCAGCGCGACCGGCGCGGGGAACATCACCCGCGCCGCGGTGACGCGCGCCCGCTCCGGCTCGATCGCGCTGGCCCGCCGCCGGAGGACCTCGGCCTCGGAGTCCCGGCCGACACGGGCCAGCGCCGCCGCGAGGCTCCGGAGCGTCTCCGGATCGCGTGGCTGGAGCGCGCGCGCCCGCTCCAGCACCAGCACCGCCTCCGCGTATCGCCCCTGGCCGTAGCGCACGGCGCCGAGGTGCTGGAGCACGCTCCCGTCGCGGGGCGAGAGCCGGGCGGCCGTCGCGAACGCTGCCGCGGCGGCGTCGAGATCGCGGCGTCCGTACTCCACGACGCCCAGGCGATCCCAGGCGCGCGCCCACGCCGGGCGCCGGGCGACCACTGCCCGGTACGCCTCCCGGGCCTCGTCGAGCCGCCCCGCGCGGAGGTGCTCGTCGGCGATCGCCCGGAGACGGACGGCCGGGTTGAGCGCGATCGACCCGGCGACCACCGCCGCGGGCAGGGCCAGCGCCACGGCGGTCACCGCCGCGAGCCGCCGCCAGGGCACGGCCAGGCGGAGTGGCGGCGGCGTGGTGCCGGCAAGGCGCCTCCGGAGGTCGGTCACGTATCCCGCGATCGCCACGCACATGATCGCCGGAGCGAGCGCCTCGGCGCTCTCCTCGAGCGCGACCTCGAGCCGGTACAGGTTGAGCGGGATGAAGATCGACTTCGCGGTGCCCTCGAGCGCCAGCGCGACGAGCCAGCACCAGACCGCGACGAGCCCGGTCCCGACGAAGCGGCGGCTCGCGGCGCCACGAGCGAGGAGCCAGCCGAGGAGGCCGGCCATCGCGGCGACGATCGCCGGCGCCAGGACCACGAGCCAGACCACGGTCCCCTGCACCGCGGAGGTCGGGCGGAAGGCGGCCCGGACCGCGTCGGTGTTGAACTGCTCGTGGAGCACGAGCGCCTCATCGAGGGCCATCGCCGCGAAGAGCGCGGCGGCGCCCGCCCACGACGCGAGCGCCCAGCCGCGGCGCTCGCCCGTCCGCGCCAGCACGGCCTCCTCGACGCGGAGCGCCCAGGCGGCGAGGAGCGCGGCGGTCGCCAGCAGGCCGGCCTGGAAGTACGTCGGGGCGTTGTGCTCCCCGTCGAGGTCGATCAGGGCCGAGCCCGGGAAGGCCACGTTCAGGGCCACGAACCCGGCCTGGATGGCGGCGACGGCCCCCAGGAACCACGATCGGCCGGTACGCCCGGGCATGGCGCCCTCGGCGGCCCGGGACCGCGGCGGGCCCGCGTGCTCCGCCGGGGTCCCGAGCGCGTTCACGGCGATCGCGGGTGGGTTAGGAGTCCGACTCCGAGTCCGAGCCCTTCTTGGACGTGCTCGGCTGGGACGGGGTCGAGGGCTCGCTCACGGACTCGCTCTTGGCCTTGACCTCGACGCTCCCACCGCCGACCTCGACGGTCACGGCCACGATCGCGCCGGGCGTGCCGGTGATGTTCACCGTGCTGGTGACTCCGTTGCACGAGATGGTGACCGGGATGATCCCGCTCGCGTCCACCGGGACGTTCAGGAGCGTCGCCTTGCCGGAGGCGTCCGTCTGCACGGTCTGCCCACCCGCGCTGACCGTGCACACGGCGGCCTCGGCGCTCCGCGGCCACCCCAGCAGCTCCGCCGCCCGGGCGAGCATCAGCGCCGTCCCGGGGACCTCGGCGCGCGAGCTCACGACCGTCACCTCGAGCCGCTTGACACGCTGCGTCGCGCTCGCGCTCGTGCTCCCGCCGCTCTTCCCCCCGCACCCGCCGAGAGCCACGACGCCCGCGAGCAGTCCCACGCTGGCCAGCCTCCACATTCGCCCCGATGTCGACATGTGTCCCCCCTTTGTGGCCGTGTCGCGGCACGCGACGCCCGCAGCGCCAAGCAAGCCATGGGCCAGGCAATCGGCCAGAGTCCAGGCCGCGCTTCCGCTCGCAGCCCGGCGCAAGGAAGCGCGCGAAGGGCCCGGAACTCGCCCCCGAAACCGCGGTCCCGGCCGCACCCGCTGCGGCCCATCGGTCGATCCGAACGCCGGATCGCGCCTGGGACCGAGCAATTCCGACCGAGTAGTTCGTCCTCGGCTGCGCACCCCGGCGCGGGCACCCGACGGTCGAGCGCCCGCCGTCTTGGCCACCAGCGGGGGGCCTTCCCCGCGATGGAGCGCGCACTGGCAGCGAGTGGCTGTCCTTCCTTGACAGGCTCGGCGAGCCACAGTAGGGTCCCGCCACATCCTGGACCGGCCTCCGACCCCGCGGAGGAGGGTAACCATGCCCCCTCGAGCCCGGATCGCTCCTCACCGACGACCAGCCGGACTCGGGCCCGCACTCGAGCAGCGACCCAGGGTGCAGCGAGGAGGGACGCGGTGAGCACACGTGCCGATTCCCTCGGGCAGGGCCTCCTCTCCGGAATCGCCGTCTCGTTGCTGCTCTCGGGCTGTGCACTCAATATGAAGGTCCCGATCAAGGATCCGGTCCCCTCGACCGCCGCGTACGTCAAGGTCCCGGACAGCCCGCCGGCCGTCCTCTTCTTCCGTGATGCGCGTTCCCCCGAGAACAAGAAACAACCGGTGACCGGCCGCATTCCGATGCAACTGACGTCGGCGGACGCGACTCCCTTCGAGCCAGTCTCCTGGCTGGCGCGCAACACCGTGAAGGAGCTCGTGGCGCGCGGGCTGTCGATTGTCAGCAGGATGGGACCCCGGCTGTTCAAAAGCATGGGACCCCCAGCCGGGCCCCTCA
>DASRDR010000155.1:0-2282 GCA_035652475.1 Candidatus Methylomirabilota bacterium | reverse complement strand
GGCGGTCGGGGCGGACAACCGCCTGCTGATCCCCGTGGCGGCGGGAGTCGGGGCGGTCTTCCTGATCGCCGCCGACACGCTCGCGCGGGCGGCGCTGTCCCCCTCGGAGCTCCCGGTCGGGGTGGTGACCGCCTTCTGCGGCGCCCCGTTCTTCATCTATCTCCTGCGCGCGCGGCTGCCGCGGAGCCCGGCGTGACGGCCGCGCCGGCGCTCCTCGCCGCCGACGTCGAGTTCGGGTACGGCGGCGCCTTCCGTCTCGTCGACGTCTCCCTCCAGGTCGCGCCGGGCGAGGTGCTGGGGGTCGTCGGGCCGAACAGCGCCGGGAAGACGACGCTGCTCCGGCTCCTGTCGGGGGTCCATGCCCCGTGGCGGGGCGAGGTGCGCCTCCACGGCGCGCCGCTCTCGCGATGGGGCCGCCGCGGGCTCGCCCGCGAGATCGCCGTCGTGCCGCAGGAGGAGTCGATCGCGTTCCCGGTGAGCGTCATGGAGCTGGTGCTCATGGGGCGCTTCGCCCACGGCCGGCGGCGGCTCTTCGAGGATGCGCGCGACCTCGCGTGCGGCCGGGACGCGATGGCGCGGGTGGGGGTCGCCGGGCTGGCGAGCCAGCCGGTCGACACGCTCGGGGGCGGGGAGCGCCAGCGCGTGCTCCTGGCCCGCGCGCTCGCCCAGGAGCCGCGCGTGCTCCTGCTGGACGAGCCGACGAGCCACCTCGATCTTCGCCACCAGCGGGAGATCGTCGGGCTCCTGCGGCGGCTCAACCGCGAGACGGGGCTGACCATCGTCTTCGTGAGCCACGACCTCAACCTCGCCGCCGAGCTGGCTGACCGGCTGCTGCTCCTCGCCGACGGCCGCGTCGTGCGCGCGGGCGCGCCGGCCGCGGTCCTGGACGCGGCGGTGCTGGAGGCGGTCTACGGCTGCCCCGTCTGGGTGGAGAAGGTGTCCGGGCGGCTGCTCGTGGGAGTGCGGTTTTGACGGCGACCGCGCGAGCGGTGGGCCGCGGGCCGGGCCGCCGGGACCCGGCCGCGCGGCCGGGAAGGGGGTGAGAGCCGGGGGCGGGTGAGGCGGTGCCCCGATGCCGGGAAGCCGGTGAGACGGCCGACGGCGCGCCGTCGAGTCCGGCACTGTCCCGCAACTGTGAGTGGGGAGCGTCCCCGTCCGCGCCGCCGTGCGGCGCGGGAGCCACTGGGGCCGGAGGAGCCCTGGGAAGGCGCGGCGGGCGCGACGAGCCACGAGTCAGGAGACCGATCGGGGCGCGCATGGCGGCGACACCCTTCGCGGAGGAGGAGTGCGCGATGACGCGAGGCCAGTGGTGGGGAAGTGCACTCGGCATGCTGCTCTGGCTCGGCGCCGGCCCGGTCGCGGCCCAGGACCGCGGTCCCGCGCCGGCCGTGCCGGCCGGCCCGGAGGTGCGGCGGGCGGAACCGGTCGTGGTGACCGCGACCCGCAGCGAGGAGCCGCTCGAGGAGATCGGGGCGTCGGTGACGGTGATCCCCGAGGAGACGTCGCGGGTCCAGGAGCAGCGGGCGGTCGAGGACGCCCTCCGGGCGGTCCCGGGGCTGCAGCTCGAGCGCTCCGGCAGCCCCGGCAAGCTCTCGACGGTCCGGATCCGGGGGGCGGACCCGACCCAGGTCCAGGTGCTGGTGGACGGGGTGCGCGTGAAGAGCCTGACCAGCGGCGACTTCGACTTCGCCGACCTGACGCTGGACGGCGTCGAGCGGATCGAGGTGCTCCGCGGGCCCCAGTCGACCCTGTACGGCGCCGACGCGATCGGGGGCGTGATCAACGTCATCACGCGACGGGGGACCGGGCCGCCGTCGGCGTTCGTGGACGTCGAGGCGGGCAACTACGACACCTACCGGGAGCGGGTCGGCGCGGCGGCCGGGGTGGGCCCCTGGAACCTCTCGCTCGGGGTGAGCCGGCTCGACTTCGGGGGGCAGTTCCCGAACGACGAGCACGACCTGACCAGCGCCAGCGCGCGGGTCGGCTACGCGCTGCCGAACCGGGGCGAGATCGCGCTCACCGGGCGCTTCTCCGACGGGCACCGCGGGATCCCGTTCGCCACCGTGTTCCCCGACCTCGACCCGAACCGCGACCAGGACGACCAGCTCATGCTGCTCTCGCTCGCCTGGGAGCAGCCGTGGTCGGCGATCTACGCCCACACGCTCCGGCTGTCGCTGGTCGACGAGGCGCTCACGTTCCGCGACCGCGCGGACCCGGCGCATCCGTTCGGGTTCCGGTCCGACATCGCGACGCGGCGGTGGGAGGCGGACTGGTACCACCGC
>DASRDR010000154.1:0-44271 GCA_035652475.1 Candidatus Methylomirabilota bacterium | reverse complement strand
CATCGAGCTGGTCTCCCGCGAGCGCCTCCTCCGCGAGTCCGACGTGGTCGTCTGCCACGTGCCGCTGACCCCGGAGACCCGGCGCATGGTCGACCGGGCGTTCCTCGCCCAGATGCGGCCGAGCGCGTACCTGATCAACATCTCGCGGGGCGGGGTGGTCGATCAGGACGCGCTGGTGGAGGCCCTCCGGGCCCGCCGGATCGCCGGGGCGGGCCTGGACGTCTTCACGCCCGAGCCGCTCCCGCCCGGCCACCCGCTGACCACGCTCGACAACGTCGTGCTGACGCCGCACCTGGGCGCGGGCACGCTCGACGCCTTCCGGACCAAGATGCGCTTCGCGCTCGAGAACATCCGTCGCTTCCACCTCGGCGAGCCGCCGCTCGAGCGGGTGCCGGGCACGTGAGGAGGGCCGGCCGATGACCATCGTCCCCGGGCTGGTCGGAGAGCTCGAGATCGTGGTGCAGCCGGCCGACACGGCCGACGCCCTCGGCAACCCCGGCGTCCACGTGCTCGCCACGCCACGGCTGGTGGCCCTCCTCGAGCAGGCGGCGATCCGCGCCGTCGAGTCGCACCTCCCGGCCGGCGCGGTCACCGTGGGGACGCGCGTCGACGTGCGGCACCTGGCGGCCACGCCGGTCGGGATGCGCGCGCGGATCCGGGCCACGCTGCACGAGGTGCAGGGCCGGCGCTACGTGTTCACGATCGAGGGCGAGGACGAGCGCGACCGGATCGTCGAGGGCACCCACGAGCGGGCGGAGGTCGACCGGGGGCGGTTCCTGGCACGCCTCGCCGAGAAGGCCCGCCGGTGACCGGACGGGCCGCGGTCCGGCCCTGGCCGCGCCCGGCCCCGTCCCGGACCGGGCCGCCGGGCGCCCGGCGCGACACGGCGATCCTGGCGCTGGTCGGACTCGGCATCGTCCTCCGCGTCGCCACGTACGCGGTGCTGAACCCCGCGAACGACGACGACCACATCGGGGTGATCGTGTCGTTCCTGGCCACGAACCGGTTCCCGGCCGTCGAGGCGGTGCCCCACGCCTACCAGCCGCCGCTCTACTACCTGCTGGCCATCCCGTGGAGCCTCGGGGGATGGAAGGTGACCCAGGGCCTGTCCCTCCTCCTCTCCCTCGGCACCCTGTGGGCGCTCTGGGCGCTCCTCCGCGATCCCGCGCTGATCCCGGATCGCCGCGCCCGCGTCCTCGCGGTCGCGCTCGCCGCGTGCCTCCCGTGCCTCGTCTACTTCGGGAGCCACGTCTCCAACGACCCCCTCGCGTTCCTGATCGGCGCCGTGGTCCCCCTGCAGGCCCGACGGTACCTGGCGACCCGTTCGCGGCGGGAGCTGATCGGGCTGGCGCTGGTCCTCGGGCTCGGGCTGCTCACCAAGCACACGTTCGTGGCCTTCGCGCCCGTCCTGCTGGCCCTGGTCGCATGGGTGGAGTGGCCGGCGGGCGCCCGCCGCACGATCGTCGCGCTCGGCGTGTTCGCGATCGTCGCCGGCGCGCTCGGCGGCTACAAGTTCGCCGAGAGCTGCGCGCGGTACGGCCGGCCCCTCGTGACGGCGCTCGACATCGCGCCCCCGGCGCTCCTCGCGCAGCGCACGATCCGCGGGATCCGGCCGTTCCTGGACGTGAACGTCCTCACGCTCGTGCGGGGTCCGGTCGTGAGCGGGACCACCAGCCGTTCGCCCTGGCTCCTGCTGTACCTGACCTTCTGGCGTCCGGTCCCGCATCTCGCGAGCGGCAGGACGCCCGGCGAGCCGACCGGGTTGCTCCTGGGCCGGGCGACGGTGCTCCTGGCTCTCGGGGCGACCGGGGCGGCGCTGGTCGGCCTGCTCGCCGCGGTGCGGGACGGGCTGGTGGCCGCCGGCGGCGGCCGCCCGAACGCGGACGATGCGCGCCTCGTGCGGGCGGTCTGCGTCGCGCTGTTCGTCGCGAACGTCGGCCTGGTCGTCGCGGCCGGCGCACGGTCGGCCGTCTGGTCGGTGTTCGAGGGCCGGCACCTGCTGCCCTCGCTCGCGGGGTTCCTGGTGATGCTCGGCCTCGGGCTCACGCGACTGGCCCGCTGGCGACGCCCGGTAGGCCGGGCAGTCGAGACAACCCTCGTCCTGCTGCTCGGCGTGTTCCTCTTCACGTACGTCCTGGAGGCCCTCGTCCCCGGGCTCTGATTCTGGCCCTCGGGGCCCTCCGGGACGCGATCTCCCCGCGCGGCTCTGCCCGCCGGCGAGGAGGGCCTCCGAGTCGAGATCGCGCGGCCGACGCGGCGGGCATCCGCCGGCGCCGGATCACCTCGCGCACTCCTCCTGCCACAGGACGTGACAGGCGCGGTGCAGCCGGATCACGCGCGCCGGGGCCAGCTCGACCTCGAACTCGACCTCCTCGCGCGCGATCGGCTCGCGGCAGGCCGCACAGAGCTTCCCGTTGCCCCGGCCCGCCCACGTGGCCTCCGGCTCGTCGCATGGCAGCTGGCCGGTCCGGATCATGGCGCGGATGCGCGAGCGGATCGTCGATTCGTCCAACGTACCTCCTGAGCATGGGGCTCGTGCCCGGGCGCCGGATCGGCGCCGCCAGGACCGCCCGCGGCGGAAGTCCCCGGCGGACGGCCCCGTCCGGGATCCAGTGTATGCTCAGGCGCGGCGCGCCGACGCCCGGCGATCCCGCCGCCGGCGCCGGGCCACGCCGATCAGTCGGCGAGCACCACCTGGTCGCGCCCCTCGCGCTTGGCGCGGTAGAGGGCGACGTCGGCGGCGCGGAGCAGCGTCTCGCTGGCGGCGCCGTGCTCGGGGAAACCGGCGATGCCGATCGAGCACCGGACGGGCTCGAGCCGCACGCCGCCGTGGATGACGGCCAGGTCGCGGATCGCCTCGCGGATCTCCTCCGCCCGGCGCCGGGCGTCGGGGAGCGGCGCCTCGGGCAGGATCAGCACGAACTCCTCCCCCCCGTACCGGCAGGCGATGTCGCCGGCGCGCGAGAGCCCCCGCAGGAGCCCGCCGATCGCGGCCAGGACGGCGTCCCCGGCCACGTGTCCGTACGTGTCGTTGAAGCGCTTGAAGCGGTCGATGTCGAGCAGGATCAGCGCCAGCGCGCGCTGCTCGCGCTCCGCCCGGCTGAGCTCCCGCTCGAGCGTCTCCTCCATGTAGCGGCGGTTGAACAGCCCGGTGAGCGGATCGCGGATCGACTGGCCCCGCAGGGTCTCTCGAAGCCGCAGGTTGGCGAGGGCGAGGGCGAACTGCTCCGCGACCGTGATCGCGAGCCGCGCCTGGCCCTCGCCGATCCCGGCCGGCGCCGGGCCCGAGCGGGCGGCCAGGCTGAAGAGCCCGAGCGTCTCCCCCTGGGCGGCGAGCGGCACGCACAGGAACGCCGCGGGAGGCGGCTCGCCGAGGTGCGGGCACGCCGGGCTCGCCGCGGCGTCGTCCACCCGGTGGATGCGGCCCCGCCGGAGCGCCCAGCACTCGTCGAGGTCGAACCGGTCGCGCCGGCCGGACACCGCCCCCCACCCCGCCACGGCCGCGAGCCCGTCGCGGGTGGGCGCGGTCACCAGCACCGTCCCGCTCGCGTCGGGGAACAGCTGCCCGCAGAGCTGGCCCATGACGGCGTACGCCTCCTCCGCGGTGGCGCACGCCTGCAGGAGCTCGCTCAGCTGCCGCAGCAGCTCGACCTCGTGGGTGCGCTCGGCGACCAGCGCGTCGACCCGCGACGCCAGCGCGTGCCGTGCCTCGCGCTCCGCGATCACCATGCCGCCCAGGCGGACGGCCATCGCATTCAGCGCGCGGGCCAGCGCGCCGATCTCGTCCGTGCCGGCCACCTCGGCGCGCGCGTCCAGCTCGCCGGCGGCGAGGCGCTCCGTCGCGCTCACCAGCGCCCGCAGCCGCCGGACCACCAGCGACTCGCCGAGCATCCAGGCGCCCGCCAGCGCGACGACCGTGACGAGGATCAGGCCGGCGAGCGCCCGGTCGAGGACGCGATCGGCGCCGGCGAGAGCCACGTCGCGCGGCACCGCGACGCTGACGTACCCCCGGCGCGCGCCCGGCGCCCCCGGCAGCGGCGCGAACCCGAACAGCCGGGCGACCCCGTCGGTCCCGACCACCTCGGCGGTGCCGCCGCCCGGCTCCGCGACGCCGGCCGAGATGACCGACGCCTCCGGGAGGCGCTGCCCGACCCAGCGCCACGGATCGGGGTGGCGGGCCAGGATGGTGCCGCGGTCGTCGGAGAGCGCGACGATCCAGCCCGGCGGAAGGTCGGCGGCAGCCGCGAACCGGCCCAGCCAGTCGAGGTCGAGCGCCGCGAAGACGACCGCCTGGGTACCGCCCCCCGGGTACGGCACCGGGAGCGCGGCGACCACCCGGGCCCGCGCCGCCGAGGGATCCACCTCGTGATCGCCCACCGCGAACGCCTGGGTCCGGACGGCGCGATCGAACCACGGGCGATCGGCGACGTTCACGGGCTCCCGGGCCGGCGCCGCGGTGCAGACGACGTCCCCGCTCGCCGCCGCGATCCCGAGGTCCGCCACGTCGGCCACTTCCCGGGCCAGGGCCGCGTAGCGCGCGGCGCAGCCGGGCGCCGCGGGGTCCCGCGCCTCCGGGAGGGCGGCGGCCACCGTCAGCAGCCGGCGCAGCTCCGCCAGCCGCTGCTCGTGGACCTGCGCCGCGACCCGGGCCAGCCGCCACGCGTCGTCGCGCGCGGCGCGCGCCTGCTCCCGGCGCTGCACCCTGTGGGTGTACAGCGCCAGGCCGAACGCCGGGAGCGCGGCCAGCAGCACCACGGCGACCAGACGGTCCCGGAGACTCGCGCCTCGATACATGCGCACGCCCACTACCTTCCCCGGCGAACCCTTCCGGGTCCGTGGTACCACGTCTGCCGGGTACAATCTACCCTGTGCCGGCGCCCCGCGACGCTCTGCTGCTCGCCCTGCTGGCGGGGCTGCTCCTCTTCGCGGGGCTCGGGGCGACCGCGCTCACCGACCGTGACGAGGGCGCGAACGCCGCCGCGGCGCGGGAGATGCTCGAGCGCCACGCGTGGATCACGCCGACGCTGGCCTACGCGCCCCGCTATGCGAAGCCGGCATTCGTGTACTGGCTCATGGCGGCCGCGTACGCCGGGCTGGGCGCCGGCGAGACCGCCGCCCGCCTGCCCTCCGCGGTCGCGGCAGTGGCGCTGATCGGCGTCCAGTACGCGTTCGCGCGCTGGGCCTTCGGCGCGGCCGTCGCGCGGCGGGCCGCCCTCGTGCTGCTGCTCTCGGTCGAGTTCGTCGCGCTCGCCCGCATGGCGCTCACCGACGCCACCCTGGCGCTCTGGACGACCGCGGCCGCCTACGCGTTCCTCCGCGGGTCGATCGGGCCCGCGCCGCGCGCCGGCTGGTACGCGGCCGCCTGGCTCGCCGCCGGGCTGGCGGTCCTGGCGAAGGGCCCGGTGGGGCTCCTGGTCCCGGCCGTCGGGGTGCTCGCGTACCTCGCCGTCGCCGGCCGGATGCGGGAGGCGTGGCGCGAGACGCGGCCCCTGCGCGGCCTCCTGCTCTGCCTCCTGGTGGCGGGGCCCTGGTACGCGGCGATGTTCTGGCTGCACGGCACCGACTACGTGCTGCGCGCCCGCGGCGAGACGCTCGGGCGGGTCTTCCGGACCGTCACCGGTCCGGGCGGGACCGCGCTCTTCTACGTCCCCGTCCTCCTGGTCGGCTTCTTCCCGTGGAGCGCGTTCCTCCCCGATGCGCTCCGGACCGCGCTGCGCGGCGCGCGCCGCCGCGCCGGCTGCGGCCCGGCCGGCGCGGTGACCGTCTTCGCGGCGACCTGGCTCGTGGCGGGGCTCGTCCTCTTCTCGGTCGCGCAGAGCCGGCTGCCCCACTACGTCCTGCCGCTGTTCCCGGCCGCCGCGCTCCTGGTCGCCGCGACGTGGCCGGCGGCGCCGGCCGCGACGGCGCGCGCCCTGCTGGCCTCGACCGGCCTCGCGCTGGCCGCCGGGCTCGCGGCCACCCGCCTCGCCCCGGCCACGGCCGTCGACCTGGTCGCCGCCGCGTATCCGGCCGCGCCCGGCGCCACCGTCCCGGCGTCGATCCTCGGCGTCTCGGCCGCGGTCGCGCTCGTCGCGGGGGCCGCCCTCCTCCGCGACGGCCGGCGGCTCTTCCCGGTCCTGGCGACCCTCACGGCGGCGGCGCTGGCGGTCGGGGTCCACGCCGTGCTGCCGGCCTTCAGCGCCCAGTTCGTCCGGCCAGCGACCGAGCTGGCCGTCCGGGCGGGCACGCTCGCAACGCGCTGCGACGCGATCCTCTCCGTCGGACCCTACCGGCCGAGCTTCGTGTTCTATGCGCGCCGGCCGGTCGGCTTCTTCGGGGCGAACGAGGCAGGGTGGCTCGTGGCGCTGGCCGCGCTCCCCGGGCGGTTCTTCGTCCTCGCCCCGGCCGGCGTCGCCCGGACGCTGCCCCCCGGGCTCGGGATCGAGCCGATCGAGACCCGGGGCGGCTACGTCCTGCTCGCCTCGGGGCCGGCGGCCTCCCGGTGCCCGGCGTGACCGGCCGGCGGCGGCTGGGTTCCCTGGCCGCCGCGCTCGCGCTCGGCGCGGCGCTCTACCTCCCCGGGCTCGGCCGGGAGATCCTGCGGCACCCGCTGGAGGCGAAGTACGCGCTGGCGGCGCGCGAGATGGTCGACGGCGGCCCGTGGCTCGTGGCCCGCCTGTTCGGCCAGCTCTACCCGGACAAGCCGCCGCTCTACTTCTGGGCGACCGCCAGCGTCGCGCGGCTCCGCGGAGGGCGGCTCGACGAGACGGCGGCCCGGCTGCCCGCGGTCGCGGGGGCGCTCGCCACGCTCGGCCTGACCTGGGCGCTCGGGCGCGCCCTGTTCGGCCCGGGGGCCGGGCTCCCGAGCGCGGCGATCCTCGCAACCAGCGGGCTCTTCTTCTGGTACGCGCGGCAGGGCCACCCCGACCAGTTCCTCACCGCGAGCGTGGCGCTGGCCTGCCTCGGCCTCTGGCGAAGCTTCGCCACCGCCGGGCGCGCGCGGCTCGCCTGGGTCGTCCTCGCGTACGCGGGGATGGCGCTCGGGATCCTGAGCAAGGGCCTCCTCGGGCTGTTGCTCCCCGCGCTGGCCGGCGCGGTGTTCCTGGCGCTGACCGGCCCCCTCCGGGCGGTGCCGCGGCGGCTCGGGCTCGCCCCGGGAATCGCGGTGTGTCTCGGGCTCGTGCTCCTCTGGTACGGGCCGGCGGTCGCGCGCCACGGCGCCGGGTACCTCCACGAGACGCTCGTCCACCAGCACCTCGAGCGCTACGCCCGCACCTGGGCGCACCGGGGACCCTGGTACTACTACGGCCCGGAGTTCACGACGGGGTTCCTCCCCTGGAGCCTGTTCGTGCCGGGCGCGCTCTGGCTGGCATGGCGGACCCGGCGCACCGCGCCGGACGGGACCGCGCCCGCCGCCGCCGGCGCCGCGCCGACGGCGGTGCTGTTCCCGCTGGCCTGGTTCGGCGCCGGCCTGGTCTTCTTCTCCCTCTCGAGCGGCAAGCGCGGCGCCTATCTCCTGCCACTCTACCCCGCCGCGGCCCTGCTGGTCGGGTGGGCGTGGACCCGGGCCGCGCAGGGCCGGCTCCGGACGCGGTGGCTCGGGGTGCCGGTCGCGGTCCTGGCCGGCCTCGCCGCCGGGCTGGCGGCGGCCGTGCTCGTGGTCCCGCGCGACCTCGTGCCCGGCCACATGGTGGACACGCTCGTCCCCGCGGCGTGGGGCTGGCGGATCGCCCTCGCCGGAGGGCTCGTCGCCGCTGCGGCCGCCGCCTGGATCAGCTGGCGCGCGGGCTGTCCGCGCACCACGCTGGCGACCATCGTCGTCGGCCAGGGGCTCTGCCTGCTGGCGGTGGCCCACGTGCGCGCGCCGCAGTACGAGGCACGCTACCCCGCGCGCGAGCTCGCGGCGCGGATCGCCGCCGTGGTCCCGGCCGGCACGCCCGTGCTTTCGCTCCTGGGCGACTACGACTTCCTGGTGGCGTTCTACCTCGCGCGGCCGATCACGCCGCTACCCGGGCCGTCGGAGGTCCTCGGCGCCCGCCGCGCGGGGCCGCAGTTCGCCCTCGTGGACGACCGCGACCGCGAGGTGCTCGACGCCCCCGGGGTCGCCGTGCTCGCGGAGGGCCGGCTCGGGCCGAAGCGCATCGTGCTGGTCCACCTCGGGCGCTCGCCGACCTGAGGGGCCGGGCGGCCGGCGATCACCGGCGGCCCCCCGTGAAGCGCCGGCTCTCGGGCCGGCCCCGCAGCCACGCCGTCGCGGCGACCCCGGCCGCGCCGCCCGCCGCCAGGAGCCCGTACGCCCAGCCCCACGTCGCGTACGGCCGGCCGGCGTTCGTGGCGTCGAGCACGACGCCGAACGCCCACTGGGCGGCGGCGCCCGCCCCGAATCCCAGGAGCGAGCGGACCGCCAGCGCCGATCCAAGGAGCGGCGGGGCGACCGCCTCGGTGAGGGCGACCGAGAGCACCGGCGAGTCGCCGACGGCGCTGAACCCGTAGACCAGCCCCACCGCGAGGAGGAGCCAGAACGGCGCGGCGATGAGCCAGCCGAACGCCAGCGAGCACGCGGTGCTCACCGCCAGCATCCCGAGGATGACCGTGGTGCGCCCGAGGCGATCGGAGAGCGCCCCGGTGGTCGCCGAGGCGAGGAAGCCCGTCAGGTGGAAGAGCGCGGAGAGGCGCGCGCCACCGCCGGTGGCCGTCCCGAGCTCCTGGCCGCCGCGCATCAGGGCGGCCGACAGGAAGGCCGGTGTCCACGCCCACATGCCGAGCAGCTCCCAGGAGTGGCACGTGTACGCCGCGGTGAGCAGGAGCGCTCCCGGGTTCCGCAGGACCTCCGAGGAGAACCCCTGCCCCACCCCCCGGGGATGGACGCGGGTGGGCATCCCGTGGACGGTCCACGCGGCCACCCCGGCGCCCAGGACCGGACCGAGCGAGGCCGCCACCAGCGCCCAGCGCCAGCCGGCGCGGGCCAGCACCTCGCCGGTCAGGAGCAGCGACGCGGCGTAGCCGATGGAGGTCGCCGCGAGGAAGAACCCCGTCGCGCGACCCCGGGTGGCGGCCGGGAAGCGCTCGGCGATGAGCATCAGGCCGGGGGTGTAGTTCCCGCCGCAGGAGAGCCCGGTGAGCCCGTACAGCAGCGCCGCCGAGGCCGGGCCGTCCGCGAACACGGCGAACGCCAGGGCGGCCGGGGCGGCGGCCAGGCTCGACCAGAGGAACGCGGGGCGGGCGCCGATCCGGTCGGCGAGCAGGTTGAACCCGACCAGCGAGAGCGCGAAGCCGATCTGGAACGCCGAGGCGACCGCCCCGGCGGCGGCGGCCGACATCTGCCACTCGCCCTGGAGCACCGGCAGGACGCCGGCGTAGCTCGTGAAGACGAACGCCAGGAGGAACCGCGACAGGCAGAGCCCGGCCAGCCACGGACCGGCGCCGCGGCCGGCGGCGCGGTCGGGCATCCGGAGCCGGCGCTACCGGGTGGCCGTCCGCGGCTGCAGCATCACGACCCCGCCGTCGACGAAGATCGTCGTCCCGGTGGTCGCGCGCGCCTCCGCGGCGAGGAACAGCGCCGCCTCCCCGCAGTCCTCGGGGGTCGGGAGGTCGGGGGTCGACACCTCGTGGCGGCCGGCCTCGAACACGCTCGGCGGCCAGCCGACGAAGTCGGTCTCGACCAGCCCGGGGGCGAGGCTGTTGACGCGGATCGTCGGCGCGAGCGCGCGGGCCAGCGACCGGGTGAGCGAGCCCAGCGCGGCCTTGGACGCCGCGTAGGCCATGGAGGAGCCCTTGCCGGTGAAGGCGGCGACCGACGTGACGTTGATGATCACGCCCTGGCCGCGCGTCCGCATCGCCGGGACGGCGTGCTTGACGCAGTACCAGGCCCCCAGGAGGTTCGTGTCGAGCACCTGGCGCCAGATGTCGTCCCGGAGCGCGTCCAGGTCGTCGTGCGGCACCGGCGTCGTCCAGCCGGCGTTGTTGACGAGGATGTCCAGGCCGCCCCACTCGCGCACGACGCCGTCCACCAGGCGCTGGCACTCCCGCTCCTGGCGGACGTCCGCCTGGAGCGCCACCGCCCGGCCGCCCGCGTCGAGGATGCGGCGCACCGTGTCCTCGGCCCGGTCCTTCGACCTCCGGTAGCTGACGGCGACTCGCGCGCCCTCGCGGGCAAACGCGAGCGAGATGCCTCGTCCGATCCCGGTGCCGCCGCCGGTGACGAGCGCCACTTTCCCGTCAAGCCTCACGCGAGCCCTCCTGGCTCCTCAGCGATCCTGGATGATGAGCGGGACGCTCCCCGGCGCCCCGGGGCCGACCGCGAGCCCGACCCGGGTGGGCTGGCCGGCGACACCCGCTGCCTCGAGGCGCTGCGCCACCCCGCCCAGGTCCCCGGTCCGGAGGCGGAGCGCGGTCAGCGCCGAGCGCGTCATGTCCGCCGTCAGCGGCGTGAGCTGGATCGTCACCTCGCCCAGGGTCAGGTGGAGGAAGCCGCCGTCCGGCGCCGAGAGCCCGCGGGCAGCGGCGAAGAGGTCCTGGAGCAGCTGGCCGGCCGCCTCGACGTCGGGCACCTTGGCGTGGACCGCGACCACCGCGAGCGGCGACGGCGGGAGCGCCCGCGGCCCGGGGGGCGTGGCGAGCTCCACCAGGAGCCCCGCGCACGCGCGCGGGTGGAGGAACGCGACCTGCCCGGCGAGCCCCGGACGGGGCTTGGTGTCGAGCACGTCGACGCCCGTCGCCAGCAGCCGCCGCAGCTCCCGCTCCACGTCGTCGCTCTCCAGGCACACGTGGTGGAGCGCCTCTCCCCGGCGGTCGAGGAACCGCGCGACCCCCCCGTCGGGCGTGGTCGGGGTCACGAGCTCGATCTCCGTCGGCCCGCAGGCCAGCAGCGCGGCGCGGACGCGCTGCTCCGGGACCTCCGCCGCGTGCACCACCGGGAGCCCGAGCGCGTCGCGCCAGAACCCCAGCGCCGCCTCGAGGTCCCGGACGGCCACGGCCACGTGGTGGACGCGGGTGATCACGGGCGCCTCACCGGATGAACGGCGTCGCCGCGCCGGCCATGGCGTCCACGATCCGCTGCCGGTGGAGCGTCACCAGGTCCGCCGGGAGCGCGTCGGGGGCGAACCAGGTCGACCGCGAGCGTCTCGCCGGGGCCCGCGCCGGCCGTCCCGCCGGCCAGCGTGCAGAGGAAGCAGAGGTTGACGTAGTGCCAGACGCGCCCGTCCGGGTAGCGCACCACCTGGAAGCGGGGGTCCGAGTAGACGCCGACCAGCCGGTCGACCCCGACGTCGAGCCCGGTCTCCTCGCGCACCTCGCGCACGATCGCGGCCGCGACCGTCTCGCCCACCTCCACCGCGCCGCCGGGGAGGCCCCAGCGCCGGTTGTCGGCCCGCTGCTGCAGGAGGAGCCGTCCGTCGTGCAGGACGATCGCCGAGACGCTCGGCCGCACCGCCTGCGCCTGGGCCCAGTCCCGCTCGATCTCCACGGCCTCCCACCCTACCGCACCGGGCCGCGGTTGCAAAGGGCGGAGGCGCCCGGCACGCGCCGCGACTCGGCGTACCCCTTGAGCCAGCTCCGCACCCGACGGTTGCAAAGGGCGGAGGCGCCCGGCACGCGCCGCGGCGGGGCGGGCTCCGCGGCGACCGGCCGCGAGGGGAAGTGGCGAGACGGGGGCGCGGGCGGGCGCGGCGGCCGCGCTAGCCCGAGCGGAGCGTCAGCACCGCGAACGTCGGCACGGGGCGGGAAAACCCCTTCAGGGCCAGGTCGCCGACGTGCGCGGTCTCGACCAGCGTCTCCACCGCCGAGACGACGCGGCGGGACGCCAGGATCTGGCCGGGGCGCGCCTCGCCGCAGAGCCGGCAGGCCAGGTTCGTGACGGTGCCGATCGCCCCGTAGTCCCAGCGCCCCTCGAAGCCGATCGCCCCGATCGTCGCATACCCCTTCGCCAGGCCGACCCCGATGTCCAGGTCGTGGCCGCGGCGCCGCCACTCGGTGGCCAGCGCCGTCACCCGGTCCCGCATGGCGAGCGCCATCCGCACCGCCCGCTCCTCGGGGTTCGGGACCTCGACCGGGTCGTTGAAGAACACCATCATCCCGTCCCCGGCGAACCGCTCGAGCGTCCCCTCGTGCGCCACCACCAGGGTGCCCATCTCGCGGTGGTACTCGCGGAGGACCCCCATCACCTCCTCCGGCTCGGCGGTCTCGGCGAAGGCCGTGTAGCCGCGCAGGTCCAGGAACACCACCGTGACGTCCCGCCGGTGCGTCCGGAGCGGGTCCTCGGCCCCGCCGGCGACGATGGCCTCGGCGAGGGCCGGGGAGAAGAAGCGCTTGAGCCGCGAGAGCCGCTCGAGCTGCCCGACCTGCTCCTGGACCCGGTGCTCGAGGGTGCGGTTCAGCTCCGCCAGCTCGTGGGACTGCGCCTCGACCGTGTCGTACAGCGCCTTGATCCGGAGGAGGGAGCGGACGCGGGCCAGGAGCTCGGGCTGGTTGATCGGCTTGGTCAGGAAGTCGTCGGCGCCCGCGTCCAGCCCCTTGATCCGCTCCCCCGCGGGGTCCAGCGCGGTGACCATGACCACCGGGAGGATCCCGGTCGCCGGGTTGGCGCGGATCCGCTGGCACACCTCGTAGCCGCTCATCCCGGGCATCACGACGTCGAGCAGGACGAGGTCCGGCCGCTCGGCGGCGATCCGGTCGAGGGCCTCGGCGCCCGACGACGCGGTGCTCACCGTGTAGCCCTTCACCGTGAGCACGTCGGTCAGCAGCTTCACGTTCGCCGGCGTGTCGTCCACCACCAGGATCCGGGCCGAGCGCGTCATCGTCCGTCCCCGTGGCGTCCGCCGGCCGCGACCATCGCCGCGACCGCCTCCAGGAACGCCCGGACCTCGATCGGCTTCGACTGGTAGCCGTCGAATCCGGCCGCCATGATCGCCTGGCGATCGTGCATCATCGCCGAGGCAGTCACGGCCATGACCGGGATCCCCCGGGTGGCCGGGTCGGTCCGGAGCGCCGCCAGCGCCTGCAGCCCGTTCATCCCCGGCAGCTGGATGTCCATCAGCACCAGGGCGGGCCGCTCGGCGCGGGCCAGCTCCACGCCGGCCTCGCCGGTCTCGGCCTCGATGGTCCGGTAGCCCGTGAACCGCAGCACGTCCCGCACGAGCTTGCGGTTCTTGTCGTTGTCCTCGACGATCAGGATCAGCTCGTCGGCCATGGCCTCACCGGCAGCGCGACCGTGAACGTCGCGCCCTCTCCGGGGCGGCTCGCGACCGAGATCCGCCCCCCGTGGAGCTCCACGAATCGCTTCGCCAGCGCCAGCCCGAGGCCGGTGCCCTCCCGCTTGCGGGCGTAGTCGGTGCCGACCTGCCGGAACTCCTCGAAGATCGCCTCCTGGTCCTGGGGGGCGATGCCGATGCCCGTGTCGGCGACCGACACCTCCACCGCGCCGTCCGCCGGGGCCGCCCGGACGACGACGCGTCCGCCCTCCGGCGTGAACTTGACCGCGTTCGAGAGGAGGTTCAGGAGGACCTGGCGGATCTTCCGCTCGTCGCCGACGAAGGAGCCGAGCCGGTCGTCCACCGAGACCTCCAGGGTCAGGCCGTGCCGCGTCGCCCGCTCGCGGACCAGGATCACCGCGCTCCCGATCGCCGCCGGCAGGTCGAACCGCGAGAGCTCCAGCTCCATGCGCCCCGCCTCGACCTTCGAGAGGTCGAGGATGTCGTTGATCAGCGCCAGGAGGTGCCGGCCCGACGAGAGGATATCCTGCACGTACTCGGCCTGCTTGTCGTTCAGCTCGCCGAACATGCGCTCCCCGAGCACCTCCGAGAAGCCGATGATCGCGTTCAGCGGCGTCCGGAGCTCGTGGGACATGTTGGCCAGGAACTCGGACTTGTGCCGGCTGGCCGCCTCGAGCTCCTGGGTCTTCTCGGCGAGCTCCCGGAACAGCCGCGCGTTCTGGATCGCGATCGCCGACTGGGCCCCGAGCGTCTTCACGAGGTCGATCACCTCGGGCGCGAAGTGCCCCGGGCTCCGCCGGACGACCCCGAGGCCGCCGAGGATCCGCCCCTCGCGGAGGAGCGGCACCGCCAGGATCGCCCGGAAGCCGGCCCGCAGCATCGCGTCGCGGAGCGGGCCCTCGTACGCACCGGCGTCGTGCGTGTCGGGGATCTCCACCGGCTGCCGCGCCAGGGCCGCCCGTCCGATCGCCCCCTCCCCGAGCGGGATCGGGACCGCCCGGGCCACCGCCACCAGCTCGGGATCGAGCCGCTGGGTGGCGCGGAGGTGGAACACGCGGCGAGCCTCGTCGTACTCGTAGATCGTGCCGCCGTCGGCCCCGGCCAGCAGGTCCGCCCGGGAGACGATCGTCGCCAGCACCGTCTCGAGGTCCAGGGTCGAGCTCACCGCCTGCCCCACCGCGCCCAGCGCCTGGAGCTGCTCGACCGACCGCGCCAGCTCCCGCGTGCGCGCCTGCAGCTCCTGGAACAGCCGGACGTTCTGGATGGCGATCACCGCCTGGGTCGCGAACGTCGTGACGAGCTGCACCTGCTTGGTGCTGAACGGGCGCACCTCCCGCCGGTAGATCATGATCGACCCGGCCATCTGGCCGTCCCGCACCAGCGGCACCCCGAGCAGCGTCCGGATGCCCTCGATCCGCACCACGTCGACCCACACCGGGTCATCCATCGCCGCGGTCGTCTGGACGTCGGGGACGTGGATCGGCCGCCACGGCCCCTCCGGGCGGTACATCGGCCGGCCGACCCGGATCGGGCCCCGCCGGAGATAGTCGACGAACTCCCGCCGGGCGCCGTGGGTCGCGGCCACCTCGAACAGCTCGCCGCTGACCCGGAACACCGCGCCGAGCTCCGCGTCGCAGAGCTGGCACGCCTTGGCGAGGATCGTGGCGAAGACCGGCTCCAGGTCGGTCGGCGAGCTCGAGATCACCCCGAGGATCTCGGCGGTCGCGGTCTGCTGCTCGAGCGCCTCCGAGAGGTCCCGGTTGCGCCGCTCGAGCTCCTGGAACAGCCGGACGTTCTCGATCGCGATCGCCGCCTGGGCGGCGAACGTCTCCAGGAGCCGGACCTGCTCCTCCGTGAACGGCCGGACCTCGGTCCGGCGGATCATGATCGCGCCGAGCGGCAGCCCCTCCCGCAGCAGCGGCGTCGACAGGGTGGTGCGGTGGCCGTACCGGCCCGCGTACAAGCGGCCGCGCGGATACTCCGCCTCCGGGACGGAGGCGAGGTCCGCCACCTGGACCGTGCACCGGTCCAGCACCGCGCGGCCGGTGACCGAGCCGCGGTCGACCGGGACCCCCTCCTCGCCCCCGACCGGGATGCTCGGGATCGGCCCCCGCTTGGCCACCACCCGGAGCACGTCGCCGTCCAGCCGGAACACGACGGCGTCGCTGGCGTCGCAGAGCCGGGCCGCCTTCTCGGCGACGATGTCCAGCACCGGCCGGATGTCGGTCGGGGAGCTCGAGATCACGCGGAGGATCTCGGCCGTCGCGGTCTGCTGGGCCAGGGCCTCGCTGAGCTCGCGGGTGCGGTCCTCGACCTTGTGCTCGAGCGTCGCGTACGACTCGTGCAGCCGGGCAGCCATGTCGTTGAACTGCTGGGCCAGGCCCTCCAGCTCGTCGCCGGTGCGCACGTCGATCCGGTGCTCGAGCGCGCCGGCGCCGATGCGGGCGGCGCCGGCCTCGAGAGCCTGGATCGGGGTGACCATGCGCCGGGCGAGCACGAAGCTCGCCACGACCGACAGCGCGATGCCGGCCAGGAGCAGCCCGACCGTCCGGTACGCCGATCCGTAGAGCGGCGCCAGGGCCTCCCCGAGCGGCTGCTCGACGAACACCCACCACCCGAGCGGTGCCACCTCCGCCGAGGCCGTGAGCACCCGCCCCCCGGCCGGGCCGGTCGCGATGGTGACCTCGCCCGCATGGTCCGCCGCCCGCCCCAGCACCGCCCGGACCTGGTCCAGCCGCGAGAGGTCGGTCTTCTGGAGCACGAGGCTGATGTCCGGGTGAGCCACCAGCTGCCCGCGACCGTCCACGACGTAGGCCAGACCCGTGCGGCCGACCCGGATCCGCGACACGACGTCCCAGATGAACTTGAGGTTCACCTCGGCGACCGTCACCTCGGCGTCCCCCGGCGCCGCCACCGCGAGGGAGAGGTATGGCTCCGACTCCTTCCGGAAGTAGACGGGTCCGAAGTACGGCGTGCCCGGCCGGGGCTCGAGGAACCGCGGGTCGCGTGAGAAGTCGGCCTGGCTCCCGGTCACGTCCATGGCCAGGCGCGACACCCGGAGCTGCTCGCGCCCCGTCCGGTCGAGGAGGGCCACCTCGGTGATCGCCGGGGCCTGGTGCAGGAGGCGGAGGTACTCGAGGCGCCGCTGCTCGGGGGTCGGACGGAGCCTGAGCTGGCTCTGGCTCGCCCACCCGATCTGCCGCTCGATCTCCCGGACGAACGCCTCGATCCGCGTCGCCGCCGCCGCGGCCTTCTCGCGCTGGAGGGCGACCAGCGCGGCCAGGCTCTCGCGGTAGGAGAACGAGAGCTCGACGAGGCCGCTGACCGCGAGCGCGCCGCTCACCAGGCCCGCGCACAGGATCGCGTATTTCCGGACCAGGCGACCCCGCGGCCGCACGAGCTCCGTCATGGCCCCTTTCCACGGATCGCGGTGGTGAGGACGGCCCGCAGCGGGCTCATTCTAGCGCGACGAGGACGCGGCGCGGGCCGGAGCCCGGAGGGCGTGCTGGGCCGCCGGGAAGGCGCCGGGCGACCGGGCCGTGCGGTGGGCGGCCCCGGGGGTCAGGCCAGGGGCGCGGGAGCCGGGATCTCCGCACCCCGCCCGGCGGCCCGGAGCGTCAGGGGACCGCGTCCCCCCGCCTGGCAGCGGGCGGCGGCCGGGACAGCATCGGCGGGCGCTGGCGTCCCGCCGGAGCGGCAGCGCCTCCGGCCGCGAACGGACCGCGGACCACCCCGCGCGTCACCCGTCGAGCGGGAACGCCGGGAGGTCGCACGACGCCCCCGGTGCGGAGGCGCCCGCATCCGGGGCGGCCGGTTCCCGGCGCGGCCGGCGGGGTGGAATCCCGCACTCGGCCAGCTTGTTCAGGAGCGTCTTGTACGAGACCTTGAGGATCCGGGCCGCCTCCGCCCGGTTCCACCGCACGCGCTCGAGCACCTCGATGAGCGCGCGCCGCTCGGCATCCCGTGCGGCCTCGCGGCCGATCCGCTTGAGGTCCAGGACGCCGCTCGCGGACTCGGCGGGCGACGCGGCCCCGAGCCCGCTCGCGGTCGACGGGGCGCGCGGGCTGGAGATTCGCGCCTCGAGCTCCCGGTGGGCGCGCTCGGGGTCCCCCAGGACCACCAGGCGCCGAGTGAAGTTCTCGAGCTCCCGCACGTTCCCCGGCCACGGGTACCGGCCGAGGAGCGCCAGTAGCTCCGGCGAGAGCTCCACTTGCCGCGAGTACTGCTCGTTCCACTGCGCCACGAAGGACTGGGCCAGCTCGCGGATCGTCTCGGGACGGTCGCGGAGCGGCGGGACGTGGATGTCGACCACGTTCAGACGATAGTAGAGGTCTTCCCGGAAGTGCCCGTCGCGCATCGCCGCCTGCAGGTCGCGATTCGTGGTCGCGATCACCCGGACGTCGACCCGGATCAGCTCCCGCCCGCCGACCCGCGTGAACTGGAAGTCCTGGAGCACGTGGAGCAGCTTCGCCTGGAGCGGCCGGGGGAGCTCCCCGATCTCGTCCAGGCACAGCGTCCCCCCGTTCGCGAACTCAAACTTCCCCAGGGTGCGGCGGTACGCGCCGGTGAACGCCCCCTTCTCGTGGCCGAAGAGCTCCGACTCCAGGAGCTCCGAGGGGAGGGCCGCGCAGTTCACCAGGACGAACGGCCTCGCGGAGCGCGGCGAGGTGGCGTGGATCGCGCGCGCGACCAGGTTCTTCCCGACGCCGCTCTCGCCCTGGATGAGCACCGTGGCATCGGTGGAGGCGACGTCGCGGATCGTGCTGGCCAGCACGCGCATCTTGGGACTGGACGATGAGAACGGCAGGAGCGCTGGAGATGACGACGAGTGCTCGGACGCGACGTGCGACGCCGCGTCCCTGCGACCGTTCGAGCCGGGCGCTGGCAGGGACTCGCGCTTGCTCGGGGGAGCACTGACACGCCACACACACCCACCTCCGATTCCGGTCAGCCCGCCCCCCCCGAATCCCTCAGGGCGCGCCTCACTATAGCACGACCGGAGGGCGTCGGGAGCGGCGACGTCGAGCGCGCCGCAAGGCCCGACGCCCTGCCGGCTTTTCTCCCGCATCGACGGCCTCGAGCCCGATCTCCCCCGAGCCGACGCGGAAGCTCGACGCCGACCGGCGCTCGTGCGCCCGCCTCGTCACGATTGCGTCCGCCGTGCGCGTGAGGGATCCCCGGCGCGCCGCCCGCACGGCCGCCGCGCCCGGGGCCGGCTTCGCGCGGTCGCGGCGCCGGCGGCGGCGCCGCGGGGGGGACGCAGTTTTGACAGACGCCGCCGCGTAATCTTTGACCGCGGGGCACCGCCTCGGCGCCGCCGGCCCGACCCGGGCTCAGCCCGCCGGTTGCCACTTTGCAGTTACTTCCCACCCATTGCGTCAGCCCCGTGCCATTGGCACCCGCTGGCCCGACCGTTGCACCGACCACACGGCGCATCACCGGGGGGGACCGCTCGGTTCAGGAGCGGCGACGCGTAGTCAGCGCGAGGGGCCACGGCACTGGGCCGCCGCTCGTGCGTGCCGGACGAGTCCGTTTCCGGAGCGGCTCGTTCGCGACTGGGAGGGATGGTGGTGACCGGACTTCTGCGATCGGTGCGACGGCTCCTCGTCATTCACGCGCTCGCCGCGACGGGGATCCTCGGGATCTGGTCCGCGGCGGCGGCCACCCAGCTGACGCTCACCTGGACGGACAACGCCACGAACGAGGACGGCTTCACGATCCAGCGCCGGACGAGCCCCGGCGGGACGTACGGCGCGCTCGCCACCGTCGGGCCGAACACCAGGTCGTACGCGGACACCACCGTCACCGAGGGCCAGGGGTACTGCTATCGCGTGCAGGCGTACAACTCGGCCGGCGCGTCCGGCTTCTCGAACGAGGCCTGCGGGACCGCCCCCACGACCGCGCCGGCTCCGTCCCCAAGCCCATCGGGGCTGGTCGCCGCCTACACCTTCGACGAGGGCACCGGCACGACCGTCGGCGACGCGTCCGGCAACGGCAACGTGGGCACCATCTCCGGGGCCACGTGGACGACGCAGGGCCGGTTCGGCAAGGCGCTGGTCTTCGACGGCACGGGAGCGCGGGTCACGATCGCCGACTCGCCGAGCTTGCGGCTGACGACGGGGATGACGCTCGAGGCCTGGGTGAAGCCGTCGACCGTCTCCTCGGGCTGGCGGGACGTGATCTACAAGGGCAACGACAGCTACTTCCTGGAGGCGACCTCCTCGAACAGCGGCGTGCCCGGCGCCGGCGGGACCTTCGGCGAGGCGTACGGGACCGCGCCCTTGCCCGTCGACACCTGGTCGCACCTGACCGTGACCTACGACGGCGCCACGCTCCGCCTGTACGTGAACGGGACGCAGGTCTCGACCGTCGCCCGGAGCGGCAGCATCGCGACCTCCAGCTATCCGCTGGAGATCGGGGGCGACGGCATCTACGGGCAGTACTTCGCCGGCGTGATCGACGAGGTGCGCATCTACAACCGCGCGCTGTCGGCCAGCGAGGTCCAGACCGACGCGGCGAGCGCCGTCTCCGGATCGGGCTCCGGGGGGAGCATCACGCCGCTCACCGGGTCGACCTACACGCTGACCGTCAGCAAGAGCGGGAGCGGGACCGTCACGGGGACCGGCATCAACTGCGGCGCCGACTGCACGGAGACGGTCGCCAGCGGGACCAGCATCACGCTCTCCGCCGCGCCCGCCAGCGGCTACCAGTTCAGCGGCTGGAGCGGCGCCTGCGGCGGCACCGGGAGCTGCGTGGTGACGCTCTCGACGAACCTCGTCGTGGGCGCGACGTTCACCGCCGGCGGCGGCGACCTGGTCGAGATCGTCACCGGCGCTGGCCCCGGGGCCGAGCCGCGGGTGCGGGGCTTCACGGCCGCCGGAGCGTCCACCGGCACCGACTTCCTCGCCTATGACCCCGGCGTGACCACCGGCGTGTTCGTGGCCCTCGGCACGCTCGATCCGGCGACGGGCCCGGTCATCGTGACCGGCACCGGCAGGAGCACGGTCGCGAACGTCCGGGTCTTCCGGCTGGACGGCTCGCGGATCACGGCCTTCAATCCCTACGGGGCGACCTTCACCGGCGGCGTGCGGGTCGCGGTGTGCGACGTGAGGGGAGACGGGAACGGGTTGATCGTGACGGTGCCCGGTCCGGGACGGGCGCCGACGGTCTCGGTCTGGCAGCTCACCCCCACCGGCCCCACCAGGGTGGTGGGGTTCAATGCCGGCAGCACGAGCATGACCCAGGGGCTCTACGTCGCCTGCGCCGACATCGACGGGGACGGCCGCGCGGAGATCGTGACGGCCAACGCCGGGGGCGATCCGCTCGTGCGCATCTATCGAGTGAGCGGCTCGACCGCCACCCAGGTCACGAGCTTCCGCCCGTACTCCAAGAGCTTCAAGGGTGGCGTGCGCGTCGCGGCCGTGGACATCGACGGGGACGGCGAGGCCGAGGTGATCACGGCGCCGGGAACTGGCTGGAAGCCGATCGTCCGCGGTTACCGCGTCTCCGGGAGCACCGTCACCAAGCTCGCCGAGTTCTACGCCGAGGACCCGAGCTTCACGGGGGGCATCCTCGTCGCCGGCGGGAAGCGGGACGGCGCCGGCGGCGCCGCCGTCGTCACGTCCCCCGGCCCGGGGTCGGACCCCCACCTCCGGATCTTCTCGGTGTCGCTCACCCAGGTCCTGGAGTCGCTGAGCTTCGTGCCCGATCCGAGCGCCGAGCCGGGCATGTCGGTGAGCGCGAGACAGTAAGGCCCGGCGCTCGGACGAGGTCGACCCCGCCGCCCCGCCGTCCGTCGAGGCTGGGCGGCGGGCACGGCGGGGTCGCGGGCCCCGCGGCCGGGACGCGCGGCGCCGGGCCGCCCGGGGCCGCCTCCGGACCTCCCGTCCCGCCCGGCGACCGGCGGTCGGGCGCCGATGCTCAGGCTAGGGCAGGAGGCCGTAGACGGTGAGCCGGCTCACCGTCGCCACGAACACCTTCCCGTTCGCCACCAGCGGGACGTTGAACTTCGCCGCCTGGTCCCCGAGCGTGTCCCGCGCTCCGGCATCCTCGGAGTTGTACAGCTCCACCGCGAGGTCGGCAGGGTCGTAGGCACGGAGGACCCCGGCCGCCGTCCCGTTCCGCTGGAGGGCCCACAGGATCCCGCCGGTCGCGCCGTTGGCGGAGATCGCCAGCGTCCCCCCCGGGTACGGGTAGACCGCCGACGACTGAGACACCTGGAACGTCGAGAGCAGGCCGTTGGTCAGCCGGAAGGCCTTGACCGCGTCCGCCACCGGGCTGAAGTACACGGTGCCGTTGTAGTAGACCGGCGCGCTGTAGTTGCCCGGCTCGGGCGTGCCGAACGGGAAGATGTCGTAGAGCGCCTGGACGGCGGCGTCCCCGGACGGGCTGTGCTGGCCCATGTCGTCACGGTCGACCAGGTAGATGGTCGCGTTCTTCCCCGCCTGCACCAGTAGGTGGGGATGGGGGCCCGGCTGGTCGGGGAGCAGGAGCACGCCGGCCGACGCCAGGTCGATGTTGCCCGCGTTCAGCGTCGCCTCGTTGTACGGCGTGAAGTAGTCCAGCACGGTCCCCTCGGGGGCGAGCCGCAGGAAGCTGTCCCCCCAGTTCTGGATCGTCGCGTCGAAGGCGCCGTCGCCGGTCGTCAGGTAGATGTTCCCCGCGGCATCGGTGGCCGGGCCGGCGTTCCCCATCCAGATGCCGGCGCCCTCGCCGTTCGGGGTGACGTTCAGCGCCATCGTCCGCTGGAGCGTGCGGGCGTCGTACCCGAGCAGCCATCCGTGATACGGCTGGTTGTCGCCGTGGCTCCCGAACGCGACGTACACGACGCCGTTGGCGAGGAGCAGCGCGGGCCGCTGGTTGTGCCGCAGGGGGTCGAACGACACCCGCCCGCCCTGGGCGCCGGCCCCGCTCCCCGGAACGCTGGCCTGGATCTCCACCGGGCCGCCGAGCTTCTCCGCTCCCGTCGCGATGTCCAGCGCGTGCAGCCGCTGCACGTACCGGGTTCCCTCCTTCGTCTTCGCGACGACGTAGAGCGTCCCGCTCTGGGGGTCGATCACGGGCGTGCCGGTGATCCCGATCTCGGGGATGATGTCGCAGCACTCGCCGGTGTCCCCGGCCGGCACGGTCGTGACCCCGGCCGCGGGATCGATGAAGCTCACCTGCCAGAGGGGCGTCGTGCGGCGCCCGTCGGCGTCGAAGGCGTAGACCGTGTCGTGCTCGGTGGCGACGTAGACCACGTTGTGGAACCCGCTGCCGGGGATCGCCACGTCCGCCACGTACAGCGGCGACGCGTGGGCGACCCCGTCCAGCGGATAGGAGAAGAGCTTGCCGAAGGTCGCGGAGGTCACGTTCGCCGGCGTCAGCACCGTCTCGCCCAGGTTCTGGCCGGTCCGCGCGTTGTCGTTGTGGTGGGTGAAGGTGCCGGGATAGCCGCTCACGTAGACGGTCGCGCTGCTCGAGAGCGAGCCGTCGCTCGTCGTCGCCGTCACCGTGTGGGGCCCGATCGAGCCCGGGGGCGCGTACAGCCCGTTCGACGTGATCGTCCCCGACGCGGCCGATCCGCCGACCACGCCGTCGACCGACCACGTCACGCCCGTCGCGCTGGCGCCGAACTGCTGCGTCTGGGTGCGGGTCACCACCGCGACGCGCGGCGTGACCGAGAACCCCGTGCCGGTGCCGGACAGCGACACCGTGTGCGGGCTCCCCGGCGCGGTGTCCGAGATCGTGAGCGTGGCGGTCCGAGGGCCGGTGTCGGTCGGGGCGAAGACGACCTGGATGGCGCAGCTGGCGCCGGGCGCCAGCGTGCCGCCGCAGGTGGTGGTCCGGACGAAGTCCATGGCGTTGGCGCCGGTGATCGCGATGCTGTTGATGCCGAGCGACACGCTCCCCGTGTTGCTGAGGGTCACCGTCCTCGGATCGCTCTGGGTCCCTGTGGCCTCGTCCCCGAACCCGAGCGTGCCGGGCGACACGCTCGCCACCGGCAGCCCGGCGGTGCCGATCGGCGTGCTCATGTCGGACTGGATCTGGGACGGCGTCCGCGCCACGCTGTAGACCCGCACCTCGTCGATCACCCCGGCGAAGTACTGCCCGTAGAGGCCGTCGCCGCCGATCTGGAGCGGGTTGGTCGAGGTGGCGATGGGCCCCGAGCGAGCGACGCTGCTCACCTGGGTGCCGTTCACGTACAGGCGCAGCGTGGCGCCGTCGTAGGTGACGGCGAGGTGCGTCCAGGCGCCGACCGGCAGCGTCGTGGTCCCGTAGACCTCGCCGAACGTCCCGCCGGCGCCCGGCGCCCCGTTGCGGGTCGACGTGGCTTCCAGGAAGTAGTTGTCGTTGCCCTTGTAGATGACGTCCCGCCACGCGCTGGTCACGTCGGAGGGGTTCACCCACGCCTCGAGCGTCATCCCCGTCGTCAGGTGGAGGCTGGTCGCGTCCGGGACGGTCACCCGGGCCGTGGCGCCGTTGAACGCGAGGCCCTTGCCGTACTTGCCGGCGGTCGTCCAGGTCGCGTTCTGGATCGTCCCGGTGTTGCCCCGTCCCGAGGCGTCGCTCACCGACGAGCCGCTGCCCTCCTCGAACGCGTACGCGGCCACCAGCTCGGACGCGGTCGAGAGCGTGCTCGCGCTCGCGACGTTCGAGTAGGGGCCGAGATTCCCGGCCGCGTCCGTCGCCCGCACGACGTAGCCGTAGGTCGTGTTCGGCGTCAGCCCCGTGTCGTCGAACGTGGTGCCGGTCGGGGTCGCGACCTTGACGAAGTCCGAGCAGCCCGCGCCTTCGCAGCGCTCCACGCGATAGCCGGTCACCCCGACGTCGTCCTGCGCCGCCCCCCAGCTCAGGCTGATCTGGCTCCCGCTGATCGCGGTCGCGACGAGCGTCCCGGGGGCGGTCGGGGGCGTGGTGTCGGAGCCCGAGGTGGTGGCCGAGGCCGTCGCCGAATAGGCGCTCAGGTTCCCCGCGGCGTCCGCGGCCCGGACGCGGTAGCTGTAGCTCGTGCCCGCGGCCAGCCCGGTGTCCCCGTAGCTCGCCCCGGCCGGCGTCGCGATCTGCGCGAAGCTCGTGCACCCCGCGCCCTGGCACCGCTCGACGCGGTAGCCGGTCACCCCCACGTCGTCCGTCGACGCGGCCCACGCCAGGTTGATCTGGCTGCTCCCGGCCGCCGCCGCGGTCAGGCTCCCCGGCGCCGTCGGCGGCGTCGTGTCGCCCGGCGTCCCCCCGCCGGTCGGCGTCGCCATGTCCGCCTGGATCTGCGCGGCGGTGAGCGCCACATCGTAGATCCGGACCTCGTCGATCGTGCCCCGGAAGTACTGGCCGTAGATGCTGTCGCCGCCGATCTCGAGCGGGCTGGTCGAGGTCTGGAGGGAACCGGTCCGGGCGACGCTCCCGATCTGCGCCCCGTTGACGTAGAGCCGCAGCGCCGCCCCGTCGTACGTGACGGCCAGGTGGGTCCAGCTGTTGACCCCGAGCGGCGCCGTCCCGTACACCTCGCCCAGGGTCCCGCCCGCGGCGGGAACCCCGCCCCGCGTCGAGGTCGCCTCGAGGAAGTAGTTGTCGTTGCCCTTGTAGATCACATCCCGCCAGACGGCGGTGACGGTCGACGGGTTCACCCACGCCTCGAGGGTCATCGCGGTGGTGAGCCGGAGACTCGGCGCGTCGGGAACGATGACCCGGGCCGTCGTCCCGTTGAATGCGAGGGCCTTCCCGTACTTCCCCGCGGCCGTCCAGGTCGCGTTGCGGATCGTCCCCGTGTGGCCGTGCCCCGACGCATCGGCGACCGTCGAGCCGCCGCCCTCGTCGAACGCGTACGCGGCGACGAGCCCGGCGCGGGCCTCCGGGCTCGACAGCCCGACGAGCAGCAGCGCCCCCAGCAGCCCCCCGACCAGCGCACGGCAGGAATCCATCTCAAAACCCCGTCGGCCGCGGCACGGCCGACCCGGGACGGATGAAAATGGGGCCAGGGGCCTGGTCCGGCAACTCGAGCGCCCCGGCCACAAGGCCACCCCGCAGCCGCTCCGGGCGAGCGCGTGACGACGCCATTCTCAGCTGGCGCCCCCCCATGCGATGCGCGGCACCGCCAGCATCCGGGCCAGCAAGCGGCGCTCGGCCGGGGTGAGCCCCAGGAGCCAGGCGCCCGCCGCCGCTGCCGGCAGCGCGAGCAGGATCTGACCGCCCAACGCGACCAGGGTCGACGCCGGCCACCACGTCTCCAGGGCGAGGGTGGCTGCGGCGAACGGCAGGATCGCGCCCGCCGGGCGGACCACGGCCCACTCCCAGTACCGGAGCACCGGCACCCCGGCATGGCGGCGCGCGTAGAGCGGACCCACCAGGAGCGACACCAGGAGCCGTGGCAGCGCGGTGCCCCACGCCACGCCGACGATCCCGTACGGTCCCACCCAGGCGACGCTCAGGAGGAGGTTCGCCAGCGCCTCCCCGGCGAAGATCGGCACGAGACCGCGGTGCCGATCGAGCCCGATCATCGCCGCCGTGAGGACCTGGAACCCCGCGAACGCCCAGACCGCGGGCCCCAGCACCGCCAGCACCGCTCCGGCGTCCCGCGCGTACGCCGCCCCCATCCACTGCGCGATGAACGACGTCCCGCGGATCTCGAGCGTCACCACGATGGGCGCGATCGCCAGCGTGGCGAACCGCGCCCCGTCCAGGAGCAATCCCGGGATCCGGCTCTCCGCGCGCTCGCCGTCCAGCGCGCCGGCCATCGGCGTCACCGGCTGGGAGACGCCGGCGATCACCGCCCGCACCTGGTCGGTCAGGTTCGCGGCGATGGCGAACGGCGTGATCGCCCCGACCGGCAAGAAGCTCCCGATCACCAGGGCGTCCGCGTAGTTCACCAGGAACCCCGTGGCGTGGAGGAGCCACGAGGCCATCCCGAACCGGCAGATCCGGACGAGGTGGCCGGGGGTCCAGGAGCGCGGGGCGACGGCGAGCTCGGGGTACACGCGCCGGCCGAGCCATGCCGTGGTCGCTCCCTGGGCGAGGGAGACGCCGAGGTGGACGGCCGCCAGTCCCACCAGGCGCCCGCCCGCCTGGAGGGTCAGCACGATGGCCACCGCCCGGACCACCCCGACCGCGATGGTCACCGCGTTCAGCGCCCCGAAGCGCTGTCGGGCCACGACGGTCCCCGCGAAGACGCCGGTGACGAGGGACACCGCCACGTTGAGCCCGCTCAGGACCAGGGCGCGGCGGGCAGTCTCGACGAGCGGCGCCGGGATCGTGAACAGGTGGGCGACGGCCAGGGCGAGCAGCGCCGACGCGCCGACCGCGACCAGGGCCAGCCCCCCGAACAGCACCAGCGCGGTGGAGACCAGCAGGCTGGCGTCCCCGTGGCGGCGCTCGGCGTGCAGCGTCGCGACGTACTTCGTGACCGCGCTGCGGGCGCCCAGGTCCAGCAGCCCGAGATACCCGACCAGCGAGCTCAGGAGCACCCAGACCCCGTACTCGACGCCCCCCAGCCGATGCACGACGTACGGGGAGAGCACCAGGCCGATCGCGACGTTGACCAGGAAGGCCGCCCAGTTCGTGAGCACGTTCCAGACCGGCCGCCGCCAGCCGGCCCGGCGCCCCCCCGGCGTCGGGGCGCCGCCGCCCGGCGCGCTCACCGGCGGCGCCCCCCGAGCAGCGTCGCGGCCGCGATCCGCGCCTCGCCGGCCAGCCGCGCGCGTCGCCGGCCCACATCGGCGGCCCACGCCCCCAGGAGCGCGGCCTTGTCGCGCACGCTCAGGCCCGAGCGGAGCACCGTCCGCAGGTGGTCGCGCGCGCGCGCCCACGCGGGCAGGACGAGCCGGCCGTCGCGCCCGGCGAAGAAGATCGCCAGCTGCCGGCCGTGGCGGGGCAGCTGGCTCGACGCGGCGGGGTGGAGCCGCCGCTCGAACAGCACCGCCGGGATCTCGACGAACGGTCCCTGGAGGCACAGCTCCCCGAGGAGGACGTAGTCCCCGCCCGGGTAGGCCGGCAGGAGCCGCGTCCGCAGGAGGGCCGCCCGCCGGATCACCCCGAGGATCGCGTTCACCCAGTGCTCGGCGGCCATCACGTAGCGCAGGCGGTCGCGCGGTCGCGCCATCCGGAGCGGGAACCCCGGATCGGCGATGTCGAGCGACCGGCCGGCTGCGTCGATGAACCGCGTCCGGGGATAGGCGAGCACCGCCGCCGGCGACTCGAGGAGCGCGGTCACGCACGCCCGCACGAACTCCGGCCGGCACACGTCGTCCGCGGTCGCCCACTTGAAGAACTCGCCCGAGGCGGACCGGACGAGGCCGTTGTAGTTCGCCGCCAGCCCCAGGTTCACGGGGTTGCGGCGGTAGCGCACCCGGGAGTCCAGGGCCGCGAACGCGCGCCCGATCGCCTCCGTCTCGTCGGTCGACCCGTTGTCGGACACGATGATCTCGAAGTCGCTCCAGCTCTGCGCGAGGAGCGCCTCCAGCGTGCGCGCCAGGAACGCGGCGCCGTTGTACACGGGGACGCCGATCGACACCCGGGGCGGGCGCGGTCCGACGGCCGGCGCCGGGGCCGCCGGACGGGCGGGGTCCGCCGCCGCCTCGCCGGGGGCGCCCAGCCGGATCCGGTCGGCGATCATGCGGGCCGGGGCTACTCGCGGACCCGGACGGGCAGGCTGCGGCCGGGCCCGGGGTCCGCCGGGGCGTCGGCGTGGCCCCGGCGCGCGCGGAACAGGCCCCTCGCCCGCGTCACCAGGTAGGCGAGGAACGGCCGCAGCGCGGGCGCCGGGGCCGGCTCGACCGCGCGGGCACGGTCCTCGGCGGGCGGCGGTGAAACTCGGCGGAGCCAGATCTCGCGCCAGAACGGAAAGATCGCCCGCGGGCAGAACAGCCGCCCCCGGCTGAGCAGCCCGGAGCACGTGACGCCGTCTAGGATCACGCAGTCGTTCCGGAGGTCGATCATCTCGCCCGTGCGCTCGTCGATGAGGCGCTCGACCCGGCGGAGCACGCGGAAGGTCCGCCCGCAGTACGGCGCCATCTCGACGTCGAACGACAGTCCCCGGTTCCGGAGACCGGCGTCGAGGGTGCGGCAGATCTCGTCGGCGCTCTTCACCTGGACGCGCTCGCCGGGCTGGAGGTCCAGCCGCGCGCTCGGCGTCGACCCGTTCCGGCTTCCCGGCGGCAGGGGGGGATAGGTCCCCCCGCCCCGGCGCCGCTGGAGCGCGTTGAACGCCGCGATCAGGAACCCGGCCGCGGCGGTCGGCACGCGGACGTTGCCGCACCAGAGGTCGCGCGCGTAGTGGCGGGGGTCCCACCAGCGGAGCGGCGTGCTGGCCCGCGGCAGCTCGGTCGCCTGGCAGGCGAACACCGGCCGCGCGGAGCCGGCCGGGCTCCGTCGAGTGGCCGCCCGGAGCGCCTCGCGGGAGCACCCGCCCGCCGGGGGCGGCTCCGGGGCAGGGCCGCCGTCCTCGCGGCGCCGGCCGCGGACCGGCCGGCATCGCACGCGCCTGAGCCAGGCCTCCTTCCAGAAGAGGACGCAGGAGGCCTGGCAGCCGCCGTGGGCCGATCCATCGCAGCGCGCCCCCTCCAGGTGCACCGTCCCGCGCAGCCGCCGGAGCCGGCCCCCTCGCTGGACCGTGTCGCACGTCTTGTCGGCGCGCCGGGCGACCCGGAACCGCCACCCGCAGAACTGGAGCATCTCCGGCATGAACGGCAGCCCGTCGAGCCGTCCGCGCGCATCGAGCGTGGCGAGGATCTCGGCCTCCGAGCGCACCTCGACCAGGTCCCCGGGCCGGAGCGCGCGCACCGGCCCCCACCGCCACCTCATCGCTCGGCTCCGCAGGCCGGGTCCCGGCGCGCGATGGCCACGCTCGCGCCTAGTACGACTTGAGGGCCGGCCGGATCCGGATGTCGGTCACCTCCGCGGTCCGGGGCAGCGTGAGGGCCGAGAGCACGATGCTCGCCACATCCTCGGGCTGGAGGAGACGCTTGGGGTCGTAGGGGCGGCCCTCGGCGGCGAACAGCTCCGCCTGCCGCGGCGTGGCCGTCCGCCCCGGGTAGACGCTCAGCACGCGCACGCCGTCCGCGTTCACCTCGTCCCGGAGCGCGTCGGCCAGCGCCTTCAGCGCGTGCTTGGTGGCCGCGTACGCCCCGATGCCGGCGCCGCTCGCGAGCCCCCGGCTCGAGTTCATGAAGAGGACCTGCCCGCCCGCCTGCCTGAGGAGCGGCAGGAGCCGCTGGGTCAGGAGGAACGGTGCCCGCACGTTGAGCCGGTACTGGGCGTCGAGGTCGGCGGCGGTCGTCGTCGCCTGGGGGCCGCGGGCGATCGCGCCCGCGCAGTGCGCCAGGACGTCGAGCCGCCCGAGCGTGGACTCCAGGGTGGCGCCCAGCCGGTCGATCGCCTCGTCCTGCGTGAGATCGGCCGCGTGGACCACCGGCGCCCCCGCGGCGAACGCGGACTCGCCGGCCACGTCGGCCAGCGCCGCCGGCCGGCGGGCGACCAGGCAGACCCGCGCTCCCTCGCGCCCGAGCGCGAGCGCGATCGCGCGGCCGATGCCGCGGCTGGCGCCGGTCACGAGGGCGACCGTGCCGGTCAGCGCGGTCACGGGAGCCGGGCCGCGCCCGCGGGCGGCAGGGCGGCGGCCTCCTTGAGGAGCCCCTGGGCCAGGAGCAGCTCCGCGGCGCGCCGGATCGCGCCGAAGCGGCAGCCGGACCGCTCCGCGATCTCGAGCAGCGAGTGGCGGCCGTCGGAGAGGTTGAGGGTCCAGAGCAGCGGCAGCTCCTCGACCCCCGCGTCCGCCGGCCCGCCCAGGCTGCGGTACAGCCCCCGCCGGCCGAGCTGGGGCTCCCCGCGGGGGCACTGGTTCACGTAGGTGCCGTTCCCTTCCAGCGTCTCGACCACCTCTAGGCTGAGGTCGAGCGCGTCGGCCAGCTGGGCGGGGACGACGAACCCGAGGTCGTCCGCGGACGTGTGGTACTCCGGGTACTGGCCGGGGGGCGTGCGCATGAGGCATCCGACCGGCAGGTCGAGGCCCGGCGAGCAGTACTGCCGCTCGTCGTAGCCGTACGGGCTGAACTCGAGGATCTCGTGCGGGCCGGGGCGGGTCCGGAGGACGTGCGCGACCGTCCGGTCGATCTCCGCGTCACCCCGGCGGCTCTTCTTGTACCGCGGGGCCCCCCGGTCCCCCAGGCCGGCCAGGACCAGGCCATGCCGGATGCGGTCGAGCCCCGCCTCGTTGCGGGCGAGCCACGTGACGGCGCCGATGGTGCCTGGCACGAAGAGGATCCGGTACGAGTAACGGCGGGCGCACCGGGCCAGGTGCCCGGCCAGGCATGCCGCCACGACTGCCGCCGAGAGGTTGTCGTTGGCGAGCGACGGGTGGCACACGTGGCACGAGAGGAGGACCTCGTCGGCCGTCTCGCCCGGCAGGAAGCACTCGCCGTAGCTCAGCGAGCCGGGCTCGAGCGAGGCGTCGATGCAGACGTCGTACTCGCCGTCCGGCAGCGCCTGGAGCGCGCGGTGGCTCAGGCAGAACCCCCACCGCTCCTCGTAGTAGGACGTCCGGTACGGGACCCAGTCCGGCCGGTCCGGGAGCGTGTGGAGATGCGGCCGCAACTCGGCCAGCGTCATCCGGGCCCGGACCGGGACGCTGTAGCTCACGACGTGCAGGTTCGAGCGCCGGAAGTCGATCACCCGCGCACCGGCTGCGTCGCGCACGCAGGCGTCGCGGACGTTCCACTCCCGGGGCACCGTCCAGTCGAACACCGGCGTCCCGGTCGGCACCTCGTGGACGACCAGCGGGCAGAGTCGCCTCAGCCGGCGGAGCGTCTCGCGCACGCCGTCCCCGGTGATGCTGCGGCAGAGCGGGAACAGGTCCGCGACGCGCTCGTGCAGCTCGGCCCCGAGCGCGCCGGCGTCCAGGGTCGCCCGCAGCTCGGCCACCCGCACGCCGGTGCCCATCACCCCGGGAAGTCGGGGTAGGTCCGGTCGCGGTCGATCAGGATCGGATCCGGATCCGGCCACGCGATGCCGAACGCGGGATCGTTCCAGCGAACGCCCCGCGCCGCCCCCGCCGCGTAGAACTCGGACATCTGGTAGAACACCTCGGTGTCGTCCACCAGCGTCTGGAAGCCGTGCGCGCACCCTTCCGGGACGTAGAGCATGTTCCGGGCCTCCGCGGTCAGCACGATCGCGACGTGCCGCCGGTAGGCGGGGGAGGCCGGGCGGAGGTCGATCGCGACGTCGAAGATCGCGCCGGCCGTGCAGCGGACGAGCTTGGCCTCGGCGTGCGGCGCGGCCTGGTAGTGCATGCCCCGGAGCGTGCCCCGGCGCTTGTTGAAGGACACGCTGCCCTGGGCCAGGCGGGACGCCAGCCCGCGCGCGGCGAACTCGCGCGCGCACCAGGCGCGGGCGAAGAAGCCCCGGGCGTCCTCTCGCCGCTCCGGCTCGACCACGACGACGCCCGGCAACGCCGTCTCCGTGAAGATCACGGGATCACCTTCAGGTCGGGAATCGGCACGACGAACTGCGCGCCCCAGGCGCGCACCCCCGCCATCTGCTCCACGATCTCGTCCTTCAGGTTCCAGGGGAGGATGAGCACGTAGTCGGGCCGCGTCTCGTGGATCCGCTCCGGCGGGAAGATCGGGATGTGGGTGCCCGGCAGGAACTTCCCGTGCTTGTACGGGTTACGGTCGACGGTGTACTCGAGGAAGTCCGTCCGGATGCCGCAGTAGTTCAGCAGCGTGTTCCCCTTCCCCGGGGCGCCGTAGCCCACGACCGTCTTCCCCTGCCGGCGCGCGGCGATCAGGAACTCCAGCAGGCGCCGCTTGGTCTCGTGCACCTGCTCGGCGAACGCCCGGTACCGCTCCAGGCGACGGAAGCCGCCGGTCTCCTCCCGCGCCCGGAGGGCGGCCACCGCGGCGGTGACCGGCCGGGAGGAATCGGCGGCGTGGCGGACGTAGATCCGGAGCGAGCCGCCGTGGGTCGGGAGCTCCTCGACGTCGAAAAGCACGAGGCCGTGGGCGGCCAGGACCCGCTCGGCCGTGGTCAGCGAGAAGTACGAGAAGTGCTCGTGGTAGATGGTGTCGAACTGGTTCTCCTCGATGAGCCGCACCAGGTGCGGGAACTCCATGGTGACCACGCCCCGGGGCGCCAGGAGCGTCGCGATCCCGTCCACGAACCCGTTGAGGTCGCTGACCTGCGCCAGCACGTTGTTCCCGATGACCAGATCGGCGGGACCGTGCTCGGCGAGCAGCCGCGGCGCCGTGTCGCGGCCGAAGAGCAGCACCCGCGTCGGCACCCCGCGGGCGACCGCGGCGGCGGCGACGTTGGCCGCCGGCTCGATCCCGAGGACCGGGATCCCCCGGGCCACGAAGTACTGGAGGAGGTAGCCGTCGTTGCTGCCGACCTCGACGACCCGGCTGCCGGGCCCGAGCCCGAGCGCCGGGACGATGCGCGCGACGTACTCCCGCGCGTGCCGGAGCCAGCTCTCGGAGTACGACGAGAAGTAGGCGTACTCCCCGAAGATGCCCTCCGGCCGGACGTACTCCTCGACCTGCACCAGGAAGCACTGCCCGCACACGAACGCGTGCAGGGGATAGAACGGCTCCATCCGGTCGAGCTGGTCGCGGCTCAGGTAGCTCTCGCAGAGCGGCGACATCCCGAGGTCGACCACGCTCTCGGTCAGCGGCGCTCCGCAGAACCGGCACGGCGCCCCGGAGCTCACCGCGCCCCCGTCACCAGGGCCGTCCACCGGAGCGTCGCGTCCAGGCACCCGGCGGCCAGGAGCCGGCGGAGATGGTCGATGCGCTTGAACCGCGGGCCCTCGTAGTCGTCCGCCGCGAGGCGCCCCCGGCGGTAGGCGGCCAGCAGCTCGACCGCCCCCCGGCGGGCATCCCAGCGGGGCTCGAACTCCGGGAGCGTGCGCCCGATCTTGCCGAAGTCCACCCGGTAGCAGCGCGGGTCCGGCCCGCCGTCCGCCGCCCGCTCGATCCGCGAGCCCGGCACGACTTCGCGCACGATCTCCGCGAGGTCGCGGATCCGGTAGTTCTCCCCCGTCGCGCCGACGTTGAACGCCTGGCGGTGGACCCGTTCCCGGGGCGCGGCCAGCGCGGCCAGGAACGCGCGGCCGATGTCCTCGACGTGGATCACGGGGCGCCACGGCGTGCCGTCGCTCTTCAGGTGCACGCGTCCGGTCGTGTACGCCCAGGCCACCAGGTTGTTCAGCACCAGGTCGAAGCGGAGCCGCGGCGAGGCCCCGTAGGCGGTGGCGTTCCGGAGGAACACCGGGCTGAACGAGGCGGTCGCGAGCCGCGCCAGGTCCTGCTCGGCCCGGACCTTCGAGATCGCGTACGGCGTGATCGGGCGGAGCGGCGCGGTCTCGTCGACCGGCACCTCGCCGGCCGCGCCGTAGTTGCTGCAGGAGGAGGAGAAGAGAAACCGCTCGACCCCGGCGTCCCGGGCCAGCCGGGCCAGGCGCACCGTCGCGTGGTGGTTGATCTCGTAGGTCAGCGCCGGGTTCAGGTTCCCGAGCGGGTCGTTCGAGAGCCCCGCCAGGTGGATCACCGCCTGGAACCCGCTCAGCTCATCCGCCTCGACGTCGCGCACGTCCTTCCGGATCTCCGGCACGTCCACGAGCCCGTCCAGGAACGTGCACTGCTCGAACAGATCGCTGTCGAGCCCGACGACGTCGTGACCCGCCGCCAGCAGCATCGGGGTCATCACGGCCCCGATGTACCCGCGGTGGCCCGTGACCAGTATCCGCATCGCGCCACCCCCGGATCGACCGCGGTCGACCGCTGAGGAGGGAGGGGGCAATCCGGGTGCCAAGCCCGCCCGGGCACGGAATGCGCCGGACCGCCGCCTTCGCCGCCGGGCGGCCGCGGACCGGCCGCCCCGCATCGCACCCGCGCTGCCCAGGTTGAGCAAAACGCTTCACAGGGGGTTCCGCCCGGATTCGCTCCGTCCCGCCGGCTGGCGACCGCCGGGGGGAGCGGCCCGGTGCGCCGGTTGGCGCGGCACTTGCCTCACGTCTCGGGAGCCGGGATGCGGCCAGACGAGCGCGGTGGGAACGAGGGACGCGGAGCTCCTGGGCCCGCGGTCAGCGCCGGACCGCCGGATCCCGCTGCCCGCGGCGGGCGCGCATGCGGCGGCGGGCGCGCATGCGGAGGTCCGGTGAGCCGGCCGGTCGACCGGCCCCCCGGCACGCGGGTGACCCTGGAGGTACTCGGGACGCTGACCGTGCTGGAGCTCGGCGCACTGCTCTGCGCGCTGGCCGTCCATCGCGGCGGCTGGGCCACGGAGCCGCCGATCGACCGCGCCCGCGCGGCGTTCGCCGTCGGCCTCCTGGCCGCCGGCACGGCGGGGGCGCTCCTGGGGATCCGCTTTCGCCGCGCCGGCCGGGCGGAGCGGCGCCTGCTCTGGTACACGCTCTGCCTCCAGGCCTTCACGGTCGCGGGCGTGTGCGCCGTGGCCGAGGCCACCGTGCGGGTGCTCGCGACGACGACTGCCCAGGGTCCCGCCTTCGCCGGCATCCCCCTCCTGCCGCACCGGTGGGAGCTCGTCCGCGCCCGGTACCGGCGAGTGCTGGCCACGGCCCCCAACGCGATCTCCTACCTGGTCCCCGATCCCCTCCTGGGGTGGACCATCGGCCCCGGTCGCGAGAGCCGCGACGGCCTCTACGCCAGCAGCCGCGAGGGCATCCGGGGCGCGACGCCCGGGGTCGGCTACGCCTCCCACGCAACGGCGCGCCGGATCGCGCTGGTCGGGGACTCCTACACCTTCGGCCTGGAGGTCCCGTTCGCGGACTCGTGGGGGGTCCGGCTGCAGGAGGCGCTCGGGCCGGGGGTCGACGTCCTGAACTTCGGGGTGGACGGGTACGGCATCGACCAGGCGTATCTGCGCTTCCGGCGCGACGCCGCCCCGTGGCGCCCCGAGGTCGCCATCCTGGGCTTCATCGACCATGATCTCTACCGCTCGATGGCGGTGTACGCCTTCGTCAGCTTCCCGGAGTGGGGCTTCCCGTTCGCGAAGCCGCGGTTCGTGCTGGCCGGCGAGCGGCTCCGGCTCGCCAATGTCCCGCTGCCGGAACCCGAGGCCATCCTCGCGCGCGACTCGATCGCGGAGCTCCCGTTCGTCGAGCTCGACCCGGGCTACGATGCCGCCGAGTGGCAGTGGCGCGCCTACGCGCACTCCTACCTCGCCCGCTACCTCCTGTCGCGGTTCCCCCGGCGCGTCCCCGCCCGGCCGGCCGTCTCCGAGGCCGCCCGGGAGGCGCTCAACCGCGCGATCCTCGCCGCCTTCGCGGAGAGCGCCGCCGCCGCCGGGGCGATCCCCCTCGTCGTGTACTTCCCGACCCGCAGCGACTTCGGGCGCGGGGACCGACGCGTGACACGCGCCATGATCGCCGCCCTCCGGCGAGGCGGTCTCGAGGTCCTCGACCTGACGTCGTGTCTCCGGGCGGTGCCGGAGCCGGCGCTCTTCCTCCGTTTCCACTACTCGCCGGCCGGCAACGCTCGTGTCGCGGACTGTCTCGAACCGGCGGTGCGGGCGGCGCTGGACCGCCACGCCCGGGCCGGCGGCCGCGCCGGCGCTCCGGCGGGTCCCCGCGCTCAGGGGTCGCCGCCCGCCTCGCGCCACGCCGCCACCATCACCCCCTGGAGCAGCGAGACGCCCACCAGGCTCACGTCGCCCAGCGGGTAGCGCGACACGAACCGGCTCAGCAGCCCGGGCAGGACCGCGACCGCGACGAGCCCCACCACGACGTTCGCGGCCAGGAAGATCGCCGCCATCCCCATCGCGTGTGCGGTCCGCCGGGCCGCCGCCGCGAGCCGGCCCCGGCCGCGGGCGTCGGCGCGCGCGCCGAGGACGATCGCCCCGAGCGTGGTCACGAGCGCGATCAGTCCGATCAGCAGGGCCGAGTCCATGTCGGTCGCTCCCCCCCGGCGCGCCGCCGGATCACCGCCGCGGACCCCGGAGCCGGTACAGGAGGTCGGCGGCCGCCTCCTCGACGAGCCACCGGGCCATCTGGAGCCGGTCCTCCGGCGCCGACGTGTCCGGCGCGAGCTCGTCGACGGGCGCCGGCCGCGTCTGGAACCCGACTGCGGCGAACACCCGCCGGGCCCGGCGCATGTGCTGGGAATCCGTGACCAGCAGGATGCTCCGGACGTTTCGGCCGGCGAGGAGGCGGCGGATGAGGCCGGCCTCGCCGCCGGTCGTCGGCTCGATCCCGGGCGCCGCGTCGACCTGGGCGACGATCGCCCCTTCCGGGACGCCGCTCTCCCGCGCCAGCTCGATCCGGAGGCTCACCTCCCCGCGCTGCCCGTCGCGGTCGGGGGCCCCGGAAAGGACCAGGAGCGGCGCCAGCCCGAGCCGGAACAGGCGGATGCCGTACAGCGCCTTGCGGACCGACGCGCCGCCGAGCATCCCCTCCGGCATCGGGCCCCCGGCGCCCAGCACCACGATCGCGTCCGCGCGCCCGAGGTCGGCGGCCACGCGCGTGAGGTCGGCGAGCCAGTTCGGCACGGGCGTGAACGCGGTGACCAGGAAGGTCCCGACGGCGAACGCGCCGATCCCGCGCGCCCAGGCGCCGAGCGGATCGCGCCGGCGGCGCGCTGGCGCGGCCGGGCTCAGCCGCATCCGCCTCCCGCGACGGCGGGCCGCACGCGGTAGAGCGTCACGCCGCCGGCCCCGTACACGGGCTCGAAGCCGCCCGGGCACCGCGCGAACTTGCCGACCGCCTCCGGGGGCATCTTCCGCCGCGCGGCGTGCCCGACGTAGACGTAGGCGATCCCGAGCCGCTCCGCGACCGCGAGCGCCGCCGCGGCGTCTCGCCCCATGAAGAGGGTCCGGTACACCTCCTGGTGGCGGTCGCGGACCCGCCCCTCGCCGATCTGGTAGTTGGCCGCGTGGACCCAGTCGCCGAGCGCCGCCCGGCGCTCGCCCAGCGCGATGCTCGCCGGCAGCGCGTCCGGGAGCTCCTGGACCAGCGCCCGGGCGGCGACGTGGGCGCGCATCCAGGCGTACGCGGCGGCGTCCTGGGGGCTCACGTAGTGGACGCGGTCGCCCAGCGGCCCGACCCCGGAGATCCGCACGACGTCGGTCAGCAGCGTCGGCGCGGCGGCCAGGACCGCGATCGCCAGCAGGCGCCGGGCCCACCGGCGCGCCAGCATCCAGGCGACCGCCGGCGGCGACAGGAGCAGCAGCGCCAGCCGGGCCGCGAGGGCGGCCTTGCGGAACACCTGGGTCCCGACCTGCACGTGGCTCACGAGGAACATCGCCGCCACGCTGACCGCGGCGAGGAGGAGCAGGACCCGGGTCGTCTCGTCCGCCTGGCGCCGCCCGCGGAGCGCGAGCGCCACGCCGAGCGCGCCCGTCAGCGCCAGCGGGCCGTAGTCCATCACGAAGTAGGCCGGCGCGACGGCGAGCAGGGTGAGGTACGGCTTCAGCACGAGCGTCGGCTCGCCGGGTCGGACCATGCCCAGGCGGAGCATCAGCGCGATCATCGCGCCGGCGGCGGCGGCGATCGCCCCGAGGGACCGGGCGATCCGCCCGCGCCGACCGGCGCCGTGCACCAGCGCGCCGGCGCCGCCGAGCGCCCACGCCGCGCCCAGCAGCGCGCCCAGGAACGCGTCGGTCGCTGCGGTCCACCCGAGGAGGGCCCCCTGCGCCAGCGCGACGCGCGGCCCCGCGGCGAAGAACCCGTGCCGCATGCCGAGCGTGAGCGCGACGGCGATCATCGCGACGGCGAGCGTGCTCTGCGGCTCCACCAGGAAGCTCCGGAACAGCCCGTGGGAGTAGCCCGTGTACTCCTGCCCCCAGTCGTCGGTGAGGAGCCGCCCGAGCCCGAACGCACCGGCAGCGGGCATCGCCGCCACGACCCACCGGGCGAGGGCGACCAGCGCGTTGTAGCCGGAGGCCAGGACCGCCATGGCGAGCAGGATCCCGGCGACGCGAGGGTCCCGGGTCCGAGCCCGCAGTGCGACCAGCACCGCCAGCGAGGCGACCAGGCTGTAGGCGAGCGCGCTCAGCACCGTCAGCTCGCGCGGCCCCACCCCGGGGCCGGCCAGGCGGGCCGCGAGCCCCGGGAGGACGTGCGCCCACCAGTAGTAGTGCAGCACCTCGCCGGAGAAGTACGGGTTCGGCGGCGGGATCCCGCGGGCGAGCTCGATCGTGGTCACCACGTGGTGGAGGAGGTCGGTCTTCTGGAGCTCGGTGAACGCCAGGCCTCGCGCCGTGACGCGGCCGAAGCTCGCGTAGGGGATCAGCAGCGTCCCGGCGACGAGGACGACCGCCGCGGACGCGAGCGCCGCGAACAGGGCGTCGTCCCGCGCCGCGATGGAGCGGACCGGCGGCGCGCCGGGCCGGCGCGAGACCACGAGGGCGACCGCGCCCGCGGCGAGCGCCAGCGTGGTCCCGACCGCGCTGCCGCCGGCGATCGCCGCCCCCGCGACCGCGGTGGGCCCCAGCCCGAGCCCGATCACCACGCCCGTGATCGTGCGCTCGGCGCGGCCGTCGAGGCCGGTCGGGGGGCGCCACGCCCGCCAGAGGAGCACGCCCGGGAGCCCGAACAGGGCGAGACAGGCGAGCACGAGGGCGGTGGCCGCCGGGCCGCCCAGGCGCAGCATGACGGCCAGCACGCTCGCGGCGGCGATCGCGCCCGCGACCCCGGGAAGGCGCGAGCGCGCGGTCACGGGGCCCATGCCGGGCTCAGTCCTCCCGCGGCGCCCCGGTGCCAGGGCCGCGTCCCGGTGGGCGCCCGGCCGAACCCCCCTGCGAGGGACTCGGCCCCGGGGGCGGAACGGCCCCCGGCGGGCCGGGTCCCGAGGCGCCGGACCCGGGCGGCGCAGCGTCGGGAAGGGACGCCAGCGTCACCATGCACCCGAGCAGGATCCAGAGGTTCGGGTAGTAGAGCGTCGAGATGAACACCGACGTCACGAGGAAGGCGACGACCGCGCCCTCGAGCCCCAGGCCGCAGAGGGCACGGAACCGACCGCCGGGGGTCCGCCGCCCGTCCGGCGCGCTCGCGGTCCGGCGACGCGCCCGCACCAGGCCCCGCCAGGCGCCGACCACCATCACCAGCACGGTCAGGACGCCCACGGTCCCGAGCTCCGGGACGAGCGTCATGTAGAACGAGTGCGCGGCGCGCCCGGCCAGGGACCGGCCCTCCCAGCTCTCGCCGGCCTCGTACTCCGCGAACCGGTACGGGAAGTTCCCGGGCCCGACGCCGAGGACGGGGTTGTCGAGGAACATCCGCCATCCCACGCGCCACTCGTACATCCGCCCGGCGCCGGTGTCCTCCCGGCCGTCCTGCTCGCCGGTGACGATGGTGTTCATCTCGGCCCAGTACCCCGCCGGGGCGGCGAGCGCGAGCACCCCGGCGAGCGCGGCGATCACGACGGCGCCGCCCAGCTTGCGCGGAGCGCGCACCAGGCAGTACAGGATGACCGCGACGAGCCCGAGGAAGCCCCCCCGCGAGACCGTGGCGGCCACCCCGACCACCATGAGGGCGGCGCTCGCGATCCCGAGGAGCCGCGTCCGGCCGGTCGAGGTGGCGGCGCCCACGAACACGGCGACCGGCAGCGCGGTGACGAGCGTCATGGCGAGGTCGTTCTCGTCGCCCAGGAAGCCCCCGACGCCGACCCCCCGGTGCGCCAGCGCGTACAGCGCCAGGTAGACGTGGATCGCGATCCACGTCCAGAGGACCAGGCGCAGCCGCCGCTCGTCGCGAGCGAAGGCGACGATCCCCAGGTACGCGACGAAGGTCTGCGCCATCGCGAAGGTGCTCCAGAACGCCCAGTGGGTGTTCACCGCGAGGGGCACCTGCACCGTCATCGCGACCAGCAGCACGACGAACGCCTTGGTCACGCGGCTCGCGAACGAGACCCGGCCCGAGCGCGCGAGCGTGATCGCCAGCCCGAGCAGGGCGAGCCACGACGGCCGGATCAGCCCCAGCACCGGGAAGAGGTCCTGGGGCCGCGCGAACTCCAGCACGAAGTACAGGAGCAGGAACCGGAACCCCACGACCCCCGCCGCGGCGGGAGCGGCCGCCCGGGGGACCGCGACCGGCCCACGGACGAGCGGCAGGCGCCCCGCCGCCGCGCCGGGGAACGCCCCGGACGCCCCGTCCATCACCTCACGCCACCTCGACGACGGCCCGCGGCTCGGCGCGGGGTGCGCTCGGCCCCCAGCGCTCCCGCCACGCCACCAGGAGCAGCACCGCCCACACGCCGAGCGCCTGGTCGCCGTTGCCCCGCCGGAGGCGGTCCCACTCCCGCCGGACCGGGCTTGGGCGGAGCCCATCGATCCCGCCGAGCCGCGAGGGCTCCAGGAGGTCACCCGCCCACTCCCGCAGGGGGCCCCGCAGCCAGGCCGCCAGGGGGACCGTGAAGCCGACCTTCTCGCGCGCGACCAGCGCCGGCGGGAGGTGGCGCGCGAGCACCTGCCGGAGGATCCACTTGCCCGTGCCCTGGCGGACCTTGAAGCGGCGCGGGAGGCGCCAGCTGAGCTCGACCAGACGGTGGTCGAGGAGCGGCACCCGCGCCTCGAGACTCACCGCCATGCTGGCGCGGTCCACCTTCGCCAGGAGGTCGTCGGGGAGGTAGCCGCCCTGGTCGGCGAGCATCATCCGCTCCATGAGATCCAGCCGCCCGGCGCCGAGCCGGAACAGGGCGTCGGCCCGCGTGTCCGGCTCGGGCCCGCCGTCGACGAGCGCGCCCGGGTCCGTCCAGGCGGAGACCAGCGCCCGGTACCGCTCCTCCATCCCGTCGCCGGCCAGCACCCGGCCGAGCTTCCGGAGCTTGGTCCCGGCGAGCCGTGTCCGCCACGCCGCTGGCAGGAGCGGCGCCACGGTGGCGTGGAGCCGTGTCCACGTCTCCGGCCCCAGGCTCCGGGTGCAGGCGGACGCCAGCCGCCGGACCGGGCGCGGCCAGCGATCCGCCCACTCGATGAGCCGGGGGCCCACGAGGTAGCGCGTGTACCCGGCGAAGAGCTCGTCGCCGCCGTCCCCGGTCAGCGCCACCGTGACGTGCCGGCGGGCGAGGCGGCAGACCAGGTAGGTCGGGATCAGCGACGGGTCGGCCAGGGGCTCGTCGGCGATGTCGGGCAGCGCGGCGACCACGCCGAGCGCCTCCCGCCCGCCGACGCGGAGCTCGGTGTGGTCGGTCCCGAGGTGCCGGGCGATCGCCCGCGCCGGTCGCGACTCGTCGTGCTCCCGCTGGTCGAAGCCGATCGTGAACGTCCGCACCGGCGCGCGGCTGGCCGCCTGCATCACCGCCACCACGGTCGCCGAGTCGACGCCGCCCGAGAGGAGGGCTCCCAGCGGGACGTCGGCCTCCATGCGGAGCCGCACCGCGTCGGTCAAGAGGGCCTCGAACCGGGCGACCGCCTCCGCGTCCGACAGCTCGAGCGGTGCCGCCGCGCCGGCCAGCGCGACCTCGTCGAGCGCCCAGAACGGGCGCGCGGGCGGCAGCGGGCGCTCCGGGTCGCGGACGGTCAGCAGGTGCCCCGGCAGGAGCTTCCGCACGCGGGGGTGGATGGTGGCCGGCGCGGGAACGTAGAGGTATCGCAGGTAGGCCGCCACCGACGTCGGGTCCACTGCGTCCTCGAACCGGGGCCCGGTCCGGACCGCCCGGAGCTCCGACCCGAAGCTCACGCACCCCGGCTCCGCATGGACGAACAGCGGCTTGATCCCCAGACGGTCCCGGACCAGCGTGAGCTCGCGCCGGCCGGCGTCCCACGCCGCGATGGCGAACATCCCCACGAACCGCCGGACCGACGCCTCGACCCCCCACCGCTCGAACGCGGCGACGATCACCTCGGCGTCGCAGTGCCCGCGGAAGGCCGCCCCCGCCGCCTCCAGCTCCGCCCGGAGCGCGCTGTGGTTGTACACCTCGCCGTTGAAGACGATCGTGTACCGCCCGCTGACCGACCGCATCGGCTGGCGGCCGTTCGGCGAGAGGTCCACGATCGCCAGGCGCCGGAAGCCGAGCGCCACGCCGGCGCGCGCGTCGACCCACTGCCCGGCGTCGTCGGGGCCCCGATGGGCGAGGCTGTCCGCCATCCGGACCGCGCTGCGGCCCAGCTCTCCCTCCGACATCCCGCGTGTCTGCCAGAGTCCGGCGATCCCGCACATGGCTACGCCGCTCCCGCGCTCTCGCGCCCCCGTCGGTTCATCGCGCCTCCGGCGCGGCGCCGGCCGCGAGGCCCGCCGGCCTCGCCCCCGCGCGCGCGGCCGCCGAGCCCTCCACCGCCCGGACCAGCGTCGCCCCGTCCCGGTCCCACCGGTACCGCTCGAGCACCGCGTGGCGGCCGCGGTCGCCGAGGACGCGGCGGAGCGCCGCGTCCTGGAGACGGACGAGCGCCGCGACCCCCTCGTCCCGCGTCCGGTAGACGAGGCCGCAGCCCACCTCGTCCACGATCCGGCGCACCGGCCGGAGGTCCGTCGTCACGACCGGTTTCGCGAGCAGCATGTACTCGAAGAGCTTGTTCGGGATGGTGGAGTTGGTGTGAGCGGTCACCCGGTGCGGGATGAGCCCGATGTCCGCCCCCTGCACCTCGAACAGCGCCCGCTGGTAGTCCCGGCGGCCGCGCAGCTCGACGTGCTCGGCGATCCCGAGGCGGCGCGCCTCGGCCAGGAGATCCGGCCCCCAGCGGCCCCCGCCGATGACCACGAGGCGCAGCGCGGGCGCCTGCCGCCGGGCGGCGGCCAGGAGCCCGAGCGCCTCGGCCAGCCCGCGCATCGGCTCGACCCCGCCGACGAACACGGCCGTGACGCGGCTCTCGTCCCGCGGCGGTTCCCCCCAGGCGGAGGGGAAGCGCGCCAGCTCGACGACCGGCGTGTTCCGGACGATGGAGACGCGCGCGGCCGGCACCCCGGCCCGGAGCAGCCGGTCGCGCGACTCCTCGATGACCACCAGGACGTGGTCGACCAGCCGGACCGCCAGCCACTCCACGACCCGGGCCAGCGCGGGGTTCCGCACGAGGACGTTCTGGGGACGGAACCGCTCGAACCGCCAGACGTCGCGGAGCATCCCGGGGTAGTTCTCGGCCATGTCGAGGACCACCGGGACCCGGGCGCGCCGGCCCGCGACCACCGCCGCCAGCGCGAGCGGGAGATCGCGCACCAGGAGGACCTCGACCGCGTGCGCCTGCACCACCTGGGCGATCCGGCCGATCCACACCGGGTTGACGAACGCCGGAAAGCTGGCCAGCGCGTCGAGGCGGGCGTCCCGGCGCGGCCGGAGGCGATGGAGGTGGATCCCGTCCCGGAGCTCGTCCGGCGGCCGGCGCGCCAGGTTGCGGCAGACCAGGTGGACGCGGTGCCCGCGCCCCGAGAGCGCGACGCACGTCTTCCAGACGCGGACGTCCCACGGATAGTCGGCGTCGTAGACGAGCCCGACGTTCACCCGCGCGCTCCGGCGGCCTGGAGGGCCCCGCCCAGGTGCTCGACGATGCGCTCGCTCGCCCGCCCGTCGCCGAACGGGTTCCCGGCGCGGCTCATGGCGGCATAGGTCTCGCCGTCATCCAGGAGCTGCTGCACCGCCGGCACGATCGTCTCGACGCTCGTCCCGACGAGCCGCGCCCCGCCCGCCTCGACCGCCTCGGCCCGCTCCGTCTTGTGCCGCATCACGAGCACCGGCTTGCCGAGCGCCGGGGCCTCCTCCTGGACGCCGCCGGAGTCGGTGAGGATCAGGTACGCCCGGTCCATCGCCCGCACGAAGGCCGGGTAGTCGAGCGGCTCGACCAGGTGGATGCGCGGATGCTCCCCCAGCCACGCGAAGACCGGGCGCCGCACGTGCGGGTTCAGGTGGACCGGGTACACGATCTCGACGTCGGGGTTGCGGTCGGCGATCCGCCGGATGGCGTCGCAGATCGCCTCCAGGGGGGCGCCGAAGCTCTCGCGCCGGTGCGCGGTCACCAGGATCACCCGCCGGTCCCGCAGGGCCGACACCCCCGGGCCCAGCAGCCCCTCCGCCCCGGCGCGGCCCCGCGTCCACTCGCGCGCCAGCAGCAGCGCGTCGATCCCGCTGTTCCCGGTGACCAGGATCCGGCCCGGGTCGACGCCCTCCGCGAGGAGATTGTCCCGGCTCCGGGCCGTGGGCGCGTAGTGGTAGTCCGCCAGCACGCCGGTCAGGCGCCGGTT
>DASRDR010000153.1:0-5714 GCA_035652475.1 Candidatus Methylomirabilota bacterium | reverse complement strand
TCGGGGTGACCGGCTTCCCGGTCCGGATCGCGTCCACGAACGCCTGGAGCTCGGCCGCGTAGGCCTGGGCGAAGCGCTCGGGAAAGTACGGGACGTAGTCGTGGTGGGCGCCGGCGCGGTCGTACCGGGTGATCGGGGTGTACCGCTCGTAACCGACCTTCAGCCCGCCGTGGTCCCCCAGCACCTCGGTGTGGATGTCGTAGCCGTAGCCGGCCTGGCGCGAGTTGACGATGGAGCCGAGGGCACCCGAGACGAACCGCAGCGTGAGCACGGTGGTGTCCCAGTCGCCCTGGGCGGCGAACGCCGCGGCCTGGGGCCCGAGCGTCGCCCCGATCGCCGAGACGCTCGCCACCTCGGAGCCCGCCAGGAACCGCGCGATGTCGAGGTCGTGGATCGTCATGTCGACGAACTGGCCGCCGCAGGTCGGGATGTAGTGGGGCGGCGGCGGATACGGGTCGTGACTGACCGAGCGGAGCAGGTGGAGCCGCCCGATCTCGCCGGCGGCGATCCGCCGGTGCGCCTCGGCGAAGCCGGTGTCGTAGCGCCGCTGGAACCCGATCTGGAGCGGCACCCCGCACTCGGCGACCACGGCCAGCGCGTGCTCGGTCGACCGGAGGTCGAGGGCGATCGGCTTCTCGCAGAAGATCGCCTTCCGGGCCCGGGCGGCCGCCTCGATCAGCTCGGCGTGGGTGCCGGTCGGGGTGACGATCACCACCGCGTCGACCGCCGGGTCCTGGATCGCCGCTCGCGGGTCGGCCAGCGCCCGGGCGCCGAACCGCGCCCCCAGCTCGCGGGCGGCCGGGGCCGGGTCGGCCACCACCGCCAGGTGGACCTCGGGCAGGCTGGCCAGGGTGCGGGCGTGGGCGGCGCCGAGCCGTCCGGCGCCCAGGAGCGCGACCGCGAGCCGCGCGCTCATCGGACCTTCCCCCGGGCCGCGACCGGCCAGACGACCTCGACCCGATCGCCGCGGACGCCGACGACCTCGTCGACCATGTTGGTGACGACGCAGCAGTGGTTCGGCACCACCTGGACCACGTCGCCGACCGCGGGACGCTCGGCGCAGCGCGACAGGTCGACGGTGCCGTGCTCCTCGGAGAGCGCGGCGATGGCGGCCTCCGGGTACTCGAGGACGTGGCCGTAGCCCGGCATCCCGTAGAGGTCGGAGGTCAGGACCTTCGTTCCGCAGTCCAGGATCGCCCGGTCGTCGACGGGCCGGCTGACCACCGTCGCCCGGACCCGCATCGCGCAGTCCGCCCACGTCGCCGTCCCCGAGCGGACCACCATCGCGTCGTTGTAGACGCAGGTGCCCGCCCGGTGCTCGGTCAGCATCGGGAACTGCCCGACGGTCGCGAGGGCCGGCGTCCCGCCGCCCGAGACGACCGGCACCGGGATCCCCGCGCCCTTGAACAGCGCGAGCGCGCGCTCGAAGAAGAGCCGCGTGTCCGGATCCCGGTTCGGGAACGTCATCAGGCCCTGGAAGTCCATGCGCGGGAGCTTCATGGCGCGGCGGGCGAGGTCGAAGGCCGCCTCCGGCGTGGGCACGCCGTTGCGCCCGAACCCCGTGTCGCACTCGACCAGGAACGGGACGTCCCGCCCGTGCCGCACCCCGGCCTCGGAGAGACCCCGGGCGACCACCTCGTTGTCCAGCACGACGGTGAGCCGCTCGACCCGGGCCGCCACCGCCATCAGGCGATCGAGCTTCGGGCGGCCGAGGACGTTGTAGGCGAGGAGCACGTCGGGACCGACGCCGTGGTCGGCGAAGACCTCGACCTCCCCGATCTTCTGGCAGACGATCCCGATCGCGCCGCCGTCGAGCTGCCGGCGCCCGATCGCCGGGATCTTGTGCGTCTTCACGTGCGGCCGGTTGCCGATCCCGTGACGGTCGAGCAGCTGCTGCACCCGGCGGATGTTCTGCTCCATGATGTCGAGGTGGATCGTCACCACCGGGGTGTCCAGGTCCTTTACCAGCATGCGTGTCCTCCTCGCGCGGAGCGGCGGCGCGGCGCGCCCGCGGCCGCTCGACGGTGCCCCGGCGCCATGGCCGCCCTAGCATGCGCCGCCGGGCGCCCCGGCAGCAAGGGCCGGGCGGGATGCCGGTTGACAGCCGGTCCGGCCCGATGCTACATCACGCTCGTCCCAGCCGGGCGCCGTCGGGGATGAAGATCACCGGGATCCGGCTTCATTTGCTCGAGTGCCGCCTGCCCGAGCCTCAGGGCAACGCGACCCGATTCATCGACCGGCGCTCCGCGCTCCTGGTCGAGCTCCGGAGCGACGAGGACGTCTCGGGCTGGGGCGAGACCTGGCACTCGCCCCCCGCGGCGTGGACGCTGATCGAGACCGCGCTGGCGCCCGCGATCCTCGGCCAGGACCCCCTCGAGTACACCCGGCTCTGGGCGGCCATGCACGAGCGCCTCGGCTACGAGCGCCAGGGGCCGGGGCTCATGGCGCTCTCGGCGGTCGACGTGGCGCTCTGGGACCTGCGGGGGCGCGCGCTCGGCCAGCCGATCTGCCGTCTGCTGGGGGGCCCCGTCCGGACCCGCGTGCCGGCGTACGCGAGCGGGCCCTACCTCCGGCCCGGCCGGGACCCCTACCGCGCGTATCGCCGCGAGGCGGAGCGCATCCTGGCCCCGGGGTTCCGCGCGATGAAGATGAAGGTGGGGGTCGACCCGACCGCCGACGGCCGCGCCGCCGGCGCGGTCCGGAAGGTCGTCGGTCCCGACGTGATCCTGCTCGCCGACGCCGACCAGGGCTACACGGTCCGGCCGGCGATCGAGGCGGGCCGGCAGCTCGAGAGCGAGGGGTTCGCGTGGCTCGAGGAGCCGGTGGTGCCAGACGACGTGGAGGGGTACGCGCACGTCGCCGGCGCGCTCGGCCTCGCCGTGGTCGGCGGGGAAGCCCTCGGCGGGATCCGTGCCTTCCGGTCGTTCTTCGAGCGGAACGCGCTCGACGCCGCCCAGCCCGATCTGGCCATCGCCGGCGGATTCACCGAGGTCGCGCGGATCGCCGCCCTGGCGGCGGCCTGGGAGGTGCCGGTCGTCCCGCACGTCTGGGGGACCGCGATCAACCTCTACGCGTCCCTCCAGCTCTGCGCCGTGCTGCCGGGGTACCGGAGCCACACGCCTATGCCGTACCCGTGGTTCGAGTACGACCAGTCCCCCAACGCGCTGCGGGAGCTGTGGGGCGTCCCGGCGATCGGCCCCGACGGGATGGTGGAGATCCCGCAGGGGCCGGGGCTCGGGATCGAGGTCGATCCCCGCGCCTTCGAGCCGTACCTCCAGCGCCGCGGCGAGGTGGTGCGCGACTGAGCGCCCGGTCCGGGGGCCGGCTCAGGCCGGGCGGGCGGACGCCGGCGCCGGGATCCGCATCCACGGCACGAGGAGCGCGCACGCGGCGGTCGTGGCGGCGCTGACGGCGATCAGCCAGCGGAGCCCGACCAGGGCATAGAGCTGGCCCCCGACCCACTCGGCGCCGGTCGTGCCGATGTTGTTGACCGACATGAGCGCCGCGAAGAACGTCCCCTCGGCATGGCTCGGCACCGCGCGGGCGGCGAGGTCGAGGGTCGCGAGCGACGCGATCGCGCTGACGCCGCTCACCGTCACCGTGAGCGCGACGGCCGACCACCACCCCACCAGGCCGTAGTACGCGAGCGTGCCGCCGGCGCCGACGGCGACCGCCGCGTAGAGCAGCTGGGGGAGAGAGAAGCGGGGCGCGTATCGCCCGTAGGCCAGGGCCCCCAGCATCGCCGCGCCGTTCCCCAGGCTTGCCAGGAGGCCCAGCTGGATCTTCGAGATGCCGAGCACGTCGACCATGTGGTACTCGAGCGGCACCCCGAAGGACGGGCTGAACGTCCACAGCAGGATGAACGCCGCCGCGCGCCAGAGCGGGCCGGACCGGACGCCGCGCCGCAGGGCGTCGAACGTGGCGCGCACGGTCGTCCGATCGAACCGGGTGGGCGGCTCCCGCACCGCCCACACCGAGGCGGCGAACGACGCCGCCGGACAGAGCGCGACCAGCAGGAACGCGTGGCCGTACCGGACGTGAGCCGAGAGGTAGCCACCGCCCACCCCGGCCACCAGACTCGCCCCGTAGATGGCGGTCCACTGGATGGCCTGGAAGCGCCCGGTGAGGCCGCGCGGCTTCCCGGTCTCGACCATCACCGCGTCGCACAGCACGTCGGTGAACGCCAGGCCCAGGCCGGTCACGGCGAGGATCGCCAGCGTCAGCCCCCACGGATACCGCGGCAGGAGGCCCAGCAGCGCCCAGCCGAGGGCGGCCAGCAGCGTCGTCGCCACGAGGTAGGAGCGGCGGCGGGACCCCAGGATCGGGACCAGGTCGGAGAGCAGCCCGTAGAGCGGCTTCACGTTCCACGCGAGTCCCACGAGTGCGAGGAAGGTGGCCGTCTCCGCGGCGCTGAGCCGCATCTCGTCCTTCAGGAGGAAGAAGATCGGCTGGGTCGCGAGCCCGGCCTTCGGCTCGGCGAGCCCCTGGACGGCGTAGACGGTGGCGAAGAAGATCGCGAGGCGCCGGACCTCCGCGGGACCAGCGGACCCCCCGGCTCCGGCCGGCCCCGGAGCGGTGGCGGGAGCGGCGGGGCCCGCGGCCGCTCCGCCGTCGCGCGCTACGGCCGCACCACCAGGTCGATCTCGACCAGCGCGCCGAGCGCCAGCCCCGTCACCCCGACGCAGGTCCGCGCGGGGAGCCGGCCCGGCGCGAAGTAGCTCCGGTAGACGCCGTTCATCGCCGCGTAGTCGGCGAAGTTCACGAGGTACACGCGGGCGAAGGCCACCCGGTCGAGCGCGGTCCCGGCCCCGCGGAGGACGGCCTGGAGATTCCGCATGACCTGGCCCGTCTGCTCGACGATGCCGCCCGCGACGAGCCGCCCGGTCTCCGGGTCGGCCGGCAGCTGCCCGGTGACGAACAGGAACTCCCCCGCGCGGACCGCGTGGCTGTAGGGGGCGGTCGGCGGGGGCGGCGGCGCCCCGGGCAGGTTCAGGAACTCGAGCTCCATCGGCCGCTCAGAAGAGCTTCCGCGCCTCCTGGAAGTCGCTGTCCCGCTCGACCTCCGCCGCCAGCGCCTCGACCGCGCGCCGGCTCTCGGCCGTGTCGCCGCCCGCGGCGACCTGCTCGACCAGCGCCTGCGCCCGCTGCGCCCAGGCTCGGGCCTTCGCGGCGAACGCCCACGGGTCAGGGTGGGTGAGCTTGCTCCGGTTCACGTCGTCGCGCAGGCGCTCGGCCTGCTCGAGGAGGCTCGGGACGGTCGCGCCCCCCCCCGGGCGCGGCCGCGCTGCGGGGGCCGGGGGCTTCACGGCGGGCGGCTTCACGCGACCGACCGCCGGCCTCGACGCCGCGGCCGGCGGGGCCGGCGCCTTGGCGGCGGCGCGCGCGGGCGGCGCCGGCTTCGCGGCGGCGGCCTTCTGGACGGCCCGGCGGGCGTCGGCCGTCGTCCGGGACGACGTCACGCGCCCGGGGCCGGCCGTCGCGGTCGGCTTGCGGGGAATCTGCCTCGGCTTCTTCGACGTCGAGCTCTTTCCGCGCTTCGTGGCCACGGGCCTCTGGTCCTCCTCGGTGGTTCGGGTCAGGGGTGGAGCGCTCACATCGCCGGCGGGCGTCTCAACCCGGCCAGCGGCCGGACGAAATGATACATCGCCCAGGCCTCCAGGGCGAACGGCGGGAACCCCAGGTACCCGGCCAGCGGCATCTCGAACAGCTTGACG
>DASRDR010000152.1:0-15460 GCA_035652475.1 Candidatus Methylomirabilota bacterium | reverse complement strand
CCGAGCCCGCCGAGCGGTTCCGGCTCCCCGACGGCGCGACCTTCGGCATCATCGCGTCCACGACGGCGCCGTTCTGCGGGGCGTGCGACCGGAGCCGGCTGACCGCCGACGGGACCTGGTACCTGTGCCTCTACGCGCAGTCGGGGCTAGACCTCCGGACGCCGCTCCGCGCCGGCGCGTCCCGGGAGGAGCTCCGGGAGCTGATCACCCGCGGGTGGACCGTCCGGCGCGATCGCGGCGCCGAGGAGCGGCGCGAGCTGGAGGCGCGGGGGGAGCGCGGCGTCCTGATCCCGGTCGACGGGCTGCGCCGCGACCCCCGCCTCGAGATGCACACGCGGGGCGGCTGAGCGGCCCCGCATCGCCCGGGCCTTCGGGTGGGCCATCATGCCCTCCGGAGTCACGCGGCGCCGCTGAACGGCCACCCCCAGGCTTCCCCGGCGTGCCGTCTCACCGACCGGACCGGAGGGCAGCCGGTGGCGGCGCCGGCCCCGCTGGCGGCACGCGACAGCGGCACGATCCGCGCCGTCTCGCGCGGCCGTCGATCCGCCCGCGCGCTCCGCTGCGCGCGGCCTTGACGCCCCGGGGGGGCCATCGCTAGTCTCCGAGGCATCGTGCGCCCCGGCCGGCTGTCGCTCCCCGCGGTCGCCTTCGCGGCGTACGTCGCCTCGACCCTCCTCATGGTGCCGCGCGGCAGCCTGCTCCCCGCGGTGCTCGCCGGCAAGGGTCAGCCCGCCGATCTCGTGTTCCTGGCCGGCCTCGCGGTGTGGCTCCTCGCCGGCGCCCCGGGGCTTGCCCGGATCGCGGCGCCGGCCGGCCGCCCGGCCGCGGTCTGGGTGGGCGCGAACGTCCTGGTCGCGAGCGTCGCGCCCTGGCCGGGGCCGGCCTGGCGGGAGACGGCCGCCTTCGTGTACCTCGCCCTGGTGCTGATCTGGGGCGCCGCGGTGCTCGGCGACCCGGGGCGCCTCGCGCGGTTCCTCCGGTGGTGGGTGGTGCTCGTGGCGGCGGTGGTCGGGCTCGGCCTGGCAGGATGGGTCTTCGCGGCACACGCCGGCGCCGCGAACTACCTCGTCGAGTTCCGGGAAGGACTGCCCGTTCTGGGGGACCGCCTGCGGGTGCGCGCGACGCTCCAGCCGACCTCGCGCCTCCTCGCGACGCTGCTGATCGTCGCGCTGCCGGCGGTCGTGTCCCTCGCGCGCCGCGGGGGGCCGTGGACCCGGCGCGGGTGCCTCGCGCTGCTCGCGGCCATGACCGTCTGCGAGGTCCTCACCTGGGCCCGGCCGCTCCTCGAATACCTGGCGGTGCTGGGGGTGCTCGGCGTCCTCGAGGTCGGCCGCCGCCGACGTCCCCTCCTGGCCGGGGTCGCGGTCCTCTACGTGGTCGGCCTGCTCCTCACGATCGCGGTCTCGACGTGGCAGGTGACGGCCTACGACGTGACGTGGGGGGCCGATCGCTCGCGTACGGTCAGGCACCCCTTTTACGCCTCGATGCCGGACACCGGGGTCGAGTCCCTCGTCCTGCGCGTCGAGTGGGTGCACAACCTCTACTTCGTCCTCAAGCGAATCGCCGTCCACGCGTTCCTCGCGCGGCCCCTGGCCGGCTGGGGGCAGGATGCCTGGCCGCACATCCAGGCGTGGGCCGGAGAGATGGGCTACGCGCCCCGCGCCGAGCGCTGGGAGTCCGCGCACGGCGAGCCGTTCACCGTGGCGGCGGAGATGGGCGTGATCGGCCTCGTCGCGTTCGGCGCGTTCTGGGCGCTCACGCTCCGCGCGATGTGGCCGGGGGCGCGGCCCGGCTTCGCGGCCGGCCTGGCCCGCGGGCAGACCGTGGCTTCGGCGGGCGTGCTGCTGGCGAGCCTGCACCTCGACCTGATGCGGTTCCGGTTCCTCTGGATCGCGCTGGCTCTCGGCGTGGCCGCCGCCCGCTGCGCGAAGGAGGAGCCGGCGTGATCCCGGCGACCCACCGGCAAGTGCGGCTGGCCCCCCGGCTGGCGGGCTCGACAGCGTCGGCGGGTGGATCACCGAGACGGTGTCCCGGCACGTCACCATCGTCGCCCGGTTCGTGGTCTGCGGTTTGATCTCGGCGCGGCTCGGCGAGCGGGTCCGGGCCGGCCGGCTCACGTCCCGGGAGGACGTCCTCGACGGCCTCGCGCGGGCGCCCGCCGCCCTGATCGGTCTCCGCGAGGGCCGGACCTTCGGCGAGATCCCGGTGCGCCCGGGGCCGGCGCCGCCGCCGCGCGCGGGGCAGCCGTGATCAGGCGGCCGTTCGGGACCACCGGCGTCGAGGTATCGGTGGTGGGACAGGGCACCTGGCGGATGGGCGAGGAGCCCACGCGCCGGCGGAGCGAGGTCGCGGCGCTCCGGCTCGGGCTCGAGCTCGGGCTCACCCACATCGACACCGCCGAGATGTACGGTGGCGGCGGGGCCGAGCGGGTGGTCGCGGAGGCGATCGCCGGCCGCCGCGACCAGGTCTTCCTGGTCAGCAAGGTGCTGCCCGAGCACGCGTCGTACGCGGGGACCGTGCGCGCCTGCGAGGCGTCGCTCCGGCGGCTCCGGACGGACCGGCTCGACGTCTACCTCCTCCACTGGTGGTCGACCCGGCACCCGATCGCCGAGACGATGCGCGGCATGGCCGAGCTGGTCCGGCGCGGCCTGACCCGCTTCGTCGGCGTGAGCAATCTCGATGTCGCGCAGCTGCGGGCGGCGCAGGCGGCGCTCGCGGACGTCCCGCTCGCGTGCGACCAGGTGCTCTACCATCTCCGCGACCGGGCGATCGAGCGAGCCGTGCTGCCGTACTGCGAGCGGCGACGGATCGCGGTGGTGGGCTACACGCCGCTCGCGCGCGGCGGCTTCATGCGGGGCCCGGTGGCCGAGATCGCCGCCCGGCGCGGCCGGACGCCGCGCCAGGTCGCGCTCAACTTCCTGACCCGGCGCCCGGCGCTGTTCGTGATCCCCAAGGCCAGCCGTCCCGAGCACGTCCGCGAGAACGCGGGCGCGCTCGACTTCACGCTGACGCCGGCCGAGGTGCGGGCGATCGATGGGGCGTGAGCGGGGACCCCGGGCCGCCCGCCGGCCGCTCGCGCCGGTGACGGCGCGGGATCGGGCGAACGGGCGGCCCGCCGCGCCCGGGGCCCCGGTCCGGGCGGGGCGGACGGGCATCGCCACCGGGCCGGGCGACGCGCGGGCCCGCGCCCTGGACCGGGCGGACCCGCTGGCGGGTTTCCGTGCGGAGTTCGTGGTCGCCGAGCCGCGGCTCCTCTACCTGGACGGGAACTCGCTGGGCCGGCTCCCGCGCCGGACCGTCGCCCGGCTCGGGCGGGTGGTCCGCCGGGAGTGGGGCGCGCGCCTGATCCGGGGCTGGGGCGAGGGATGGTTCACCGCGGCCGCACGGATCGGGGGCAAGCTGGCCGAGCTGATCGGGGCCGACCCTGACGAGGTCGTGGTGTCGGACTCGACCTCGGTGAACCTCTTCAAGCTGGCCGTGGCCGCGCTCCGGGCCCGGCCCGGCCGGCGGACCGTGGTCACGGACGCGCTCAACTTCCCGGGCGACCTCTACGTGCTCCAGGGGGCCGTCGCGCTGGCCGGCCAGGGGCACCGGCTGGTCGTCGCTCGCTCGGACGACGACCTGACCGTGTCCGAGGCGGCGCTCGCGCCGGCGCTCGGCCCCGACACGGCGCTCCTCGCGCTCTCCCACACGGCGTTCAGGTCGGCGTTCGTCCACGACCTGGCCGCGGTCACGCGGCTGGCCCACGATGCCGGCGCGCTCGTCTGCTGGGATCTCTCCCACTCGGTCGGCGTGCTCCCGCTGGCGCTGGGAGAAGCCGGCGCGGACCTCGCGGTCGGGTGCACGTACAAGTACCTGAACGGCGGGCCCGGCGCGCCGGCGTTCCTCTACGTGCGGCGGGCCCTCCAGGCCGAGCTGGCGAACCCGATCCGGGGCTGGTTCGGGCGGCGCGACCAGTTCGCGATGGCGCCCGACTACGACCCGGGGCCGGGCATCCAGCGCTTCCTGGTCGGCACGCCCCCCGTCCTCTCGCTCCTGGCCGCCGAGCCGGGGATCGACCTGGTACGCCGGGCGGGCGTCGAGCGGATCCGGGCGAAGTCGATCGCCCAGACGGAGTACCTGATCGAGCTCTGGGCCCGCGAGCTCCGGCCGCTCGGGTTCACCCTGCGATCCCCGCGGGACGCGGCCCAACGCGGATCCCACGTCGCGCTCGGCCATCCGGAGGCGCTCCGGATCGACCGGGCCCTGATCGAGGAGATGGCCGTCCTGCCCGACTTCCGCGCCCCCGACAACCTCCGGCTCGGCATCGCGCCCCTCTACACGCGCTTCGCGGACCTCCACGAGGCGGTGGCGCGCATCGCGGCCGTCGTCCGCGAGCGGCGGTACGCGCGGTACCCGACCGCCCCGCCGACGATCACCTGAAGTGCGGGCCGGAAGCCCCCGTGACCGGTCCGCCGTGGGACCGAGGGCCTGGCGGCGGCGTCCCTCCCGGCTCCCGTGTCCTCTTCCCTTCTCCCTTCGCCGGAGAGGGTGAGGAGATCATGCGAGCGAGCGCGCCGCAGGCGAACGGGCGGGAGCGAGCCGCGCGGCCCGGCGGCCGCGTCGGCCGGGGGGAGGCGCGCCGGCCCCCCGACCATCACTGAGCCCGGCGCCCCAAGAGAGGACGGGACATGGACGGAGCACTGCTGGCGGGACAGGTCGCATGGGTGACGGGGTCGTCGCGGGGGCTGGGGCGCGCCATCGCCGAGCACCTGGGGCGGCTCGGCGCGACGCTGGTGGTCCACGGCACCACCCAGACCTCGGCCCGCGCGTTCGGGGAAGGGGAATCGCTCGACCAGGTGGCGCGCGAGGTGGCCGCCCGGACCGGCCGGCGGGTCCTCGCGGTCCCCGCCGATCTCACCCAGCCGGCCGAGGTCGAGGCCGCGGTCGGACGCATCCGGGCGGAGCTCGGACGGATCGACATCGTGGTCAACAACGCGGGCGGCGACATCGGACGCGGGGGCGCCCTCGCCCCGGGCGGCGGGCGCCCGCGGGACAACGACGCGGTCTTCATCGCGCCGGAGGACCTCCGGGCCGTGCTGGACCGGAACCTCCTCTCCTGCATCTACGTCTGCCGGGCGGTCGCGCCGGAGATGATCGCCCGCCGGGCCGGACGCATCGTGAACCTGGGGAGCGTGGCCGGGCTCCACGGCCGCGCGGAGGGGGCCATCTACGCGACCGCCAAGGCCGCGGTCCACGAGTACACCCGGTGCCTGGCGGTGCAGCTCCGGCCCTACGACGTGAGCGTGAACTGCGTCGCGCCCGGCGGGACCATCACGGCGCGGTTCGTGGCGACGGGCCAGGCGCGGCCGGAGCTGCGGGAGAAGATCGGGACCCTCGAGGGGTACGGCCAGCCCGAGGACATCGCCCACGCGGTGGCGTTCCTGGTCACCCCGGCGGGCCGGCACGTCTCGGGGCAGATCCTCCGGGTGGACGGCGGCGACCAGACCTGGCCGGCCTGACCCGGGACCGGGGATCCTGGCGCATCGGGCCGGGTCCGGCCGGATCGCCCCCGACGGGCATGCGGCGCCGGCTGACCGCCCGGCGCAGGTCGCGAAGGCGCCCGCCGGCGGAGGTGGGCGGTCGGACCGCCGCGTCCCGGCCGCTCGCCCGGGCGGTCCGGACGACGCCACGATGCCGGTGGCCATCACGATCGAGCGGGGGGAGCCCCGCCCGGAGGCGAGCGTTCAGCGCGGTGTGGCCGCCCGCGCGGCGTGGGCCCGGAGGAACCCGGGGTCGAGCTCGACCCCGAGCCCCGGGCGATCCGACAGGTGGAGCTGGTCCCCGCGGAGGTCCAGCGGCCGGTCCAGGCAGCGGTCGTACCAGGGCACGTTCGCGACGTTGTGCTCGAGCCGGTAGCAGTTCGGCACCGCGAGCATCGCGTGCGCGCCGGCGATCACCTGGAGCGGGCCCATCGCGTTGTGGGGGGTCACCGGGACGTGGTAGGCCTCCGCCATCGCCGCGATCCGCAGGAGCTCGCTGATGCCGCCGGTCCACACCACGTCGGGCATCAGGTAGTCGGCGAGGCGCCCGGCCAGGACCGGCAGGAAGTCCCAGCGCGTGTACAGCCGCTCGCCGACGCAGAGGGGCACCGCGACCTGCTCCCGGACCGCCCGGAGCGCCTCCAGGCTCTCCGGCGGGGTGGGCTCCTCGAGCCACCCGATGCGGTACGGCTCCAGGCGGCGCGCCAGGCGGACCGCCGTCGGGACGTTGTAGTGCCCGTGGGCGTCGATCAGGAGCTCGACCCCGGGCCCGACGGCTTCGCGGATCGCTGCCACGGACGCGACGCCGAAGTCCTCGCCGGCGGGCGAGATCTGGCCGCCCAGGTAGGCCGTGTGGAGCGGCAGCATCTCGTGGAACGGGTCGCACTTGATCGCGGTGTGGCCCCGGGCGACGATCCGCCTCGCCGCGGCGGCGTAGCCGGCCGGCGTGTCGCACGGGAGCTCGCCCTCCGCGGGGCCGGACCAGCCGTTGGCGTAGAGCGGGACCGAGGGGCGCACCTTCCCGCCGAGCAGGGCGTGGACCGGCTGTCCGGTCGCCTTGCCCTTGATGTCCCACAGCGCGATGTCGATCCCGCTCACGACAGCGGTCGGCAGGCCCCGCGGTCCCAGGTACGCCGCCTTCCGGAACAGCCGGTGCCACAGGGCGGTGATCTCCCCGGCGTCCTGGCCGACGATCCACGGCCGGAGGTGCCCGATCGCGTCCGCGACCATGAGGCTGCCGTTCCCCGGGAAGTTCGACGCCTCGCCCCAGCCGTGGAGCCCGGCGTCGGTCGTGACCCGGACGAACGTCCAGACGTTCTGCGGCTCGTCGTTGTACGTGGCGGCGCCGCCGGTCGGGTCCACCACGTAGACCTCGACGTCCGTGATCTTCACGGGGCCCGGCTCCTCCGCGACGGGCCGGGGCCGGGGAGGCCTCCCGGAGAGACGTCGACCGCGGCCATGCGGATCCGCCGCCGCCCGGTCAGGGGAGGCCGACGAGCGTCTCGGCGATCGTCCGCTGGGCCGCCTGGAGGCGCTCGTCCGCGTTCCCGAAGACGACCACCGCCACCCCGCTCTGGACGCGGCGGAGGGCGATGACGCCCGCCGGGGTGCGGAGCCGCACGTCGCGCCAGGCCGCGGGCGGCGTGGCCCCGGGGCCCTGGAGGACGTTGTCCACCATGGCCACCGACGCCGGCAGCCCCGCGGCGGCCAGCCGCTCGATGAGCGTGCCGAGCCCCACCGAGCCCAGGCGCGGGACCACGACCTCGAGCCCCATCCCGCCTTACGGCGTCGCCGGCGCGGGCCGCAGGCGGGGGGCGCAGCGCGTCGCCTCGTCGATCGTGAGGCTCACCACGGCGCCGGCCAGCAGCTGGCCGCAGGCGACCGCGAACGCCAGGCCATAGCCGCCCGAGAGCTCGAACAGCAGGCCCCCCAGCCAGCTGCCGAGCGCCCCACCCGCCTGGTGGACCAGGAAGATCGCGCCGAACACCGAGCCCACCGAGAACCGGCCGAAGATGTCGGCGGTGAGCGCGGACGTCATCGCCAGGGTGCCCGACATGCTGGCGCCCCCGAGCGCCGCGACCAGCAGGAGGCCCGCCGAGGTGCCGTGGACGGCGAAGAGCGCGGCGAACAGGGCGGCGCGACTGGCGTAGATCCAGGCGAGCGCCGGCCGGCGTCCGAACCGGTCGGCCAGCGCGCCGAGGACCATCGTGCAGGCGAAGCTGGACGCTCCGAGGACAGCCATGGTCCACGACGCGACCATCGCGTGGTAGCCGTGATCGGTGAGCATGGGCACGCCGTGCCCGGAGAGGAGGCTCATCGAGAAGCCGCAGGTGAACATCCCGCCGGCGAGCTGCCAGAACGGCCGCGAGCGGACCGCCGTCGCGATGGCCGTCCGCTCGGCGCCGACCGGGCCGGCGGTCGCCGGGGCCGGCTGGCCGTCCGGCGCGAGACCGACGGCCTCCGGCGAGTCCCGGACCACCCACAGCGCCAGGGGCAGCAGGATCGCCAGCGACGCGAGCCCCAGCACGACGTACGTGAGCCGCCAGCCGAGCCGCAGGATGAGCCACATCGCCGTCGGCACGAGCAGGCTCATGCCGGCCATCGACGCGCCCCCCAGCAGCGACAGCGCGGTCGTCCGCCGCCGCACGAACCATCGGGAGACCACCGCCGACGCGACCACGTGTCCCGTCGCCGAGAGCGCCAGCGCGACCACCACCCCGTAGACCAGCGCCAGCTGCCAGAGCGTCCTCACGAGCCCCGTGCCGACGATCGAGAGCCCGAACGCCAGCGAGCCCGCGACCGCCACCGGGCGGGGACCCCACCGTTCCACCAGCCGGCCGACGAACGGCATGAACAGGCCGTAGAGGAAGAGGCTGAGCGACACCACGGCCGAGAAGCTGGCGCGGTCGGTGCCGAGATCCGCGACCATCGGCTTGAGGAACGGCCCGGTCGCGAACCGCAGCCCGCTCGACAGGAAGACCATGACGGCGAAGGCGATGGTGACCCACCACCCGTAGAAGAGCCGCCCGCGGGCCATGGTGGAGGCCACTATAGCCGAGGGGTCCCGGCGCCGACAACCGAGACGCGCCCGGGGCCGCCGCCGGCCCCCGGGCCCCCTCGGCGCGCCGCGCCATCGGGAGCGGGCCCGCCGGGTCCCGGTCGCCGGCGGCGAGCGCGGCCCGAGGCCGCCGCGGTCCCGGTCGCCGGCGGCGAGTCCACGCGCCCGCGAGCGGGCGGGTTCCCCTCCGCCGGCGGCGAGCCCGCGCGCCCGGGAGGGGATCGCGCCGGATCAGCGGAACAGCTGGCGCAGCCCCTTCCGGAGGAGCGACTCCGCGAGGCCCCGGAGGACCCGGTCCTGCAGGTCGGTGCGGAGCGCCCGGTGAGGGCCCCAGACGCGGAAGTCCACGCCCATCAGCCCCCCGGGCCGCTCGCTGAACGCCGCGCGCATCTCGGGCGGGGCCCGGCGAACGGCGCGCGCCGGCACCAGGAGCGTGAGCTGGTGGGCGAGCGTTCCCGTGCGGAGCGCGATCTCGCCCGAGCCGACGATCCGGACGTCGCGCGAGACGAACCGGACGGTCGGGGTGCGCAGCACGTCGCCGGCGAGGACGAAGTCGACGGCCCCCTCCTCGAACCGGAGGTCGCGGAGCAGCGGCAGGTCCAGCGCCGCGGCGACCGCGCCCAGCACGGGGAAGTCGGGGAGCTGCCCGTCCCGGATCTCCACGTGACCCTCCCCGGTCGCCTCGGCGGTCGTCCCCGCCAGGCGCGCCCGGCCCTCGAGCCGCCCGGTCACCCCGCGGCCTCCGAGCGCGCCGAACAGCGCCTCGGCCCGGGCGTCCCGGAGCTCGAGCGCGACGGTGTACCGGGGCGCGCCCACGAGGTGGACGGCGGCGTCACCGGTCAGCGTGCCCTCGAGGACCCGCCCCTGGAGCGGGGCCACCGTGGCGCTCCCGCCCGCGAACCGGAGCGGCCCGGCGAGGTCGCGGGCCTCGATCCGGTCAGCGATCCGCAAGGTGGCCACGGACAGCTGGCCGGCGCCGCTCAGCGCCCCGGCGACCCGGGAGAGCGCGGTGGCGAGCTCGATCCCGTCGAGCGCCAGCATCCGCCGCCCGCGGTCGTCGACGACGCCCAGGGCGCCCCGCGTGAGCACCAGCCGCGGCACGACGATGTCGAGGCCGCCGGCGCCCGGCGCCCGGTCCGGGGCCTCCGGCGGGGCGGGCGCGGCGGGCGGCGGGGCGGCGGGCGGCGCGTCCGGGCCCGCCGGGGGGCGCTCGTAGCTCCACTGGCCGCGCGGGCCGCGGGCGACGAGGACGGCCGGGCCCTCCAGCCGCATCTCGCGGATCTCGAGCCGGCGTCGCAGGAGCGGCAGGAGGCGCGGGCGGACCACGAGCGCCTCCGCGCGGATGAGCTCGCCGGGGGCCCCGGAGGGGTTGCCGACGCTGAGCTGGCGGAGCGCCACCCCCGACAGCACGGAGACGTGCATCTCCGCGACGCGCACGTCGGCGCCGAGGGCCCGGCGCGCGGCGCCGAGCACCGCGTCGCGGAACGCCTCCGACTCGACGTACCGGAGGAGCAGGATGACCGCCAGCGTCAGCAGCGCGAGCCCGCCCGCGAGCGCGGCGGCCAGCACCCTCGTGACGCGCGGGCGGGCTGGTGCGCCTTCCCCCATCAGCGGTCCATCATAGCCTACGGGGCGGACGCGAATCCTCCGGGCGGCGCGCGCCGTCCCAGAATCGACGCGACGATCGGAACGGCCGCCGGCGCGTGATGGCGGCGGGAGGGGAGGCGGGAGATGGCGAATCGCGTGAACATCGGGCTCGGCGAGCGGCAGCGGCAGGGCGTGACCGAGGTCCTCGGCCGGCTCCTGGCCGACGAGTACGTGCTCTACACGAAGACGCGGAACTACCACTGGAACGTGACAGGGCCGCAGTTCCACGACCTCCACAAGTTCTTCGAGGCGCAGTACGAGGCGCTGGACGACATCGTCGACGAGGTCGCCGAGCGCGCCCGGAGCCTCGGGGGGCCGGCGGTCGGGACCCTGGCGGAGTTCCAGAAGCTCGCCCGCCTCAAGGAGCACCCGGGGCGGTACCCGAACGCCCGGGAGATGGTCGACAACCTGCTCGCCGATCACGAGGCGGTGATCCGCACCCTCCGGCAGGACCTCGAGATGGTCGCCGACCGGCACGGCGACGCCGGGACGAACGACTTCCTCACCGGGCTCATGGAGCGGCACGAGAAGATGGCGTGGATGCTCCGCGCCCTCCTGGAGGGGAAGGGCGTCTGAGCGCGAATCCCCATCCGACCTCGCCCGGCCCGGCTGCGGGGGGCGCCGGCCCTTCCGGCGACCACGGCGATGCCATCGCCCGCGCGGCGGCGGTCGACGGTCTCGCGCCTGGCGGGGGCGGGCCGGGATCAGCCGGCCGCGGGGCGCATCCGCAGGAACTCGGTCACGCCCATGAGCCGGAGGACGAGACGCACCGGCACCGGCACGAGGCGCTGCCGCGGATCGACGAGCAGCTCCGGGGCGGCGAGGTGGGTGGTCCGGCGGCCGGTCTGGAGGTCGGCCCGGCCGGCGGCCATCACGTTCCGGACCCAGTCGACGTCCGAGCCGTAGGTGAGCGCGAACACGTACGCGCCGTCGCGCCGGAACACGTTGACCGGCGTGCGGTGGATCGTCCCCGACTTCCGGCCCCGATGGCTCAGGAGGCCGAAGCCCGGGAGGTGGTGGACGAACCGGCTGGCGATCGGGTTCACCACGTGGTTGGCAAACGGCCGGAGGAAGCGGATGCGGGGCGGCCGGGGCCGCTCGCCGGCGCTCATGGCCGAGTCCTCACCGCCCGAGGTGCGGGTCCAGCAGGTCGCGGAGGCCGTCCCCGAGCAGGTTCGCGCCCAGGACCACCAGCGAGATCGCCGCGCCCGGCATGGTCGCGAGCCACCAGGCTGAGGAGAGATAGTCCCGTCCCTCCGCGAGCATCCCGCCCCACGACGGCCGCGGCGGCTGGACCCCGAGGCCGAGGAACGAGAGGCCCGACTCGAGCAGCACCATCGTCGCGAACTGGCTCGACGCGATGACCAGGATCGGGGCCAGCGTGTTCGGGAGCACGTGCCGGAAGACCGTCCGGACCCGGCTCGCCCCGAGCGCCGCGGCGGCCTCCACGTACTCGAGCTGCCGGATCGTGAGCACGTTCGCCCGCACGGTGCGTGCGTGGAGCACCCAGCCGGACAGCGCGAGGACGCCCACCAGGGCGATCGGGCTCGTGCCCACGACCGCGACGATCGCGATCGCCAGCATGATCACCGGGAACGCGAGCTGGACGTCGGCGATCCGCATGACCAGATCGTCCACGCGACCCCCCAGCCATCCGGCCAGGAGCCCGGCCAGGACCCCGGCCCCGGTGGCCAGGACGACGGCGCTGGTGGCGAGGGCGAGCGACACGCGCCCGCCGTAGAGGAGGCGGGCCAGGATGTCGCGCCCGAGGTTGTCCGCGCCGAGCGGGCGCGCGGCGCTCCCGCCGAGCCCCCACGGCGGCCGGAGCCGCTGGCCGAAGCTCGGCCGCACGGGGTCGGCGCCGGTGAGGAGCGGGGCCAGCGCGCTGGCCAGCACCACCGCGAGCAGGATCGCGCCGCCGACCAGGACCAGCGGGTGCCGGCGCAGGCGGGCGGCCGCGGCGGGGCGGGACGCCGGGACGGCGAGCGGCGCCGCCGGGCTCGCCGGCGCCGCGGCCGGGACCTCGACCGGGCCCGACGCGGTCGCGCCCATCACCCGTACCGGATCCGCGGATCGATCACGGTGTAGAGGACGTCGACCAGCAGGTTGATCCCGACGAAGATCGTCGCCGACAGGATCAGGACCGTCTGGACCACCGGGAAGTCGCGGAAGAAGATCGCGTCCACGACGAGCTTCCCCATGCCCGGCCACGCGAACACCGACTCGGTGATGACGGCGCCGCCCAGCAGCGTCCCGATCTGGAGGCCCAGGATCGTCAGCACCGGGATCGTCGCGTTCCGGAGCACGTGGCGCAGGATCACCGCCCGCTCCGCGAGCCCCTTGGCCCGCCCCGTCCGGACGTACTCGCGGCTGAGGATCTCCAGCATGCTCGAGCGCGTGAGCCGGGCGACCAGCGCCGTCGGGTACGCCGCGAGGGTGACGCTCGGCAGGATCAGGTACGTCCAGCCCTGGAACCCGGAGGTCGGCAGCCACCGCAGCGTGACGCCGAAGAAGAGGATCAGCATGATGCCGAGCCAGAAGCTCGGCAGCGACTGGCCCAGCACGGCCAGCGCGGTGCCCGCGTAGTCGTACCGCGAGCCGCGGCGGACCGCGGCGACGATCCCGATCGCCACCCCCCCGACGACGGTCAGCGCCATCGCGCAGAGCGTGAGCTGGATCGTGGCCGGCAGGCGCTCGACGACCACCGCCAGCGCGGGGGCGCGGTACTGGAACGACTGCCCGAAGTCGCCCCGGAAGACGCTCCGGACGAAGAGCACGTACTGGACGTGGAGCGGCTCGCGGAGCCCGAGCTGCCGGTTCAGCTCCTGGACCGCCGACTCGGGCGCCCCTTCGGGCAGCAGCATCTTGGCCGGATCGCCGGGCAGCACGCGCAGGATCACGAAGACCAGGATCGACATGCCCACCAGCGTGAGCGCCGACTGGGCCAGCCGGTGGAGGAGGTAGCGGCGCATCAGCGGCGCCGCCGGCCGGCCGCCGCGCCGCGGCGCGGCGGGGACGTCCTCGATCCCCGGTCGCCGTCCCCCCTCCGGCCGTGCGCGGCGCTCGGGTGGCCGCAGGAGGCGCCCGAGCCGGAAGGGCGCCGGGCGGCCGAGTGCGGGCGGGGCCCGGACCGCGGGGAGCCGGCCCGGCTCCGCCCGGCCCGCCGGCGCCGCGGTCCGGTCCGCGGCAGCCCGCTCCTGGCGCCGGCGCGCCGCGGCGCCCCGCGGCTAGGCGCGGATCCCGACGTCGTAGAGCAGGACGTAGTAGTCGCGCCGCGCCTCGAAGTTCTGGAGCCGGTCGCTGATCGCGTAGATCGCGACGCTGTAGTACGGCCAGATCTCCGGCTCGTCTTCCCAGAGGATCCGCTCGATCTCCTCGTAGCGCTGCTGGCGCACCTTGGGATCGGGGACGCGGCCCGCGGCGATGAGCTCCTCGACCTTGGGGTTGTCGTAGCGGGTGAGCTTCTCGGCCCCGGCCTTGGTGAACCACTGTCCGAGGTACCAGTCGGGGTCGTGCGGCATGTGGGCCCAGCCGGAGAAGAACATGTCGTAGTTGCCCGCGGTCCGGAGCTCCCGGGCGGTGGCGATCTCGAGGTTCTTGATGTTCACGGTGATGCCGACGTCGGCCAGCATCGCGGCGACCGCCTGGACGATCTCGAGCTGCTTCGGGTAGAGGTCCTTCATCAGCACGAAGTCCAGGGTCAGGTGCTGGTAGCCGGCCTGCTTCAGGATCTGCCGGGCGCGCTCGGGGTCGTACGGCTTCTGCCCGAGGTTCGTGTGCCCGATGAGCCCGGGAGGGATCGGGCTCACCACCGGCTGGGCGTAGCCCAGGAGCAGGTCCTTGATGATGACGTTGCGGTCGATCGCGAGCGAGATCGCGTGGCGGACGCGCGGATCCTTGACCGGGTCCTTGGCCAGCTGGAAGATCCACCGCTGCGCCTCGACCGCCGGCGTGTCCAGGACGCGCACGCCGGGGGTCCCCTTCAGGACCTGGACCGTGTCCGGCCAGACCCGGTCGATCACGTGGAGCTCGCCGGCCCGCAGCGCGGCGACCCGGGTCGAGAGCTCGGGGATGAACCGGAACGTGACCCGCTCGACGCGCGGGATGCCGCGCCTCCAGTACCCGTCGTTGGCCGTCAGCGCGATCTGCTCGCCGTGGGTCCAGCGGACGAACCGGAACGGTCCGGTGCCGATCGGCTTCTGGAAGAACGCCTCCTCGTTCCCGGCCGCGCCGGCCGGGAGGATGCCGAGCATGGTGAGGTGGGCGGGCAGCGAGCCGAAGGGACGCTTCGTGGTGACGGTGACCGCGTGGTCGCCGTCTTTCCGCACGTCCGCGATGTCCTGGTACACGAACGCCTTGATGAGCTTCGTGTTGTCCCGGACGCGCCTGAGCGTGAAGACGACGCTGTCGGCGGTGAACGGCGTGCCGTCGTGGAACTTCACGTTCTTCCGCAGCGTGAAGCGCCAGGTGGTGTCGTTGACCGCGCTCCACGACTCGGCGAGGGCGGGGACGAACTTCGAGTCGTTGGTCACCTCGACCAGCGGGTCGTAGACGTGGCGGAGCACCGACGTCGCCGAGATCGAGTAGTGGTTCGCCGGGTCGAGGGTCAGCATGCGCTCGGAGAGCCCGGCGACGATCTCGCCGCGCCGGGCCTGGGCGGCGGCCCGGGCGGGCCGGGCGGCGGCGGCGAGGGCGGCCCCTCCGGCCGCCAGCAGCTGGCGTCGCGTGAGCGGGACGGGAGGGGGGACGGGAGCGGGCGGGCGCTGGTCCATGGTGCGGCTCCTCGTGCGCGCGGTCGCGCGGGCGTGTCGGCCCGGACGTGTCGGGACCTTGGCCCCGACTTTCCCGGAGGCTCCCGGCCGTGTCAAGGGGTGCGCTCCCACTGTGCCCCCCCGGGGCGGCTCCGCCCGTGGGCCTCCGTCGCCGACCCGCACGGTGCGCCCCCCGTGCGCCCCTTGCTACAATCGGGCCCCATGACCGAGCACGCGCAGGCCGTCGTGATCGGCGGGGGCGTGGGGGGCGCGAGCATCGCGTACCACCTGACCGCCAAGGGGTGGCGCGACGTCGTGCTCGTGGAGCGGGCCGAGCTCACCAGCGGCTCCACGTTCCACTCGGCCGGCCTGGTGGGCCAGCTCCGCTCCTCGGTCTCGCTGACGCGCCTCATGATGTGGAGCGTGGAGTGCTACCGGCGGCTCGCCGGCGAGACGGGGCACGATCCGGGCTGGAAGGAGGT
>DASRDR010000151.1:0-15989 GCA_035652475.1 Candidatus Methylomirabilota bacterium | reverse complement strand
GCGGCGGTCACCGAGGAGCTGGTCCCGGGCTTCCGGGTCTCGACCGGCTCGTACGTCCTCTCGCTCATGCCGCGGCGCCTCCTGGACGAGCTCGATCTCTGGTCGGCCGGGCTCCGGTACCTCCCGCGGGAGCCGCGCATCTTCGTGCCGTTCCCGGACGGGACCTGGCTCACCTGGTGGAGCGATCCGGTCCGGCTGCACGCCGAGCTCGCGAAGATCTCCAAGCGGGACGCCGATCGCTTCCCCGAGTACGAGGCGTTCATGGAGCGGGCGGCGAGCGTGATGGACCGGTTCATCCTGCGGCGGCCTCCGTCCTGGAGCGAGGTCGCGGCGGAGTTCCGGAGCCCGGCCGACCAGGCGGTATTCCAGAAGTGCTTCCTCGGATCGGCCGCGGACGTCGCCGAGCACTTCTTCGAGAGCGAGAAGCTCCAGGCGGTCGTCGCCGCGACCGGCATCATCGGAACCTTCCGCGGGCCCCGCGACCCCGGCACCGGTTACGTCAAGCTGTACCACTGCATGGGCATGGCGACCGGCGCCCGGGGCGCCTGGACCTACGTCCGCGGCGCGATGGGTGCCGTGACCCAGGCTCTCGCGCGCGTCGCCGTCGCCCGCGGGGCGGTGATCCGGACCGGCGCCGAGGTGCGGCAGGTTCGGGTCGAGGACGGGCGCGCGACGGGGGTGATCCTCGCGTCCGGCGAGGAGATCGGCGGCCGCGTCGTGCTCTCGAACGCGGACCCCGTCCGCACGTATCTCGGCCTGGTCCCGCGCGCGGAGCTGCCGGCCGAGTATCGCCGCGCGATCGAGGCGATCAAGATCGAGAGCCCGGTCATGAAGATCAACCTCGCGGTGACGGAGCCGCCGCGGTTCACGATGCTGCCGTCCGACCGGGCGCGGGAAGGCTACTCGGGCGGCCTCTTCATCGCCCCGAGCATCGAGTACATGCAGCGCGCCTGTGACGAGGCCCGGGCGGGCCGGCCGGCGACGCGCCCGTTCCTGAACGTGCACCTCCAGTCGGCGGTCGACGACACGGTCGCGCCGCCGGGCCGGCACACGCTCTCGATCTTCACCCAGTACTTCCCGTACCGGCTGGCGGAGGGGAGCTGGGAGACGCGGCGGGACGCGATCGCCGACCAGGTGCTGGCCGAGCTCGGGCGCTACGCGCCGAACGTGCCGGGGTCCGTGATCGCGCGCCAGGTGCTGGGCCCGCCGGACCTCGAGGCCCGCTTCGGGCTCACCGGCGGCCACATCTTCCACGGGGAGCTGGTCCCCGAGCAGGCGTTCGACCTCCGGCCCGTGCCGGGATCGACGTCCTACGAGGGGCCGATCCCCGGCCTGTACCTGTGCGGGGCGGGCGCGTGGCCGGGGGGCTGCGTGATGGGGGCGCCCGGGCACAACGCGGCGCAGGAGGTCATCGCCCGCCTCCGCCGGCGCCCCGCGTAGGCTCTCCGGAGCCGGCCCGCGCGCGGCCCCGGCCCCCGGGCCGTGTGGCGGCGACGCGCTCGCTCGGGGCGGCCGCGCGTCTCAGCCGGTCCCGGCCCCCCCCCCGCGGCTCAGCGGCCGGCGCGCCGCAGCGTCAGCTCGAGCGTGGCGGGCCCGGGCGTCCGCTCTCCCGCCTCGATCTCCTCGACGGCCGCGACGACGGCGGCGTTGACCGGGGTGGCGACCCCGCACTCGCGCCCGCGCGCGACCACGTGGCCGTTCATGTGGTGGATCTCCGTGACCCGGCCCTTGGCGACGTCCTGGGCCATCGACGCCCGCCAGCTGCGCGCCCCGGGGCCGGGCGCCAGCAGGCGGTCGAGCGCGTCGCGGGCCCCGTCGCGCTCGGCCTCGGCCCAGCGCTCGGCGGGGGCCCCGGCGAACGGCGGCACGCGGTGGCCGAGCCGGAGGCCGACCCGGGCCCCCTCCGCCGCCAGGTGGATCATCAGCGCGCGGCCGACCTCGCTCGACGCGACCTCGAGCGACCCCAGCCCGGACATCGCCTGGAGCGGGTTGCTCATCGCGTTCTGGCAGAGCTTGGCCCAGCGCTCGCCCCAGAGGTTGTCCGTCGGCCGGGCGCCGTCGATCACGCTCAGCATCTCCGCCAGCTCCCGCACGCGGGGCGTGATGGCGCCGTCGTGCTCGCCCGCGCGGAAGACGTCGTGGCCGGCGGCCCGCCCGGCCTCGACGCCGCGCTCCACCTGCCCGGGCGCCCGGAGCGCCACCCCGATCTTCGACATGACGAGCCCGACGGCGCGCCCGGGCCCGGCGATCTCGGCGACCTCCGGGTCGGGCCAGCAGTTCTGGGCGCTCACGACGTAGCCGGCCGGCCCGAGGTGGCGCACGGCCAGCTGGGCGGCCCAGCGCGTGTCGTACGCCTTCACCGCGACGACGGCGAGGTCGAAGTCGCGGGGGAGCCGCGCCGCGTCGTTGAGGTGGACGGCCGCCGGCCGGGCCTCGAACGGCGGGTGGGGGCCGGTCACGTGGAGGCCGCCCCGCCGGACGGCCTCGATCTGCTCGGCCCAGGGGTCGACGAGCGTCACCGTATGGCCGGCCCGGGCCAGGAACGCGCCGAGATAGCTGCCGATCGCGCCGGCCCCCACGAAGAGCACCTTCCGCGTCACGCGATCCTCCTCGTCTACGGGCGGAGCACGCGGACGGGCTGTCCGCGGAGGTACGCCGCCACGTCCTCGAGCGCCTGCGTGTAGAAGATCCGGTACGTCTCCTCGGTCACGTAGCCGAGGTGCGGCGTGATCACGGTGTTCGACAGCCGCCGGAACGGATGATCGGGCGGCAGCGGCTCCTCGTCGAAGACGTCGAGACCGGCTCCGCCGATCGCGTTCGCCTGGAGGGCCCCCACCAGCGCCGCCTCGTCGACGATGGGGCCGCGGGACGTGTTGACGAGGAACGCGCTCCGCTTCATGAGCGAGAGCTCGCGGGCGCCGATCAGGCCGCGGGTGCGCTCCCCGAGCACCAGGTGGATCGTGACGACGTCCGCGCGGGCGAGGAGCTCGTCCCGCGGCACCAGGCGGGCTCCGACCTCGGCGGCGCGGGCCGCGGTCAGGTTCTGGCTCCAGGCGAGCACCTCCATCTCGAACGCGCGCCCGATGCGGGCGACGCGCGAGCCCAGCGTCCCGACTCCCAGGACGCCCAGCGTCTTGCCGTTGAGCCCGCGACCGAGCGTCTCTTGCCAGCCGCCGTCGCGGGTGGCCCGGTCCTCGCGCGGGATCTGGCGGGCGAGCGCAAGGATCAGGCCCCAGGTGAGCTCCGCGGTGGGATAGGGGAGCCCCGCCGTGCCGGAGACCACCACGCCCCGGTCGGCGGCGGCGCGCAGATCGATGGCGGCGTTCCGCATCCCCGTCGTGACCAGGAGGCGGAGCCGCGGGAGCCGCTCGAGGAGCGCGCGCGGGAACGGCGTCCGCTCCCGCATGGCCACGACGACCTCGAACCCGGCCAGGCGGGCGGCCACCGCGTCCAGGTCCGCGAGATGATCGCGGTACGCCTGGACCTCCACGCCCGCCGGCAGGCTCGCCCAGTCGGCCAGCCCGAGCGCGACCCCCTGGTAGTCGTCCAGGAGGGCGACGCGCGTCACGCGGCGGCCGGGCGGCGGGCGAGCACGATCAGGCGCCGAACACGACGCGCGTCCCCGTCGAGGGCATGACCAGCTTGGCCGGGAGCTCCCGATGGATGGCGATGATCGTGTTGATGCCCGTGCAGTGCGCGGGGACGATGTAGTCGGGGTCGATCCGCTTGAACGCCGCGACGGTCTTCTCGACCACCTCCTCGGGGGCGGGGGCGAGGTGGAACCCTCCCACGATGGCGTGGACCTTCTCGATCCCGCTCACCTTCTGGACCTGGCGGATCGAGTTCACCACGCCGGCGTGGCCGCACGAGGTGATGACGACGAGGCCGCGGCCCCGGACGTGGTATGCGGTGGCATGCTCGCCCTGGAAGGTGTCCGGCACCAGCTCGCCAGGCCGGGCCTCGACCTGCACGTTCCCGAAGTGCGTCGCCGAGCAGGCGGACCCCGCCGGGCCCGCCTCCAGCCGGGCGCCGGCAGGGGGTCGCTCGAATTCCGTCCGCCGTGGCACCTGCCCCGACGTGAACGCGTGGCCGGCGACGACGGCCGGGTCCCGCGTCACCACCACGCGGAGGCCTCGCGCCTCGAGGCCCGGCCGGTCGAGCCGCCCCTGGTCAACGGTGGCCGTCGGGGTCACCACGACGCGGTGACAGAACGTGTCCTCCCCGCCGGCGTAGAGCGGCACCGCCGGACGGAAGCGGTCCCGGGCGGCGAGGGCGGGCAGGGCGCCGTAGTGGTCGAGATGGCCGTGGCTCAGGACCAGCGCGTCGGCGGCGCGGGGGTCGATCCCGAGCACCGCGTAGTTGTGCGACAGCGTGGCCTCCGTCAGGCTGAAGTCCAGCAGGATCTGGCGTCGCTCGTCGCCGCGCGCCGACTCCAGATGATAGGCCAGCCCGTGCTCGGCCACCAGGGCGTTCCGGCCGAGCGGCGTGCGCTGGACCGCGATGGTGTCGAGGCGGCCGGCCGCGGCGAACACGTCGTAGATGTTGTCGACCGCGTTCGTGAGCACCAGACGGTCGACGACGGGGGTCGCGGACGAGGCCGTCGAGGTGCCCGCGCGGCCGCGGCTGGCCAGCCCGCCCAGCGCGAAGGTGCCGGTCGCCACCGCCCCGAGGGTGAGAACGCGCCGTCGCTCCATGGGTGCCTCCCTGAGTCAGCGGATGTGGAGCGCGCCCGCCGCCGCCCGCGGCGCCGCGCGCCGCGGGCGGGGGACGCGCCGGGTGTCAAGCGCTCGGCCGGATCGCCTTCTGCGGATCGATGACGAAGACGGTGCGGACAGCCCAGCCGCGGTGCGCGTCGACCGGGTCGACGGACAGCGCGATCGCCCTGACGTGGCGGCGGTCGAACTCGGACTTCAGGCGCGCGACGTATCCGAGCTCGGTCGTGCAGACGGGCGTGAGGTCGCGCGGGTGGGAGAAGAGGATACCCCAGCTGTCGCCGAGCCACTGGTGGACCCGGATCGGCCCCGCCGTCGTGTCGGCGGCGAAATCGGAAGCGACCTCGCCGAGTCTCAGTGCCATGAATCCGCCTCCTCCGGAATGTGCCGTGATGCGAGCCCGCCGGCCTCCCGGGGCGAATCATCATATTGTCCATCGGTATTGGCAAGAAATATCGTCCCGGGCCGTCCTGCCCGATGCGGGGGGATGGAGGATCCCGTGACGTGGCGCGCCGACGAAGGGGCGCCGGCCGTGGCTGGCGGGGCCGTGGCGCCCGCCTCGGGGAACGCGGCGGCGAGGACGCGCGGAGCCGGTTCCCCCGCCGCCTGATCGGCGGCGCCCCGGGGAGCGGTCACCAGGCGGCGAGGGCCTCTCCCGGGAGCGAGCGCGTCTCGCCAGCCGCCCGGCTGGCGCCCTGGCGGTCCGGTGCCCGTCCCGGGACGCGCGGCGCGTGATGACGACCGTGCGCGACCGGCTCCGGAGGACCGTGCGGGCGGCGCGGGCCCGCGTCAGGGCAGGGGGCTGACCGCGATCGCGATGTTCTCGCCGCGCTGGACGCCGTAACGGAGGCGGACGGCCGAGCCCGGCTCGATCATCGCCAGCCGCGCACCGAGCGCCGGCGGGACCCGATAGGTCTCGCCGTTGTCGAGCCGGATCGTTCCCGCCGCGCGGTCGACGTCGGTCACGACACCCTCGGTTTCCTGTCCCTCGACCGTCCAGCCGGATGGCGGGCTGGGTCGAACCGTCGTGGGCGGCGCGACCGGGATCTGGGCGCTCGCCGGAGCGGCCACCGCGATCGCCGTCGTGGTCACCAGGAGGAAGGTCCGGACCTGCTGCATCATCTCGCGGGAGGTGTGCAGTCCCTGTGCCGCACCCTCGGGGGCGGCGCGGGGTCGCCGGGCACGGAGGCCTGCCGGGCGAGCCCGGGACGGGGACGCAGGTCCGGGCCCACCCCCGCGCCCGTCTGTCGCCGTGACGCCACCCAGGCGCACGCGGGGGTCCACCCCTCGCACGCGCCGAGGGCATCACCGTCGCGCGAACGGCGACCAAGACCGGCTACCCCTCGAAACGGAGTCGAGCTGGCGCCGGCGCCGCTCGCGCCTCTCGCGAGACCGGCGTAACGTCGAAGGGCACGGGCTCGAGAGCCGGGCGGGGGGTGCGGCCGTACCACCGTCGCCCGGCGGGCCCGCTCGTGGGGAGCGTGTTCGCTGGGTCGCCGCGAGCGTCGGATGGGTGGCACTGGCGTTGCACCCCTCGACACCGCTCGTCCGGGCGCTGGCGTTCCGGGGCTCGCGGCTGACCCCGGGCGCGCTCGAGGCACAGACGGGAGGGCTCGAGAGCATGGCGGACCTCAAGCGCCGCGCGGTGGACCTCGCCGGGCCGGGTCGTTCCGCCGGGGTCGTCCTGGCGGTGGCGCTCGCCTTCGTGATCGCCATCGTCACCGAGCTCATGAGAGCCGGCGGGGACCTCGGGCGAACCCGGCTGCTGCTCGCGACCGCCGCGGCCGGGGGGATCGCGCTCGTGATGGTCCATCGGGCGCTGACGACCCGGGCTCGGCGCGGCCGTCCCCTCCATCCCGCCCGCGACCGGCGCCGCGGTCCGCACCCTGATCCGGCGCGCAATCGTCCCGACGCGCGCGCCGCCTGACGGATCCGCGCGGGTCGCCCGTCCGCCGGTGCGCGCCCGCCGGGGCTGATAGACTCGAGCCGTGCGCTACTACGCCTTGGCCTGCGACTACGACGGCACGCTCGCGAGCGGCGGGCGCGTCCCGCCCGAGACGCTGGGCGCGCTCCGCAGCCTCCGGGAATCCGGACGCAAGCTGATCCTGGTCACGGGCCGGCGCCTTGCCGATCTGCGGACCGTGTTCCAGCAGCTCGATCTCTTCGACCGGGTGGTGGCCGAGAACGGCGCCGTCCTGCTCGCCCCGGAGCGGCGCGAGGAGCGGCAGCTGGCCGAGCCGCCCGGCCCCGAGTTCGTGCGCGCGCTGGCCCGCCGGGGGGTCGCGCCCCTGGCGGCCGGGCGGGTGGTCGTCGCGACCACGCGTCCCCACGAGGTCGTCGTGCTGGCGGTCATCCGCGAGCTCGGGCTCGAGCTGCAGGTCGTGTTCAACCGCGACGCCGTCATGGTCCTCCCGTCCGGGGTCAACAAGGGCACGGGGCTCCGGGCGGCGCTGGACGAGCTCGCCCTCTCCCCTCACAACGTGGTCGGTATCGGCGACGCCGAGAACGATCACGGCTTCCTCGAGCTGTGCGGGTGCGCCGTGGCGGTGGCCGACGCCCTGCCGGCGGTGCGGCGGCGGGCGGACCTGGTGACCGCCGGCGGGAACGGCCGCGGCGTGGTCGAGCTGGTGGACCGCCTGCTGCGGGACGACCTGGCCGCCGTCGGCGCGCGGCACCTGCGGCTCGGCCGGACGCCGGACGGCCGGGAGGTCCGGGTGCAGGCGCTCGGGGAGAACGTGCTCATCGCCGGCACGTCGGGGGCGGGCAAGTCCACGCTGGCCGCCGGCCTGCTCGAGCAGCTCGGCGAGGGCGGCTACCAGTTCTGCATCGTCGACCCGGAAGGTGACTACCAGGCGCTCGAGGGCGCGGTGGCGCTCGGGGACGCCGGGCACCCCCCGAGCGTGCGCGAGGTCGTGCAGCTCCTGGAGAGGCCGAGCCAGAACGTCTCGGTGAACCTCCTGGGGATCGGGCTCGATCACCGGCCGGCGTTCTCCGAGGAGCTCCTCATCGCCGTGCTCGAGCTCCGGGCCCGCACCGGCCGCCCGCACTGGATCGTGATCGACGAGGCCCATCACCTGCTTCCCGCGAACTGGGCGCCCGCGGCGCTGACGCTTCCCCGCGCCCTCCACGGCGTGCTGATGATCACGGTGCACCCGAATCACGTCTCGCCGGCCATCCTGTCGGCGGTGGACGTGGTGATCGCGCTCGGCAAGGCGCCGCGCCAGACCCTCGGGAACTTCGCATCCGGGCGGGGGACGCCCGTCCCCGACGGCCCCGCGCTCGACGACCTCCCGAGCGGCGAGGCGCTCGCCTGGCGCCCGGCGGACGCCCGCTCGCCGGTTCGTTTCCAGGGCGTCGTGCCGCGCGCGGAGCGCCGCCGGCACCGCCGGAAGTACGCCGACGGAGAGCTGCCGCCGGAGCGGTCGTTCTACTTCCGGGGGCCGGAGGGAAAGCTCAACCTGCGGGCCCAGAATCTCCGGATGTTCCTCCAGGTCGCCGACGGCGTGGACGAGGCGACCTGGGTCCACCACCTTCGAAGCGGCGACGTCGCCCGCTGGCTCCGGGACGCGATCAAGGACCCGGACCTGGCCCGGGCGGTCGCCGCGCTCGAGGACCGGGAGCTCAGCGCCGCCGAGAGCCGCCGCCGGGTTCGGGCGCTGATCGAGGAGCGCTACACCGAGGCGGCCTGAGCCGCCCTCGGCTCCCCGCCCCGGGGCGCGCGGCAGCGCCGCGCCGCCCGGCTACGGGCCCTCCAGGATCATCCGGCGATACGCCTCCGCGGCCGGGAGCTTGGCCCGGGCGCCCTGCTCCCGCGCCCAGTCCACCAGGAACTCCGCCGGGTCCCACTCGCCCATCTGGCTCTTGTGCTCGCGGAGGGCGGCGATCTTGAGCTCGAGGGTCTCGGCGATGTCGACCCAGGTGTCCGGCCGCTCGGCGCCGTGGATGTAGATCTCCCGCACCTCGTGGGGCTCCAGGCCCTCGGCGAGCAGCTCGGGGAAGATGAGCCGGGTCCCGGCCGAGGGGAAGACGGCGTCGAGCGCCGCGTCCGCCGCCGCGCGGTGGTCCGGGTGGTTCAGGTACGTGGAGCCGTAGTACCGGACCGTCGGATCGCCGCAGACGACCGCGTCGGGCCGGTGGCGGCGCACGAGCCGCGCGAGGTCGCGGCGAAGCCCGATCGTGGCCTCCAGGGTCCCGTCCTCGTAGTCGAGGAAGTGCACCGTCGCGATCCCCAGCACCTGGCACGCGCGGCGCTGCTCGGCCTCGCGGATCGTGGCGAGCGCGGCCCGGGTCATCTCGGGCGGGGTGAACCGGTTCGAGCCCCCCGCGCCCCGGGTGATGCACACGGTCACGATCTCGGAGCCGGCACGGGCCCACTTCGCGAGCGTGCCGCCGACCGTGAATTCCTGGTCGTCTGGGTGCGCGTGGATGCTCATGACCCGGCGGGGCGGCGCCGGCTCGACGCGCGGCGGCTTGGTCACGCCGTGCTCGGGGACGCCGGGACCCTGCGGCTCGGACGGCTCGCTCATCACGGCGCCGGCGCGTTCGGCCACGCGGTTCGGGCCCGGGCCGTCGCGAGGTCGGCGGGATCGGCCGGCCGCCATCCCCGATCCCGCTCGGGCACCGGGTGACGCGTGCCGCCGACGACCAGCGCGAGCGCGCCGTCCTCCTCGACCAGGTACGGCGCGAGCTGCTGGAGGGCGACGCGGCCGAACCGCGCGGGAAGGGCGGCGCGGCGCACCCGGCACCCGAGCCGACCGCCGACCACCTCCAGGGTCGCGGGCTCGAGGGGCTCCCGATGGTCGCCGGCCAGCCGGAGCTCGAGGCCGGTCGGCCCCGCGGCCCTGTCGAGCGGGTGGACGCGCTGGACCACGAGCGGCGTCTCGTCCGCCTCGAACCAGTTCCGCTCCCCCTGGCAGACGACCAGCCACCGCCCGTCCGGCGTCCGCTGCATCGCCCGGACGAAGAAGCGGAGCGTGAGCGGGTCCAGCACCTCGCTGCCGTCGTGGAAGACGCGGCCCTCCGCGTCGACCCGGTAGTGGTACTCGCGCATGTCGCTCCATTGTAGCCGCCGCCGACACGGGAGCGCGGCCCGGCGTCGGCGGCCGGGTTCGTGCGAAGCTGGGGGCGTGACCTCCCGGATCGGGACCGCCGCGGACCTCCTGACCCGCGAGCTGCTGGCGCGCTGGACCCGACGCCGGAGCGAGCGGGCCGACGCGGTCCTTGGCGCGATCTGGCGTCGCTTCGTCGAGGCGGGCGGCCCCGTGCCGGTCGCCGGGGTCGTCGGGGAGCCCGGTCCCGGGACGCCGGTGGCGGGCCGCGGGACGGCGCTCGCGCCGCGGCGAGCTCGCCCTTCTCCCGTCTGAACGCGCGTGGCATTCTTCCGGTCGGAAGACGCGATCCGCCCCTGGGGCCGGGCGAGCGGCGACCGGGAGCGCGTGGCCCTCCCGCTCGGGGAAGCGTTCGAGCTCGCTGGTCGTGTCCCGGGCGGGCTGCTCGCCCCGGCCCGCCCGGCCCTGATCGTGGCGACCGCGCCCTGGCGCGCGCCATCGCCCTGGGGGAGGATAGGCGAGGGAATTCGCGGCCGCCCGGCGGCGGGCGGCGGTCCGGGAGAGGACGCTCATGTCGACGCTGGAACCGATCGTCTCGACCGCGTGGCTCGCCGCGCATCTCGGCGAGCCCGACCTGCGCGTGCTGGACGCGACGTGGTACCTCCCGAGCCTCGGGCGGGACGCCCGGGCGGAGTTCCGCGCCGCGCACGTTCCGGGCGCGGCGTACTTCGACATCGACGAGATCGCCGACCACGGGACGAGCCTGCCGCACATGCTCCCCGCGCCGGCCGCGTTCGCCCGGGCGGCCGGCGCGCTCGGGGTCGGTGACGGCGACCGCGTCGTCGTCTACGGCGGCAAGCACCTGATCGCCTCGGCGCGCGTTTGGTGGATGTTCCGCGTCTTCGGGCACGAGCGGGTCGCCGTCCTCGACGGCGGGTTCCCGCGCTGGCGCGCGGAAGGTCGCCCGGTCGAGGCGGGGGAGGCGCGCCCGGCCCGTGGCGTCTTCACCGCCCGGCTCGATCCGGCGCGGGTGGCGGACCTGGCGCGGGTGCGCGCGAACCTCGATCGGCCCCGTGCCCAGGTCGTCGACGCCCGCGCGGCCGGGCGCTTCACCGGCGCGGACCCGGAGCCCCGGCCGGGACTCCGGAGCGGCCACGTCCCGGGGAGCGTGAACGTGCCGTACGACCGGCTGTTCGATCCGGCGGCCGCGACGCTCCTGCCGTCGGCCGGGCTCCGGCAGGCGTTCGAGTCGGCGGGCGTGGACCCGGCCCGACCGGTCATCGCCACCTGCGGGTCCGGCGTCAGCGCGTGCGTCCTGGCGCTCGGCCTGCACCTGCTGGGCGGCCGGGAGGTGGCCGTGTACGACGGCTCGTGGAGCGAGTGGGGCGCCCGGGAGGACGTGCCGGTGGCGCGGGGCTGAGCGGTGCCCAGGCGGCAGGTCGAGCTCGACCCGATCGACGCCCTGGCGGTCCTGGACGAGGAGGGGCGGGTCGACGCCGCGCTCGACCCGGGCCTCCCCGCCGACGATCTCCGGCGGCTGTACCGGACGTGCCTGGTGGCGCGGCGGTTCGACGAGCGCATGCTCGTGCTCCAGCGGCAGGGGCGGATCGGCACGTATCTGCCGGCGCGCGGACACGAGGCCGCCGTCCTCGGCAGCGTGTACCCGCTCCGCCCCGGGGACTGGCTCGTCCCGGTCTGGCGCGAGTGGGCCGCCTACATCTGGCGCGGCTGGCCGCTCGAGCACCTGATCCTCCTCTACGCGGGGTACACGGAGGGCACCCGCGTCCCGGACGGCATCCGTGATCTGCCGGTGTGCGTGCCAATGGGCACCCACGTCCCGCACGCGGTCGGTCTCGCCTGCGCCGCCCGCTACCGCCGGGAGGACAGCGCGGTCCTCTGCTTCTTCGGGGACGGCGCGAGCTCGGAGGGCGTCTGCCAGGAGGCACTCAACTTCGCGGGCGTCTACCGCGCGCCCATCGTGTTCGTCTGCATCAACAACCAGTGGGCGATCTCGATCCCGCGCGCCCGCCAGACCCGCGCGCGGACGCTGGCCCACCGGGCGCTCGCCTACGGCTTCCCCGGGCTCCAGGTCGACGGGAACGATCTCCTGGCGGTGATCGTGGCCGTCCGGGAGGCGCTCGTGCGGGCACGGCGAGGGGACGGGCCGACGCTGATCGAGGCGGTCACGTACCGGCTCCTCGCCCATTCGACCGCGGACGACCCGACGAAGTACCGCGACGAGCAGGAGGTGCAGGCCTGGGAGGCGAAGGAGCCGCTCCGGCGGCTCAGGCGGTACCTCGCCGCCACCGGCGTCGTCGACGATGGGCTTCACGCTCGCCTGGACGCCGAGGCGGAGGCCGAGGTCCGGGCGGCGATCGAGCGCGCCGAGGCGCGGATGGGCGCGGCGGGCCTCCTGGAGATGTTCGACCACGTCTACGGCGATGTCCCGGCGGAGGTCGCGGCGCAGCGCGCCGAGCTGGCCCGCGAGCTGGGGGAGCCGGCCGGCTAGCGCGGCGTCCGCGCCTCGCGGGCGGCCCAGGAGGATCGGAGCTCGGACCGCCTCCCCGCACCGACCCGCGCCGGGCGCCCGCCAACCGCCCCCGGCGCGCCCTCGGACCCGCGCCGCGGCGCCCAGCCGGGCGGCCGTCTCGCGGGGCCGGGTCGAGATCCCGGCCGACACCGCGCGCCGGCTGGGCGTTCGCGGCGGGGACGGCTCTGGCGCGAGTCCCCCGGACGGGACGGCCCGGCGGGCGGACCGGTCACGCCGCCGTGCCGGGGCGCCGGTCTCGCCGGAGCAGGAAGTTGATCCAGGAACTCGACCCCTGGAGCGCGCGGTCGGGCGGAGGGACGTAGGTCGCGAGCGCGCTCACCCGGCCGGCGGCGCGCGCCCGCGCGTGGACGGAGACCCAGACGCACGGCTGGTCGATCACCTCGCAGCGGCCGAAGTAGGTCCCGCCGCAGGGTCCGTTCCGGAGCCGCTTCGGACACGTCTCCGGGCAGACGTACTCGAGGTGGCCGAGCACGCAGTTGCCGCACGCCCGGCAGCCGAAGAGCGGGCGCTTGACGGCGAGCTCGAGCCGCTCGACCGCGCGGCCCACGGCGGGGCGACGGTCGGCCCAGGCGGCCACGCGCGCCAGGACCCGCCGGAGCGCGCTCTCGCCCCCGACGGGCGCGAGCCGGGCGCCGGCGTCGAGGAGCCACGGGAGCGCCCGGCGCCACGGCGCCTCCGCGTCGGTGGCGACCGCCAGCCGGGGGAGGCCCGGGGCCGCCGTCGGCGCGCGGCCCGCCGGCAGACCGATCGGCCCTCCGGTCGGGGCCGGCCCGGCCCCCGGGCGGCCCGCCCGGTCGATCGCCCGCGCGCCGGGGTCCCCGGGGGAGCCGCCGGGCGCGGATCCCGGCGCGCCTCCGGGCGGGCGCGAGGGCGTCCCGTAGAGGTAGAACCCGCCCGGGGGCCCGTAGGCGAGCTCCGCGGCCAGCTCCTCCCAGCGCGGCGCGAGCTCGCGCGCCCGCCGGATGATCCAGAGGACGTGGTCGGCGTCGTGCGTGCCGCCCAGGTACGCGCCGGCGTACCCGAGCCCCCGCAGGATCGCGACCATCCGCGCCGCGCGCTCGAGCCGCGCCCGGAGGCCGCCATCCCGGGCCTCCGCCTCGCGGCGGACGACCTCGAGGAGCGCGGGGGAGACCCAGCAGCCGGGCGGCTCGCCCCCGGCCATCTTCTCGGCCGCCCGCGGGCCGAGCACGTAGACGTTGCCGAGCACCGGCGTGCGGAGGCCGCGCTCGTCCAGGTAGCGGCGGAGCTCCCGGAACTTCTCGGCGTCCCAGCCGACCTGCGTGATCGCGACATCCGCCCCGGCGGCAATCTTCTTCTCGAGCTTCAGGTACTGCCACGCGCAGTCCGCCTCGACGTACTTGAACGGGGAGACGGCGACCGCGACGTGGTACGGGCGGCCGCCGCGCCGCAGCTCGTCGACGAGGGCCACCAGCTGGACGGAGTCGAGGTCGAACACGGGGGACTCGGGGGCCGGGCCGCCCGCCCGCGCGCGCGGCCAGTCGCCGGTCAGCGCGAAGACGTTCGTGATGCCGAGGGCGTGGAGGTCCTCGAGGCGCTTCCGGAGCCCGGCCCGGTCCTGCCCGACGCAGGTGAGGTGCACGTTCGGCGTGAGCCCCCGCGCGCGGGCCGCCGTGCCGACGCGGAGCGGGTCGTGGCCCATCGCGCCCCCCGCGTAGCTGGTGATGCTGCCCGCGACGACGTCGGGGACCCGCGCCAGGCGCGACGCGACCTCCAGGAGCCTCGCCTCGCGCTGGAGCGCCGAGGCCACCAGCTCGACGACGAAGCAGAACCGGCCGGCGGCGAGCGCCGCGGCCAGCGGGTTGCCGGGCCCGCGATCGGCGGCGCCGAGCGGGGTCAGCCGCCCAGCTCCGCCCGCACGAGGCGCGTTCCCTCGACCATCGCGCAGAGCTTCCCGAACGCGACGTCCCGCGGGAGGTGGACCAGGCCGCAGTCGGGGTTCACCGCGAGCCGGGCCGCCGGCACGAGGGCCAGCGCGGCCCGGATCCGCTCGGCGACCACGGCCGGCGTCTCGACCTCGTGGCTCTTCACGTCCACGACCCCGAGCCCGAGCGCGAACGGGGGCTCGAACTCCTTGAAGAGCCGGACGTCGTCCTCGCCCCGCCGCGCGAACTCGAGCGTGAGCTGGTGGACGCGGGCGTCCAGGATGGCGGGGAAGAGATACCGGTAGCTCCCCTCCCACGCCGGCTTCCCGTAGCGGTTGCCGTAGCAGACGTGGAGCGAGAGCCGCGCGCCCACGCCGTCGACCAGGGCGTTGACGGCCCGCACCCCCCACGGCAGGTCCTCGGGGAACCCGGAGTAGTACGGCTCGTCGATCTGGATGTCGGTCGCGCCGGCCCGCACCAGCTCGCGCAGCTCCAGGTTCATCACGCGGGCCAGGTCGAGCGCGAACGCCTCCTCGGTCGGATAGTGCTCGTTCCGGATGCGCTTGACCAGCGACAGGGGCCCGGTGATGGAGATCTTGGCCCGCCGGTCGGTGAAGCGGCGGAGGAACCGGAGCTCCTCGACCAGCCCGAGCGAGCCGGTGGGGAGCCGCCCTCGCACCACGCTGTCGTAGAAGTCGTAGAAGAACTTCTTCGACGCGAGGTCGACCTGCACGCCCGGGAGCCGGGTCGTGAAGTGGTCGATCATGTTGTCCCGCCGCAGCTCGCCGTCGGACACCACGTCGACGCCCGCCACCTCCTGGTCCTTGATGGCCGCCTTCACCGCGGCGTCGTGCATCTCGTCCAGGTCGTGCCGCGAGAGGCGGCGGAGGAGGTAGTCGTTCTTGGCCCGCTCGAGCCAGCCGGGGAGCGAGTAGCTCCCCACCACCGCGGTCGCCAGGATCGGCTCCGGCATGCGGCTGCCTCCGTGCCTTGCCCGCGTCAGTCGCGGGGGGTCGTGTAGAGGATCGACGTCCGCGACCCCGGCCGGTGGCGGAACGGCGCGAAGTGCACGTCGTACCCGGCGCGGGCGCCGATGGCGCGCAGGAGGGCACCGTTGACCCAGTTCACCACCGAGCCGTCGAGCTTGCCCGGTCCCCGGAACCCTTGACGGTACTCGTGCATCCCGGCGACGAAGATGTCCTGCACCTGGAGGTACCCGCGGGGGTGGAGGAGCGGCACCGTGTGGATGAAGCTCTCCGCCGCCCCGCGCGAGAGGTGGAACCGCACGTCGTCCGGCGCCTCGGCGAGGAGGTCCTCGAGGTGGGTCCGGTCCAGGCCCGGCGGGAGCGGGACCTGGGCCACGTCGTCCAGCCGGACCAGCCGCTCCTCGAGCCGGAGCGCGTCCCACGCGGCGCGCCAGAGCGCGACCGCCCGGGCGCGGTCGCCGAGCGCCTCCGGGCCGCCCCGGAGCAGCTGGTCCAGCGCCGGCGGCAGCGCCTCGACCGCGAGCCCGGCGGCCGCCGCGACCGCGGCCGCGCGGTCCCGCGGCAGGTGCGCGCGGACCTCCACCAGGTAGAGCCGCCCGTCCCGCCGCACGAGTTCGTCGTGCGGGAGGTTGTCGTACACGTTGGTCAGGTGCACGTGGAGGATCTTGTACCGGAGGAAGCCCAGCGTCCTGAGCGGGTTCAGCGCGTCGAGGGCGAGCACGCTCACGACCTCGGCGTGCGCGGCGACCGCCTCCATCGCGCGGTCGAGGGTCGGCAGCGAGTAGTCGCCCAGCAGGAAGCGGAGCCGC
>DASRDR010000150.1:0-12600 GCA_035652475.1 Candidatus Methylomirabilota bacterium | reverse complement strand
CATCGCGATCACCAACGGTGTGCACGTCCCGACCTGGCAGGATCCGCGGGTCCCGCCTGCGCTCGGGGACGACGGGGCGCTCGAGGAGGTTCGGCGCCGGGCCAAGGGCGAGCTGCTCGCCGAGGTCGAGCGGCGCACCGGGGTGCGCCTCGCCCCCGATGTCCTCACCATCGCGGTTGCCCGGCGCGCCGCGACCTACAAGCGCCCCGACCTCATCCTGCGGGATCTGGACCGGGTCGACCCGCTCCTGAAGGCGCGGCGGCTGCAGCTCCTCTTCGCCGGGAAGGCGCACCCCGCCGACCGCGCCGGGAAGGCGATGGTGGCGCGGCTGGTGCGCACGATCGGGCGGTGGCCGGAGGCCGCGGTGTTCCTGGAGAACTACGACATGGGCCTCGCGCGGCTCCTGACCCGCGGCGCCGACGTCTGGCTCAACACGCCGCGGCGACCGCTCGAGGCGAGCGGCACGTCCGGCATGAAGGCCGCCCTCAACGGGGTCCTGCATTGCTCGACGCTGGACGGCTGGTGGCCGGAGGCGTGCGAGCACGGCGTGACCGGCTGGGCGATCGGCGACGCGACCGAGGGCCGCTCGCCCGAGGAGCAGGACGCGCGCGACCACCAGTCGCTCTTCGACGTGCTCGAGCGCGAGGTGCTGCCGGCCTTCGAGGACCGGCCGCGCTGGCGCGCCATGATGCGGGCCTCGATCACGATGGCCGCCACCCGCTTCTCGGCCGCCCGCATGGTCCGGGAGTACTTCGACCGTCTCTACGCCGACCCGGAGTAGCCGCGGGCGGGGGGGGGCCGGGGCAGTTTGCCTCGCCGGCCCGCATGGCCGCCACAGCCGGCTGCTCTCGCGACGGCGCCGCGGGGAGCGCGTCACGCTCAAACCCCCGCCGCATAGTCTTTCCGCTCCGCGGGGAGGCCTGGCCCCGCAGTTGCTACCTTCCGGAACGGCCGGGCCGACCACCGCTCAACCCGAGAGCCCGGACCGAGGAGGAGAAAGAAAGATGATGCGACGGATCCTGGCAAGCCTGACCCTGGCCGTGCTCCTGGTCGCCGGCGCCGCGTGGGCGGAGGAGATCCAAGGAAAGATCCAGCAGGTCGACACCACCGAGCGGACCTTCACGCTCGACGACGGCACCAAGATCTGGGTCGCCGAGGGTGTCCCGATGGACCAGCTGAAGGAAGGCAAGACCGTCAAGGCCTCGTACGAGGAGCGCGACGGCAACAAGGTCGCGACGAGCGTGGAGGTCTCCGAGTAGCTCCCCCGATCACGACGACCCGGGGCCGCCGCGGCCGGCGGCCCCGGGATCCCCGATCCCGCCAGCGGGAGAGCGCAGCCGGTTCGCCGGCCGCCGGGACTCCTGCGGTCTCCCCCGCCGTCCGCAGTCACGGCAGAGCTTGACACCGCGCAGCGCCCGCCCAAGACTACGGGACGCGAGCGGACGCATGCAGCTCCGGGTCCGGCACAAGCTCGTGCTCCTCAGCACGCTCATCCTGGTCGGCGTGGGCACGGCGTTCGTGCTGGTGAGCGCGAGCCTGACCCGGCGCTCGGTCGAGGAGGACTTCCGGGGGCGCGCGACGGCGTTCGCCCGCGCGATCGCCGCCACGATCAGCACCCGCGCGGAGCTCCAGAGCGGGGGCGTCCTGGACTACGAGGTCGCCCAGATCCAGGCCGCTCGCGACGACGTGCTGCAGCTCGACGTGCTGGCGATCGGAGCCGGCGGCAGCCAGGTCGTCGCGACCACGAACCGGGCCGCCCGGCTGCCGTTCACCAGCCGGGAGGCCGCCCAGGTGCTGCGCGGCCGGGTCGTCTCCCGCCTGGCTGACCTGCCGAGTCACCGCTGGGAGGTGCTGGCCCCGATCGTCCTCGACGGCGCGGTGGTCGGCGCGCTGGCGGCCGCCTTCTCCCCCGATCCGGGGGACCGCCTCGTCACACGCCTCCGGCGGAGCGCGATCGGCCTCACCGGCGCCGCCGTGCTCGTCATGGGCATCCTGATGGGCGTCGCGGTGCGGGTCGTGGTCGACCGGCCCGTCCAGCGGTTCATGACCGCGATCGCCCGCCTCGAGGCGGGCGAGCCGGGCGTGCCCGTCGAGGTCGACGGCGCCGACGAGTTCGCGACCCTGGCCCGCCACTTCAACGATTCCATGGCGCGCCTGCAGCGCTTCAGCGACGAGCTGCAGACCCGGGTGGCGGAGGCCACGTCGGAGCTCGACCGGCGCTACCGCGAGGTGCAGCGGCTCAACTCCCTGCTCTTCGACCTGCAGCGCCGGCTCTCGCGCGCCGAGCGGCTCGCCCTGACCGGTCGGATCATGGCCGAGGTGGCGCACGAGGTCGGCACCCCGCTGCACTCGGTCGCCGGGCACCTGGAGCTGCTCCGGAAGGACCTTCCCCCCGCACTCCGGGTCGGCGACGTCGGACGCCGCCTCGAGATCGTCGAGACCCAGGTCCGGCGCCTGATCGACATCATCGCCCAGCTGCTCGACCTCACCCGCGGGGTGCCCGCCCCGTCCGGCCCGGTCGACCTCAACGCGCTGGTGCGCAGCACGCACGACCTCGTCCAGCCGGCGGTCGCCGCGGCAGGGGTCCGGCTGGACCTGGACCTGGCCGAGGGGCTCCCGATGGTCCACGGCCAGGCCGCTCAGCTCCAGCAGGTGATCCTCAATCTGCTGACGAACGCGGTCGACGCCATGCCCGGCGGGGGCGCGATCCGGGTGATCACGCGCGGCGGCGCGCGGCCCGGCACCGTGGAGCTCGCGGTGACGGACACCGGCCGCGGGATCCCGGCGGCTCACCAGAAGCGGATCTTCGAGCCGTTCTTCACCACCAAGGACGCGGGCCGGGGCACCGGGCTCGGGCTGGCCGTCACGAGCCAGATCATCCGGGCCCATGGCGGGCGGATCGAGGTGGTGAGCGAGGAGGGGCGCGGGAGCACGTTCCGCGTCTCGGTGCCCGCGGAGGCGCCGGCGTGAGGACCTCCGCCCTGCTCGTCGCGGACGACGATCCGGTTGCCCGGGACCTGCTGGCCGAGGTCCTGGGCCGCGAGGGCTACCGGGTGCGGACCGCCGGCGGCGGCGAGGAGTGCGTCCAGCTCGCGCAGCGCGAGCCGTTCGACCTCGCCCTGGTCGACCTGCGGATGCCGGACCTGGACGGCCTCGAGGTCCTGCGCCGCCTGAGCGCCCTGGATCCGCCGGTCCCCGTCCTCATGTTGACCGCGTTCGGCAGCATCGACACCGCGGTGGAAGCGATCGGGGCCGGCGCCTGCGACTACCTCTCGAAGCCGTTCCGCATGGAGGAGATCAAGCTCGTGGTGCGGCGGACGCTGGAGGCGCAGCGCCTCCTGCGCGACAACCAGCGCTACCGCGAGGAGCTGCGGGACCGGCACCGGCTCGAGAACCTGGTCGGCCAGTCGCCCCAGATGGTCGAGATCTACACGCGGATCGCCCGGGTCGCCCGGCTGGACACGACCGTGCTCCTGCAGGGCGAGACGGGGACCGGCAAGGAGGTCGTGGCCCGCGCGATCCACTACGCGAGCCCTCGCGCGGAGCAGCCGTTCGTCGTGGTCGACTGCGCCGCGCTCCCCGAGGCGCTCTTCGAATCGGAGCTCTTCGGCCACGAGCGGGGCGCGTTCACCGGCGCGGTGGCGGCCCGCCGGGGCCTCCTCGAGACTGCCAGCGGCGGGACCTGCCTCCTCGACGAGGTGGGCGAGCTCTCGCTCCCGCTCCAGGGGAAACTCCTGCGGGCGATCCAGGAGCGCACGATCCGGCGGGTCGGCGGGAACGACCCGATCGCGATCGACGTCCGGTTCCTGGCCGCCACGCACCGCGACCTCCGAAAGCGCGTCGAGGAGGGGACGTTCCGCGAGGATCTGTACTTTCGCCTGGACGTCGTGACGATCACGGTTCCCCCGCTGCGGGAGCGTCCGGAGGACATCCCTCTCCTGGCGCACCACTTCCTCCGCAAGGTCGCCGACGAGGGGCGGAAGCCGATCAAGGGCTTTGCTCGCGAGACGCTGGCCCTGCTGGCCGCGCAGCCGTGGCCGGGGAACGTCCGCGAGCTCGAGCACGCGATCGAGCGTGCGGTCGCCCTCGCGTCGTCCGAGATCCTCCTCCCCGACGACTTCACCGTGAACCTCCGGCGCGCGACGGGCACCGGGCCCACCCTGCCTCGGCCCCGCATGACCCTGGAGGCCGTCAAGCGGTGGTACGTGACGGCGGTCCTCGACGAGGCCGCCGGGAACAAGGCGCGCGCGGCCGAGATCCTCGGCATCGACCGCCGGACGCTCTACCGCATGCTCGGGCGGGCGCCCGACGCCGGCGAGCCGGCGTGACGCGGCGCGGGGCGCTCCTCTGGGGTCTCCTCCTCCCGCTGGCCGCCTGCGCGCCGGCGCGAGAGCCGGTCGGGCGACCGGAGGTGATCCGGCGCATCCTCCCGTGCACGATCCAGCTCCGGGCCGAGCGGGAGAGCGGCGTCCGGCGGGCGGCGTCCGGCGTGGTCGTGGCCAGCACCACCGAGCCGGCACGCGTCTGGATCCTGACCACGCGGCACTTCGTCGACCCGCCGGCGACGCAGCAGATCCTGGCCCGCCGCCCCGGCCGCCACGAGAGCCTGCCGGTCCGGATCGCCGCGCGGAGCCCGGTGTTCGACCTGGCCCTGCTCGTGGCGGACGGCGTGGCGATCGAGCCCACCCTGCTCAAGGACACGAGCGCGCTCGGCGACGACGTGCTGGTGGTCGGGTTCCCGTGGGGAGGCCGCCTCACGGTGGTGAGCGGGATCGTGAGCCAGCTGGCCGCGCCGTCGGACGGAGGGCTGCTGGTGGCCGGGCCGGCCCGGCTCATCGACGCCTCGGTCAGCTACGGGTCGAGCGGCGGCGGGGTCTTCGACCGCGCGACCGGGGCCCTGATCGGCGTGGTCGAGAGCTACCGGACGGCGAAGCTGGTGGCCAGCGACGGAACCAGCCGACCGCTGGAGGTCCCGGTCGCCGGGGAGACGACCATCATCGCGGCCGCCGACATCGCGCGCTTCCTCCTCACGGCCGGCGTCGAGTCCCAGCGGAGCCCGTAGCGGGCGCCCGGCGACCCGGCGTCCCCCCCCCGGCGGGGGCGGGGAGCGGGGCCGCGGCGAGCCCGGCCTGCCAGCCCGCCGGCACGCGGCCGACGGCGCGCGTCAGCCGCCGCCCGCGCGCCACCTCGGCCCGCGCGGCCCGCGTCAGCGCCCGCCAGCCATCTCGCCCCAGGCCCGCTCGAGCCAGGCGACCGCGGCGCCCGAGAGCGGGCCCTTCGCGACCGCCGCCGCCGCCGTCTCGAGCTGGTCCAGGCTCGAGTACCCGAGCAGCACCGTCGAGACCGCCGCCGAGGCGAGCGGCAGCCGGAGCGCCGCCTCGACCAGGCTCCCGGCGTGTCCCTCCCGGACCAGCGCCATGAGCGTGCGGGCGCGCCCCACGTCGGTCGCGTAGTCGGGCCCCGACGCGATCGGCTCGACGCCGGGCGCCGCGATCGGGTGCCGGCGGAGATCGCCCGACAGGGCCCCGGCCGCCAGCACGCGGATCACGATGACCCCGGTCCCCGCGCGCCACGCCCGCTCGGCCACCCGGCCGAAGTCCTGGGCGGGGAAGCCGGCCGGCACCGCGAAGGCGGCGCTCGGGTTCAGGAGGTTCAGGCAGACCTGCGCCGTGTCGGCGACGCCGGCGTCGAGCACGGCCTCGAGGGCCGCCGGGTCGCCCAGCGCCGTGATCCCGACGAACCCCACCTTGCCGGCGCGCCGCGCCGCCTCGATCGCCGGGAGGAGGCGCTCGAGGACGTCGGCGACCCCGGGCTCGCCCTCGTGCCCGACGGCGCGGATCGGGTTGTGGAGCTGCAGCAGGTCCACCCGCTCGCGCCCGAGCCGGCGCAGGCTCCGGTCGAGCGAGCGCGCGACGGCGACACCCGGGTCGCGGAGGCCGGCCGGATCCAGGCGGACCTTCGTCGCCACGACGCATTCCGGGCGGAGCGCGCGCAGGACCTCCCCCAGGTGCTGCTCGGAGAGGCCGTCGCCGTAGTCGGCGGCGGTGTCGAAGAACGTCACGCCGAGCTCCAGGGCGCGGGCGACCGCCCGCTCCCGCTCGGCCGGGGCGCCCCGGATCATCAGGCCGCCGACGTTGCCGCAGCCGAATCCGAGCACCGAGACGCGTAGCCCGGTCCGCCCGAGCGTCCGATGGTCCACGATCCCTCCTTGCGGCGCCGCTATCCGGCGGCCATGAGCTTCTCGAGCCGGGCCAGCTGCTCGGCGGTGCCGAGGGCGAGCAGCCGGTCGCCCGCCCGCACCGCCAGATCGGCGGGCGGATTGGGGATCGCCGTCTCCTCCCGGAGCACCGCCAGGACCGAGGCGCCCGTCGCCTGGCGCACCGCCAGGGCCTCGAGGGTGCGGCCGATCACCGCGCTCTCGCGCGGCACCGCGACATCCTCGATCGCCAGCGCCTCCCGGCCCGGCCGGAGCGCGGTCTCGAAGAAGTCGACGACGGCCGGATGGAGGATCAGGTGGGCCAGGCGGTGGCCACCGATCGCGTACGGGCTGATCGCCCGGTCGGCGCCGGCGCGGAGGAGCTTCGGCACGCTCGCCTCGTCCACCGCCCGGGAGACGATGCGGAGCCCGGGATTCAGCACGCGCGCCGACAGGACGATGTACATGTTCGTCGCGTCGTTGGCGGTCGTGGCGATGAGCCCGCGGGCGCGCCGGACACCGGCCCGCTCCAGCACCGCGTCCTCGGTGGCGTCGCCCGTGACGGCCAGATAGCCGCGCTCCTCGGCGATCCGGAGCGCCACGGCGCCCGGATCGACCACGACGAACCGCCGGCCCGCCGCGGCGAGCTCGGCGGCCGCCTGCCGGCCCACGCGGCCCAGGCCGGCCACGATCACGTGCCCATCGAGCTCGGCGATGCGTCGCTCCATCCGCCGTCTCCCCCGCGGGTCGGCCACCCCGGCCGCCACCAGGTGGTCGAGCACCACCGTGAACGTGTAGAAGAAGGCGCCGACTCCCGCGATCGCGATGCCGATCGTGAAGAGCCGGCCGGACGCGTCCAGCGGCTTCACCTCGCCGTACCCGATGGTGGTGATCGTGGTCACGGTCATGAAGAGCGCGTCGAGCCACGTGCCGCCGACGGCGCGCCAGAGCCACCGGTAGCCCACGGTCCCGATGACCACGACGGCGACCACGAGCCCCACCGGGACGACGAGCCGCACCCGTAGCGAGCCCACGCCGGGATTCTCGTCCACGCCGCGCCTCCGGAAAGTCGGTCCCGGCGATTATACTGGGCGGCGGCGCCGGCCGGGCGGAGGGGCCGCTCACGGTCGTGCGCCATCCCGTTCCGCTCGCGGAGGTTCACCATGGTCGACGGCTGCTCGGGCGACGACGCGCTCTTCGAGATCCAGACGGTGGCCGACGGCGTGCACGTCGCCGTGGCGGCGCGGGTGTACAAGGTGAACTGCAACACGGCGCTGATCGAGACCGACGACGGCGTGCTCGTCGTCGACTCCCACTCGAAGCCCTCGGCGGCCCGGGCGATCGTCGAGCGGATCCGGGAGCGCACGTCGAAGCCGGTGCGCTACGTCGTGAACACCCACTTCCACTGGGACCACTGGCAGGGCAACGAGGCGTACCCGGCGGCCTACGGCCATGTCGAGGTCATCACGAACGACATCACCCGCGAGGCGATGCTCCGGAAGGGCCTGAAGCGGATCCAGGATCACGTGCGCCAGGGCCCCGACGAGGTCGCGCAGCTCCGGGCCCAGCTGGCGACCGCGACCAGCCCCGACCAGCGTGCCGAGCTGGGCGCGGCCCTCCGGCAGGCCGAGCAGTACCTGGCCGAGGTGCGGGCGCTCCGCCCGGCGCTGCCCACGCTCGCGTTCGAGCGCGCCATGCGGATGTTCCGCGGCGACCGCGAGATCCACCTGCTCCACCTCGGGCGGGCGCACACCGAGGGGGACGTGTTCGTCTACCTCCCGAAGGAGCGGGTGGTGGTGACCGGGGACGCGGTGATCGGCTGGACGCCGTACATGGGCGACGGCTACCCGCAGGACTGGCCGGCGACGCTCCGGCGGCTCGAGCAGCTGGACTTCGACCGCATGATCATGGGCCACGGACAGGTCGCCGGCCGCGAGTGGCTCCGCACGTTCCGCAGCTACGTCGAGGACCTGGTCGAGGCCGTCCGGCAGGAGGTGTGGGCGGGCGCGACCCTCGAGGCGACCCAGGAGCGCGTGCGCGACCGGCTGGCCCCCGTGTACGAGCCGGCGCTCTCGCGCGAGGGCGGGACCTACCGGCCCTGGCGCACGCTGGTCCTCGCCAACATCGAGCGGGCATACCAGATGCTCAGCTGAGCGGCGCCCGCGCGACGCCGCCGCCGGCGCCCACCGGCGGCTCGCGCCCGGCCGCCCCGCGGTATAGTTCCCGCCGGGCCGTGGCTGCGCAGCCGGCCTCCCCATGATCGGCGTTCGCAAGCCGCTCCCCTTGCCGCGGCCGTGCCGCGGCGCCGGTCGCCCCCGGACCGGTGCCGGGCGCGCGCGCCACCCCGGCGTGTCCCTCCCGCCCGGGCGCCCGCTCGGCGCCGCGCCGCCATGACCGCGCCCCGCCGGCGGGTGCTGGTCGTCGACGACGAGCGCGACATCCTCGAGCTCGTGCGCTACCACGCCGAGAAGGCCGGGTTCGAGTGCCGGGGCGCCGGCGACGGCCTGGCCGGTCTCCGGCTCGCCCGGGAGTGGCGCCCCGACGTGCTGGTCCTCGACCTGATGCTGCCCGGCCTCGACGGGCTCGAGCTCTGCCGCCGGATCCGGCAGGAGCCGGCGACCGCGCCGCTGCCGATCATCATGCTGACCGCCCGGGCCGAGGAGGCCGACCGCGTGGCGGGCCTGGAGGTCGGCGCCGACGACTACGTCGTCAAGCCCTTCAGCCCCCGCGAGCTGGTGGCGCGGATCAAGGCGGTCCTGCGCCGGGTGAATCCGCCGCCCGGACCGGGGGGGCCCGAGGCGGTCATGCGGATCGGGGACCTCGCGATCGACGAGGGGCGGCGCCGGGTGGTGGTCGGCGGGGTCCCGGTGGAGCTGACCGGGAAGGAGTTCGGGCTCCTGGCGGCGCTCGCCCGCGCCGGCGGGCGGGTGCTGACGCGCGAGCAGCTCCTCGAGACCGTCTGGGGGTACGCCAACGCGGCCGAGATCGAGTCCCGCACGGTGGACGTCCACGTCCGCCGGCTGCGCGAGAAGCTCGGTCCGGCGGCGAGGCTCATCGAGACCGTGAAGGGCCTGGGCTACCGGCTCGCCCTCGAGGCCTGAGCGGTGCCCGCCCTGCCCCGCCTTCGGCTGGTGGTGCGCCTGACGCTGGCGGTTCTCGCCGTGACCGCGGCGGGGACCGCGAGCATGGCCCTCTACGTCACACCGATCCTGGAGCGACGGGTCGTGGAGAGCCTGCGAGCGGGGCTGCTCACCTCCGCGCGGCTCCTCGAGGACGCGCTGCGCCCGCCCCGCGGCGCCACGCGGCCGCCCGCCGAGCTCCGTCACCTGGTGGAGCGCTATGCCGCCACCGTCGGGGCGCGCCTGACCGTGATCGCCCCGGACGGGAGTGTCCTCGCCGATTCCGCGCACGACCCGGAGACCATGGAGAATCACGCGACGCGTCCCGAGGTGGCGACGGCGCTCGCCGGCGGGCCCGGCAGCGACATCCGGCAGAGCCGGACGCTGGACGTCCCGATGCTGTACGTCGCCGTCCCCCTCGGCGGGCCGGACCGCCCGGGGGGCGTGATCCGGCTGGCCATGCCGCTGACCGCGGTCAGCCATGCCGCCGCGGAGGTCCGCCGCACGGTGATCGCCGGCGCGGCGCTCGCCGTGGCGCTGTCGCTCGGGTTCGCGGTCTTCGTGACGCGGCGGATCACCCGCCCGGTCACCCGGATGCGCGTCGTCGCCCGGCAGATGGCACAGGGAAACCTGGCCCAGCAGGTTCGCGTCACCGGGGACGACGAGATCGCGGAGCTGGGGGAGGCACTGAACCAGATGGCGGCAGCCCTTCGCGCCAAGATGGCGGCGCTCGAGACGGAGCGGGCGGAGGTCGCGGCGATCCTGGACGGCATGGTCGAGGGGGTCATCGCGCTGGACCACCGCGGGCGGACGCTCCTGATGAACCCCGCCGCCCGACGGATCCTCCACGTCCCGCCCGACGAGGCGGTCGCGGGCCGCGCGCTCCTCGAGGTGGTCCGGCAGAAGGCGCTGGCCGACGTCGCGGAGGGTGCGCGCCGGGCCGCTCCGGGGGCCCCGTCCAGCCACGAGATCGAGCTCGGACCGCCGATCGGGAGAGTCCTCCGGGCGCACGCGGCGGCGGTGCCGCTCGCCGGGCCGGAGGCCGGCACGGTGCTCGTGCTCCACGACGTCACCGAGCTGCGTCGGCTCGAGCGGGTCCGGGCGGAATTCGTCGCCAACGTGTCGCACGAGCTGCGGACGCCCCTCACGGCGATCCGCGGCTACCTGGAAACGCTGCTGGAGGAGAGGCTCGAGGAGCCGGCGCACGCCCGACGGTTCCTTGCCATCGCGCACACGCACGCGGTGCGCCTCGGGCGCCTGGTGGACGACCTGCTCCAGCTCTCCGACGTCGAGTCCGGCCGGGCGGTGCCCGTCCCGACCCGGGTGGCGCTGCGCGAGGCGACGGCCCTGGTCACGGCGACGTTCGAGCGCGAGGTCGCGCGCCGCGGCCTCCAGCTCGAGAACCGGGTGCCGGCGGACCTGGCGGTGCGCGCCGACCCCGACCGCGTGTCCCAGATCCTGGTGAACCTGGTCGACAACGCCGTGAAGTACACGCCGGCCGGCGGACGCATCGCCATCAGGGCGGAGCGCCGGGACCGGTGGGTGGAGACGGCCGTCAGCGACACCGGCATCGGGATCCCGCCGCGGGACCTCCCCCGCATCAGCGAGCGCTTCTACCGCGTCGACAAGGCGCGCTCGCGCGAGCTGGGCGGGACCGGACTCGGCCTGGCCATCGTCAAGCACCTCGTGCACGCGCACGGCGGCGAGCTGGCGATCGAGAGCGAGCCGGGCTCCGGCACGACCGTTCGGTTCACGCTGCCCGCCGCCTGACGCCGTCCGCCGCGCCCGACGCGGGCACTCCGCGCGCGCCCCTCGCGCCCGCGGCACGTCACGCAGAATTTACCTGGCCGTCACCGATCCGTAACGTCCGCGGCGGACACTCGACGGCGAGATGGATGCGAGCGAGCACGCCAACCGGAGAGGAGATCCCCGCATGCGACGTGTCTGGGCCGCGCTGCTCCTGCCGCTCGCGCTGGTGACGGTCGGGCCGGTGACCCCCGCGGCGGCCGAGGCGCTCATCAACGGGGCGGGGGCCACCTTCCCCTACCCGCTCTACTCGAAGTGGTTCGACGAGTACGCGAGGGTCGAGCCGGGCGCCCGGTTCAACTACCAGTCGATCGGCAGCGGCGCCGGGATCCGGCAGATCCTGGCCCGCACCGTCGACTTCGGGGCGAGCGACGGGCCGATGACCGACGAGCAGCTCAGGGCGGCGCCGGCGCCCCTCCTGCACATCCCGACGGTGCTGGGCGCCGTGGTGGCCACCTACAACCTGGCCGGCCGACCGAAGCTCCAGCTGACGGCCGACGTGCTGGCCGACATCTTCCTCGGCAAGGTCACCCGGTGGAACGACCCGCGCCTGGTCGCCGCCAATCCGGGTGTCGCGCTCCCGGACCAGCCGATCGTCGTCGTCCACCGCTCCGACGGCAGCGGGACGAGCTTCATCTGGGCGGACTACCTCTCGAAGGTGAGTCCGGAATGGGCCGGGAAGGTCGGGCGGGGGACGTCCCTGAACTGGCCGATCGGGCTCGGGGGAAAGGGCAACGAGGGGGTCGCCGGGCAGGTGAAGAGCACACCGGGCGCCCTCGGCTACGTCGAGCTCGCGTACGCGGTCCAGAATCAGCTGCCGGTGGCGGCCATCCGGAACCGCAACGGGCGCCTCGTCACACCGACGGTCGAGAGCACGACCCGGGCAGCCGCCGAGGCCGCCGGCATGCCGGCCGACTTCCGGGTGTCGCTGACCGACCCGCCCGGCCCGGACGCCTACCCGATCGCGAGCTTCACGTGGCTCCTGGTCTACCGGGAGCAGCCGGACCAGGCGAAGGGGCGCGCGCTGGTGAAGTTCCTGTGGTGGGCCACCCACGACGGCCAGCGGTTCGCGAAGGACCTCCTGTACGCGCCCCTCCCGCCCCAGGTGGTGACCCGGATCGAGGCGACGCTGCGGGGCATCACCTTCCGCGGCCAGAGCCTCCTCGCCGCCCAGTGACGGGCGGCCCGACCGGGGCGGCCACCGGGGCGCCGCCGCCCGGCCTCGCCGCGGCGACCCACTGGGCGCGCCGGGGCGACCGCGTCTACGACGCGATCACCCGCGTCGGGGCACTGGCCGTCATCGTCGTGGTGGCCGGCCTCGTCGTCGGGATGGGCCATGCGGCGCGGCCGGCGATCCGCGCCTTCGGATGGCGGTTCCTCGTCGGCTCCACGTGGGATCCCGTCGCCGAGCGCTTCGGCGCGCTCCCGTTCGTGTACGGCACGGTCGTCTCCTCCACCCTGGCGCTCGCTCTCGCGGTG